>DATKDF010000028.1:0-14446 GCA_035512795.1 Vicinamibacterales bacterium
ATCGGCCGTCGAATACTCACGAAGCTGACGTCGGGTCCGGATCTCGAGTCATACCCGGTGTGGACGCCGGACAGCCGGTTCGTGGTGTTCCGTTCGGGGCCGCAGGGCGGGCAGACGGACGTGTACCGACGCGCCGCCGACGGCACGGGCGCGCTCGAGCGGCTGACCGATACCCCGGAGGCAGAAGCCCCGCAGATGGTGCTGGCCGACGGACGCCGTGTGCTCGCCCGCCGCGCCGCGACGGACACCGCACCGCTTGGCTCCCTGGACCTGCTGGAGCTCACGCCCGGTGCGCCGGCGGTCCCGCTCTTCGCCCGTCCTCCGGCGACCATGACCAGCGCGGAGATCTCGCCGGACGGCCGATGGATCGCGTATCAGTCGCCCGAGGGGAGTA
Source organism: Vicinamibacterales bacterium (assembly GCA_035512795.1). GTDB lineage: Bacteria > Acidobacteriota > Vicinamibacteria > Vicinamibacterales > SCN-69-37 > DATKDF01. The sequence goes on from DATKDF010000028.1 coordinate 395, forward strand.
CGTTCGGCGAGGTGCACGTCCGGCCGTTCCCCGATGTCGAGGCCGGCCGCTGGCAGATCTCGTCCGGCGGCGGCACGCGGCCCATGTGGTCGCGGTCGGCGCAGGACATGGAGCTCTTCTACGTGGCCTCAGGCGCGCCGCCGCGGCTCATGCGTGTGCCCGTCGAGCCCGCGCGGGCAGGCGCCTTCGTCCATGGCGTGCCGGAGCCGCTCTTCACCTTGACCGACTTCACCCTCGGTGCCATCGGCCGCGCGTTCGATCTCTCGGCCGACAGCCGGCGGTTCCTGATGGTCGCGCCGGTCACCAGTGACAGCGAACGCAACCGGCGGGTTCTCATGTTCGTGACGCACTGGACGGATGAACTGCGCGCGCGGGTGCCGGCGGGCAAATAGCCGATGAGCCGGGCGTGGGCCTCCTGGGGTAGACTCACCGGCATCGTCATGGTCCGGTCCATCGGCGTCGCGGTGGGGGTCGTCGCGTTTCTGGCGTCCTTTGGATTGCGTGTCGCGTCCCAGTCGCCTCCCCAGGCCCCGCGCCCAGGTGACGACCCGCCGGCCGGCATCCCCATCACCGATCCAACCGTCAAGCGTGTCTGCGGGGATTGTCATCCGTCCGACGCCGAGGGCCGAATGTCGCGCATCTCGTATCGCCGGACGACGCCGGAAGGGTGGCAGGAGACGATCCGCCGGATGGCGACGCTCAATCAGGCCCCGATCGAGCCGGCCGACGCCCGCGTCGTCGTCAAGTACCTGGCCGACACGCTGGGCCTTGCGCCTGACGAAGCGCGGCCGGGCGCGTTCGAGGTCGAGCGGCGCCTGATCGACTGGACCTACGAAGGCGACAAGGACACCGCGCAGCTCTGTTCGAGCTGCCACTCGATGGGCCGCGTGGTCCTGCAGCGGCGGACGGGCGAGGAGTGGGACCTGCTCGTCGCGATGCACCGCGGGTGGTACCCGCTCGCTGATTTCCAGGGATTCCGCCGGTTCGGGCCGCCGTCGCGCGAGCCCGGCCCCGACGGCCGGCCGCCCGACAATCGCCATCCGATGGACAAGGCGCTCGGGCACTTGAAGGGCGCGTTCCCCTTCACGACCAAGTCCTGGACCGACTGGGCCGCGACGATGCGCAGCCCGCAACTGGCTGGCACGTGGGTCGTTGGCGGCTACGAGATCGGCGAAGGGCCGTTCTACGGCCGGATGACGGTGGCGGCCGGCGCGGCGCCAGACGAATTCACGACCAATATCGCCTACATGTATCCGAAGAGCGGCCGGACGGTGAGCCGCACGGGCCGGTCGGTCATCTACACGGGGTTTCAGTGGCGGGGACGGAGCCAGGTCGGGACCGAGGAGTCGACGTCGCTCCGCGAGGTGATGCTCGTCGAGCGTGACTGGCAGTCGATGAGCGGCCGCTGGTTCACGGGCGCGTACGACGAACTCGGCGTGGATGTCACGCTCCGGCGGGTGGGTGCCGGTCCGGTCGTGGCCGGGCTCGATCGCCCGGCGCTGCGCACCGGCGCGATCGGGCAGCGCGTGCGCGTGTTCGGCGAGGGGCTGCCGGCGTCGCTCGTCCCCGGCGACGTCGACTTCGGGCGCGGAATCACGATCGCGCGCGTCGTCAGCGCGACGCCAACCGAGGCCGTGCTCGAGGTCACCGTCGCGCCGGACGCGCCGCAGGGCGTCCGCGATCTGTACCTGGCCGGGACGTTCGCCCGGGCCGCGCTCGTCGTGTATCCGCAGGTCGACCAGATCAAGGTGACACCCGCGTGGGGCATGGCGCGGGTTGGCGGCGTCATGTACCCGAAGATGTTCGCCCGGTTCGAGGCCACGGCCTTCGCCGACGGCCCCGACGGCAAGCCGGACACGGCCGACGACCTGAACCTGGGCGCGGTCGACGCGGTGTGGACGCTCGAGGAATACACGGCGACGTACGCCGACGACGACCTGAAGTTCGTGGGAGAGATCGACGGCACGCGCGGCGTGTTCTCGCCGGCGCAGGACGGGCCGAATCCCGCGCGTTCAGGCAACCGCAACAACATCGGCGACGTCTGGGTGATTGCCACGCACACGCCGGCGGCGGGCGAGCCCCTGCGCGCGCGCGCGCACCTCGTGGTGACCGTGCCGCTCTACATGCGCTGGGATTTCGCGACCCTCGAGGGACGCCGATGACCCTGCTGCATCCGGGCGACTGCCATCGGTTCGAGGCGGCCGGGCGGCAGTTCGTCTACCTGGCACCGAGTGCCGCCGTCATGGCGGTCGACGACGTGTCGGTGGCGGTGATGGACGCGGTGGCCGCGCGCCCGCACTCGGAGGTGGAACTGGTCGACGCGCTCGGCGGGGCCCACGGGGCAGACCAGGTCGAGGAGACGATCGGCGAGCTGGTGCGCGCGCGCGCGATTCTGCTGCGGCTCGACGCGCCGCCGCCGCCTCGCCCGCGCGTCCTGCCGCTCACGCCCGTGCCGGTCAGCACGATGGTGCTGAACGTCACCAACCAGTGCAACCTGAGCTGCGCCTACTGCTACGAGTACGGCGAGGACAAGATCGTCCAGACCGAGAACGGGCGGCAGCCGAAGTGGATGAGCGAGGAGACGGCGCGCGAGAGCGTGGACTTCCTGTTGCGGGAGTCCGGGCCCTCGGCGCATCTCACGTTCTTCGGCGGCGAGACGCTCATGAACTTCAAGGTGCTCCAGTACGCCGTCGGGTACGCATTGTCACGCGCCGCCGCGCTCGGCAAGACGATCGACTTCAGCCTGACGACCAACGCGACGTTGCTCAAGCCCGAGGTCATCGAGTTTCTGGCCGACCGCGACTTCGGCGTGACGATCTCGATCGACGGCCCGAAAGAGATCCAGAACCGGTTCCGCGTCTTCCATGGCGGGGCCGGCAGCTACGACCTGGTGGCGCCGAAGATCAAGGCCCTCATCGCGCGCCACCGGACGCGCCCGATCGGCGCGCGCGTGACGTTGACCCGCGACACGCTGGATGTCCGTCGCATCTACCACCACCTGGCCGACGAGCTCGGCTTCCACGAAGTCGGCTTTGCGCCCGTGACGGCCACACCCGGCCGCGACCACGCGTTTGCCGACGCCGGCTTCGCGCACGTCCTCGAGGCGTTCCGCGACCTGGCGGGCGACTACCGCGACGCGGCCCTCGCCGGTCGGCATCACGGCTTCAGCAACGTGCGCGAGACGCTCGAGGAGATCCACAAGGGCGCGAGCAAGGCGTGGCCCTGCGGCGCCGGGTTCGGCCTGCTCGGCGTCTCGACGTCGGGCGACGTCAACCTCTGTCATCGCTTCGCCGGCTCGGACGAGCACAAGCTCGGCACCGTGCGCGACGGGATCGACCGCGAGGCGCAGCGCGCGTTCCTCGACCGCCACCACGTCGATCACAAGACCGACTGCCAGACCTGCTGGGCGCGCCCGCTCTGCGCCGGCGGCTGTTATCACGAAGCGCACACCCGGCAGGGCGACACGAATCGCCCGAACCTGCACTACTGCGAGTGGATCCGCGGCTGGACGGACACGTGCCTGCAGATCTACGGCGACATCGCCGAAAGGAATCCCGCGTTTCTGCGACAGTTCGAGGGAACCACCCATGAAGCACCTCAGCCCGCTTAACCAGAAGGCCCGGCGGCTCGCCGAGGCGATCGACGCGCCGGCCGCACCCGCGTCGCCGGCCGGCCCGGCCAACGACGTCGTCGCGCTCCAGACGATGACCGTCGCCCACATTCCGCTCGGCTGTTCGACGGTGTTCTCGCCCGGCTGGGAAGTCGATCGCACGGGCGGCACGGCCGGGCTCTGTCAGCCGGTCGAGCGCGACCTGTTCGATTGCCACTTCGGCTGCTTCTGGCCCGTGCAGGTGCCCGACCAGCTCAACCACGCGCCCGACTGGACGAAGAAGTGCGCCGCCGCCCAGAAGGACTGGCGCCGGATCGACGTCATCTTCCCGTGAAGACCCTCCTTGCCGCACTCGCCGGGGCCGTCGTCGTGGCCGGAGCCGTCGCCGCGCAGGCGCCGGCGGCCGGCACGTTCTACATCGGCAACTACAAGGGCGCCATCACCATCCTCGACGAGGCCACCGGCAAGGTGACCGGCGAGATCAAGACGACCGGCATCCCGGGCTTCAACATGGTGCTGTCGGACGACCGGACCCGGATCTACTCGCTCGACTCGTTCGCCGAGCGGGTCGACATCGTCGACCTCGCTACGCGCACGGTGGTCGACACGTTCACGCTGGCCGAGGGCACGACGAAGACGCGGATCTGGGGCCTCACGCCCGACCCGCGCGATCGGTTCCTGATCCTGACGATCAAGAAGTACACGCTCGAGGTCGATCGCTGGGAGATCGGACCGCCCACGCTCGTGCAGTACGATCTGGCGACGAAGGCAATCGCGCGCACGATTCCGTGGCCCAAGGGCGAGGAGCGTGAAGGCGCCGGCGTGCTGTTCTCGCCCGACGGGAAGCTCATGTACCTGATGGGCGAGGACATCCTCATCTACGAGACGGAGACCTTCACGGAGGTCGACCGCTGGGAGATCTCGCGGCCGTTCGAGGTGGGTGCCGGGCGGGTGAGCTTCGGCGGGCTCGATCCGTTCAGCGACCAGCCGGGGTTCTACACGGGGCTGTTCACGATGCAGGACCCGCTGCAGGGCCGGCGCATCATGGGCATCGGGCGCATCGACCTGGCGCGCAAGAAGATCGACTTTCACCCGATCGGCCCGGCGCGCGGCCTGAGCTTCGCGGTATCACCCGATCACAAGCGGGGCTACGGGCTGTTCCAGGACATCGGCGAGTACGAGCTCTGGACGTTCGATCTGGAGCAGTACAAGCTCCTGTCGCGCACGCGCTTCGCCGGCCGGCCGCGCATGGCGCTGCGCGTGAGCAGCGACAACCGGCAGCTCTACATCTACCAGGCCGGCCACACGATCGACGTCTACGACGCCGCCACGTTCCGCCACCAGCGGACGATCGAGATCGACGGCGACATGACGCGCCTCATCCTGATGCCGCCCGCGCGGTAGCGTCCGCCTTCGCGTGAAGCTTCGGCGGACCGGCCGGAGCCTTCGGCGGAGGCTCGGTCGAAATCGCGCCTCCGTGCGCTCGAAACGCTCCCTCCCTCCGGCGCGATCCACGCCGACCGTCGATGCCGTCCGCGACGCCCGCTCTCCTGGCGACCTCCACGATCTCCATGTCCTCCAAGGTCGATTGGCTCTCGTCCCACGTCAGTAATGGCTGACCACGCACGATAACGGTTGACCGAGCCGAAGCCTTTGCCATGCCGCGGAGCGCGCTGCTGTCGCTCGCCTTGCCGTTGATGATCGTCCTCGCGGGCGCCGCGCAGGAGCCGCAACGCCGGTGTTCCGCGGAGGCGCCGAGGTGGTGCTCGTCGACGCGCAGCGACGAGTCGTGTCGGCCGACTTCATCCGGTACGACGAGGCCGCCACGGCCGTGAATCCCGATCCATCCGTCGCCGTCGCAGCGACGACGGATGCGGCCGAGGCCCCGGCGCGGCCGCGCCGGCGGGATGAGGAAGTCATCCGACGCGTCGCCGAACGGGAATGTGCCCGGCCAGCCGAGTGCATTCCGAGGGACCTGCCGGAGGAAGCGAAGGCCTACGCCCATCAGGTAGAGCTGCGGGTCGCACAGAGCATCGGGGGCCTGCGCACCCTGATGCGGTCGTTACGCAGTGTCCCGGAGCGCAAGACCGTCGTCGTCGTGAGCGGCGGGCTGTTCGGGGGCGACGTCATCGGCGGCCGCGGCGACGGTGGCGATCTGCTCTCGGCGGTCGGCCACGAGGCGGCGCACGCCAACGCAAACCTGTACGTTCTGCACCTCGATCGGAACTTCATCGAAATGTTCTCGCCGCGCGTGCGGGCGCTACCCTGGATGCTGCGGGACATCGAGCTGCTGGGCCTCGGGCTCGACCGCTTCGCCGGCGGCGAGCTGATCCGCGTGCAGGCCGGCACGGGCGACTACGCGTTCGAGCGCGTGCTCCGGGAAACGTCGGCGTTCTACCTGTTAGGCGTCGAGCCCGCGTCCAACGATCGCGACGGCCGGCCGCACCGCGTGACGGTGAGGGTCAACCGTCGCGACGCCGTCGTCCGCAGCCGCGCGTGGGTGGTGATCCCGGCGTCCTGAGGTCACGGACGAACCGTCCGCGCGACATCGACGCGACGGCGTCGGGCGTCAGGCGCGCGAACGTCGTGCTTCCAGAAACGCGATGTCCTCCGCGTCGCCGGGCGCCGAGCGTCGCCCGGCCGCGATCGTCTTGAGTCGCAGGAGGTCTGGCTCTGAGGCGACCCGGAGCACCCAGCCGCGGATCTTCCGTCCTCTCGCGTGCTCCGCAAGCGTCGCGGCCGGGATGGGGAAGTCGAACAGGAGATCGATCCGCAGGTCGGTCTTCCGATTGTAGAACCAGGCGCTGTCTGGAGCGTCCAGGCGAAGGCGAACGGCGGCCACTCGGCGGTTGTCGATGGTGGCGGTCACTTGCCCCTCCTCCAGCCGCGCGGCCAGCTCGAACCCGTGGTCGTAGAACACGTCGACGAGGCTCTGGAGACGCTCGCCAGGGCGGGCGACGACAAAATCGAAGTCGCGCGTGACCCGCCGCGATCCCAGGAGCACGAGCGCCATGCCACCGACGAGGATCGGCTCGAAGCCGAGGTCGGCCAGGGCTCGGACGACCGTGCCGACGGTGTCGAGATGCGAGACGCGTTCATGCACCGGACGCCCCGGTGGCGTAGATGCCCGGTAACGGGCCCTTGAAATGCTTGATCGGCGTGACCGGCCGCCGTCCGCCCTGCAGCTCCCCGACCACGGCGGCATACGCAAAGTTGCTGTCGATCCGGCGCGCGGCCTCCAGGGACTGGCGGCGCGCGCGTCCTCCGAGCGACGCGATCCGCTTCCGCTCCTCGGCCGGCAACCGCCGCGCGCGCGCGCGCCCTCCGCGGCTGCCCAACGTTCTGGCCATCTCGTGTGCATTCATGGCGTAATTATACTTAGCGCTAAGAACAGCAGTCAAGAAACCGCTTCGCCATCCGGCCGGAGGCTCGGTCAGCGTTGGAGGTACCACTCGCTCGCGGTCGGGTCCGTGCGGACGAAGTCCAGCAGGCGCTCGGCGACTTTCTGCCGGCCGCTCGGGCTCGGGTGGGTGCCGTCGGACTGGAAGTCGCTGCAGGCCCACGTGAGCCCGTCACTCCGCGCCCGGAGGCCGTCGGCCCAGAGGTACGGGCCCCACGCGATCCAGGGCGCCGGCGCGTCGTCGCCCGTGTAGCGCAGCGCCGGGTTGCCGGCGAGCTGCTCGTCGATCGCCCAGCGCATCGCGAAGCCGCTCTCGTACGCGTACGGCTCCGGGTTGAGCGTTGTCGTCGCGTAGCCGGCGTAGATGCGGCTCGACAGGTACGCCAGCCGCAGGTTGGGGAAGCGTGCCTTGAGCCGCTGGAGGACGACGATGGTCTCGTTGGCGAGCGTCTGCGCGTGGGCCGGCCAGCCCGTCGACGGTTGCCGATCGGCGACCTTGATCCATGCGGCGACCACCTGCTGGCGCGACACGCCCGCGTTCTGCAGCCGCACTTCGAGCACGGACCAGCACGAGCAGCCCGGGTTCTGCCAGTCGGCCGCCGTCATGCCGCCCTGGGCGCCGTCAACGATGGCAAGGCGTGGGTGCCGGGAGGAATCGGCTGCCGCCAGCGGCACGAAAGCGCTGAACTCCTGCGTCGTGTTCGACATGCCGATCGAGATGAGCGCGAAGCGGCCGGCGGGGCTCGGCTGCCCTGAGGCGTCCAGCGGCTCGACGCCGCGCGCCAGATCGAGTCCGGCCGCCAGGTGATCGCCGGGCGGTTGGTTCTGGCCTCCAGGGTAGAGGCCCAGCGGGTGGCCCTGGTAGCTGCCGGGCTCGATGAGCGGGGTCAAACCGACCGACGTCCGCGCACACCCGACCTCGGAGACGGGCGGCGGCGCCGGCGGGTCGGGACTGACGGGCGTGACGACGCCGTCGCGGCCGCAGGCGGCCGTGAGCGCAACCGTCACGACGACCGACAGGACTCTCACTACCTGGTCAGACCTTCGACCGGGTGCCGTGGTTAAACGGGGCCTGCGCCAGTCACCCGCGCGCCAGCGCCGTCATCAGCTCGCGCACGTCGCTGCCCGACGGCGCCTGGTGCACGCGCAGGTCGAACTCGGGGACGATCGCCAGGATGTGGTCGAAGATGTCGGCCTGCAGGTTCTCGTACTCCGCCCAGCGCTGGTCGCGGCTGAACACGTAAATCTCGATCGGCAGGCCGTGGGCCGTCGGTTCGAGATGCCGCACGAGGAACGTCATGTCGCCGTGCACCAGCGGATGGTGGCGCAGGTAGGCGGCCACGTACGCCCGGAACGTACCCAGGTTCGTCAGGCGCCGGCCGTTGACCGGGCTCGACGGGTCGACGTCGTGCGCGCGGTTCCAGTCCGTGATCTCCTGGCGCTTCCGCTCGAGGTACGCCGAGACGTGCTGGATGTGGCTGAACCGCTCCAGCATCTCGTCGTCGCAGAACCGGACCGACGTCATGTCGAGGTTGATCGCCCGCTTGATGCGACGACCGCCGGACTCGCTCATGCCGCGCCAGTTCTTGAACGACTCGCTGATCAGCGCGTAGGTCGGGATCGTGGTGATCGTCTTGTCCCAGTTCTGCACCTTGACCGTCGTCAGTGCCACTTCGATCACGTCGCCGTCGGCGCCGTACTTCGGCATCTCGATCCAGTCGCCCGGGGCCACCATCTGGTTGGCCGAGAGCTGGATGCCGCCGACGAAACCGAGGATCGCGTCCTTGAAGACGAGCATCAGGACGGCCGTCATCGCGCCGAGGCCGCTGAAGAGCAGCACGGGCGACTTGCCGAGCACGAGCGAGAGCACGGCGATGGCCAGCACGAAGAAGAGGACAATCTTGCCGACCTGCACGAAGGCCTTGAGCGGCAGATCGCGCCCGACGCGCGTCGCGCCCAGGATGTCCTCCGCGCTGTCGAGCAGGCTCGAGACCACCCACGCGCCCGCCGCCAGCATGTAGATGAGGGCGCCCTGCTGCACGGCCGTGATCCATCGGGTGTGCTCGCCCAGGACGGCCGGGGCAAAGTGATAGATGACGAGGGCCGGCGCCAGGTGCGACAGGCGATGGAAGACGCGGCGCGCCACCAGCCGGTCGTCCCAGGTCAACGTCGTGCGAGCGGTCCAGTGCTGCAGAGCCTGGACGACCACGCGCTTGGCGATCACGTTGGCCAGCACGGCCAGCAGCACCACGCCGGTGGCCTCGATCGCCATCGCCACCTCCGCCGCCCACGCCTCGCCGACCCCGCGCTCGATCAACCACCCCTGCAACACCCCGAACATCAGTCACCTCCCGCTGGAATCTCACAGGATACGGGACGCACGCGGCCGATCCAACCCGAGCGCGCGTCGGCGTCCGATCACATGAAGGGCATGAAGGCATGAAGCACATGAAGGCCGCACGCGTGTCACGCCGTCCGTCCGGCCCGGCGTCACCTGCCGGGAGACGGACCGGGCGGCGACGAGTGAGCCAGACGCTTCACGCTCACTCGTCACCGCCCGGTTCGTCTCCCGGCGGTGACGCCGGGCCTCTCAGGCGACTTCATGCGCTTCACGTCTTCACGTCCTCCACGTGAAAAGTCACTCGCTCTGGCGCACTGGCGATAGGATCCGCCCGTGGACCGCCGCGTCTTCCGCTACCTGTCGCCGTACAAGGTACGGCTCGCCGGCATCCTCGTCATCAGTCTGCTCAGCACGGGTCTGTCGCTCTGGCTGCCGTATCTCACCAAGATCCTGGTCGACGATGCGCTCGTCGCCCGGAGTGGCGCGGCGCTCCGCGAGACGGTGTGGCTGTTTCTGGCAGCCGGCGCCGCGGGGTTCGTCCTGAGCGCGGTGAGCGGCCTGGCCTACGCGCGCCTGTCGGCGGACATCCTGTTCGACATGCGGCGCGATCTGTACGAGCACCTGCAGCGGCTGTCGCCCCGGTTCTGGGCCTCGACGCGTCTTGGCGACGTCGTCTCACGCATCAACAGCGACATCAGCGAGATCCAGCGCATCGCGGCCGAGACGGCGCTCGCCTGGTTCGGGAACCTGCTGTTTCTGACCGGCAGCGTGGTCATCCTCGTCTGGCTCGACTGGCGCCTGTTTCTCGTCGGCGCCGCCGCCATTCCGCCGGCGATCGTGGCCCTGGTCGTCTACCGGCGCCGGCTCGAGGCGGGCACGACCGTGCTGCGCGAGCGCAGCGCCGACCTCGGCAGCTTCCTCATCGAGACGCTCCAGGGCGTCCGCACCGTCGTCACGTCCGGCGCCGAGACGCGTGAGGTCGGCCGCTTCGCCCATCTGAACGACGCGTTCATCGCGACGATGATGGGCGTCCAGCGGACGCACTACTTCGCGGGGAGCCTGCCGTCGCTCGTCATTGGCGCCGGCAGCGCCGCGGTGTTTCTCGTCGGGGGCGCACGGGTCATCGACGGATCGATCACGCTCGGCACGTTTGCTGCGTTTCTCGCCTATCAGGCGCGGGTGATTGCCCCGGTCCAGGCGCTCATGGGCCTCTACGGCGCGCTGGCGACCGCACGCGTCTCGTGGCGGCGCGTCGCGGCGCTCTTCGACACGCCCGCCGAGGTCGTCGAACAGCCCGGCGCCGCCGCACTCGAGTCTCTGCGGGGCGAGGTCGTCTTCGATGATGTGTCGCTCGCCTACGGCCGGAGACCCGTGCTGGCATCGGTGACCTTCCGGGCCGAGCCGGGCGCCACGCTCGCGATCGTCGGCGCGAGCGGCAGCGGCAAGTCGACCATCGCCGACCTGGTCGTCCGCCTGCTCGATCCGGATGCGGGCATCGTCCGGCTCGATGGCCACGATCTCCGGACGTTGCGGCTGGCCGACGTGCGGCGGCTCGTCCACGCCGTGCCGCAGGCGCCGGTGCTGTTCCGCGGATCGGTCGACGAGAATGTCCGGTATGCGCGCCCCGACGCTTCGGCGGCCGAGGTCACCCGCGCCATCGACGCGGCCGGGCTGGCCGCGTTCATCCGGACCCTGCCCGACGGCGCCCGGACGATCGTGGGGGAGCGCGGCCTGACCCTGTCGGCCGGCGAATGCCAGCGGATTGCCCTGGCGCGGGCGTTTCTGGCCGACCCGGCCGTCCTCGTGCTCGACGAGCCGAGCGCCGCCCTCGATCCGGTCGCCGAGCGGCAGATCATCGACGGCTACCGGCACGTCATGCGGGGACGCACGGTCATCCTCATCACGCATCGGCTCGATCTGGCGCGCGCGGCCGACTCGGTCGTCGTCCTCGACGGCGCGTCGGTCGCCGAACAGGGGAGTCCGGCGGCGCTCGAGGCGGCCGCCGGTGCCTTTGCGGCGCTCTTCCACCCGCTCGCGCCATCCACCGGTCCGCGATGACCGGGCACGTCCTGTCGCTCGATCGGCTGGCCGGACGCACCGGACGGGGTGTGCGCGTGGCCGTCATCGACAGCGGCGTGCACGTGGGCCATCCGCACGTCGGGGCCGTGGCCGGCGGCGCCGGGTTCGGTGATGACGGCCGCCAGACGCCCGACTACGCCGATCGGCTCGGACACGGGACGGCCGTGGCCGCGGCCATTCGCGAGAAGGCGCCCGACGTGTCGCTGCTCGCCGCGCGCGTGTTCGAGCGCGCGCTCTCGACGAGCGGCCTGGCGCTCGTCGAGGCGATCCGCTGGGCGGTTGCGGAGCGGGCCGACCTCATCAACCTGAGCCTCGGCACCGCCAATCCCGAGCACGAGCTGTCGCTTTCGGCCATGGTGGCGCATGCACGGGCTCACGGGGCGCTCATCGTGGCCGCCGCGCCGGCCGACGGCGTGCGGTGGCTGCCCGGTGCGCTCGATGGGGTGATCGGCGTCGAGGTCGATTGGGGTTGTCCGCGCGACCGGTGCGTGGTATCGATCGGGTCCGGGTTCCGTCCGCGCGTCAGCGCCTCCGGCCTTCCCCGTCCCATCCCGGGAGTGCCGCCGGAGAGAAACCTGCGAGGCCAGAGCTTCGCAGTGGCCAATGCCACCGGTTTCGTCGCCCTTTTCGTCGAGGGACGGGGTGTCCGAACGGTGGCGGAATTCGAGGTACTGCTGGGTAGTCTAGCGGTATAAACGTAGTAGAATCAAGACTATGCAGACACATGAACAGACCAATGTGCCGGCGAAGCGCCGCGTGAAGTACGTCCGCGACGTCAAACAGGTTCCCGAGATTCCCGAGTCCGAACGGGCCCGGCTGAGCGAGGTCACCAAGCGCTACGTGTTCCGCGCGAACGACTATTACCTGACGCTCATCAACTGGGACGACCCGGCGGATCCGATCAGGCAGCTCATCATCCCTCGCGAGGAGGAACTGCGCGACTGGGGCCAGCTCGACGCGAGCAACGAGCGCGCCTACACCGTGGCGCAGGGCGTCCAGCACAAGTACCCACACACGGTGCTGCTCCTCTGCAACGAGGTCTGCGGGGCCTACTGCCGGTACTGCTTCCGCAAGCGCCTCTTCATGGACGAGAACGACGAGGTGACCAAGGACGTCTCGGCCGGGATCGAGTACATCCGCAACACGCCGGCCGTGACCAACGTGCTCCTGACCGGCGGCGATCCGCTGCTGATGAGCACGCGCCGGCTCGTCGAAATCTTCGAGGCCCTGCGCGCCATTCCGCACGTGCGCATCATCCGCATCGGCTCGAAGATGCCCGCCTTCGATCCCTGGCGGATGCTGAACGACCAGGAGCTGCAGGCGGCCTTCCGGAAGTACTCGACGCCGACCAAACGCATCTATCTGATGGCGCACTTCGACCATCCGCGGGAGCTGACCGAGCCAGCCATCGAGGGGATTGACGCGTTCATCAAGTCAGGTGTCATCTGCGTCAATCAGTGCCCGCTCATCAGGGGCGTCAACGACGACCCGGCCGTGCTGTCCGAGCTGTATCAGAAACTCGCCTGGATCGGCTGTCCACCGTACTACCTGTTCCAGGGGCGGCCGACGGCCGGCAACGAGCCCTACGAAGTGCCGATCGTCCGAGGCTGGCACATCTACCGCGAGGCGCTCCGGCATGGGTCCGGGCTGTCGCGACGGGCCCGGTTCTGTATGTCGCACGAGACCGGCAAGATCGAGATTCTGGCCGTCGATGACCGGCACGTCTACCTGCGGTATCATCGGGCCCGGAACCCCGAGAACCGGGGCCGTTTCATGATCTACAAGCGCAATGACGAGGCGTACTGGCTCGATCAGCTCGAGCCGGCCGACGTCGATCCAGTCGTGGCGGTGCCCCCGTCGCTCGTCGAGGTGGGCGAGGGGCCTGAATGACCAGTCGCGCCGGGACTCGGGTGCCGCGGGCGATCAGCCTCAACCTGAACGTCCGCGGCCTCGGGCCCTCGGCGACGCTGGCCATCAAGGCCCGCTGTCGCGCGCTCCGGGCCGAAGGCCGCGAGGTCTTCGACTTCGGTCTCGGTCAGTCGCCGTTTCCGGTCCCCGACCCGGTCGTCCGTGCGTTGCAGCAGGCCGCCGCCGAGAGGGACTACCTGCCGATCGAGGGCCTGCCGGCCCTCCGCGCGGCGGTGGCCGGCTTTCACCAGCGCAAGGACGGCTTCGAGGCCCGGCCCGAGGGCGTGCTCGTGGGCCCCGGCTCGAAAGAGCTGATGTTCCTGCTCCAGCTCGTCTTCTACGGTGAAATCATCCTGCGCTCGCCCTGCTGGGTCTCCTACCTGCCGCAGGCCCAGATCATCGGGCGGCGCATCACGGTCATCCCGACATCGTTCGACGATGCGTGGAAGATTACGCCGGCCCTCCTGCACGATGCGCTCGCCGAGGCCGGCGACGACGGGCGGCCGCGGCTGCTCGTGATGAACTACCCCAGTAATCCCACCGGACACACGTATACAGTTGACGAACTGGCCGGGCTCGCCGAGGTGGCCCGGGCCTTCGACCTCATTGTCCTGTCGGACGAGATTTACGCACAGACGCAGTTCAACGGTGGCCATGTGTCGGTCGCCCGCTTCTGTCCGGAACGAACCATCGTCAGTTCGGGCCTGTCGAAGT
>DATKDF010000029.1:0-8666 GCA_035512795.1 Vicinamibacterales bacterium
GGCTGTTGGCGCGCGCGATGGCCCGGTCGAAGCGGCTGATGGCCTGTTCGTAGTCGCGCCGCTGGAGGTAGCTGAGGCCGCTCGCGTAGTCGCTGCCCCCGACGCGGATGGGACCAACCGTGGTCTGGAAGAAGTCGGCGTGCCGCATCGCTTCCTGCGCCCGGTGCATCGCCTCGGTCGTCTCGGCCATGCGCGGCAGGACCAGCTCCCACACCCCGGGCGGCGGCGCCGGTGTGGCGACGACCGGCGGTGCCGGTGGCGCGGGTGGCGTCGGCGGCGGGGGGGGTGTCTGGGCGCCGGCCACGACCGGCAGCAGCAACGCGATTCCCAGTCCGGCAAGTGCTCGCTTCATAGGGGTCCCTCACTGATGACATTCAGACTCTGCTGGCGCGTGCGGACCTCGGTGGCCGCCGCGCGCACTTTGAACAACCAGTCTTCGTCGCCGATGCGCTGGCGGAGCGACTCGAAGTCGGCCGGCACGATCGAGAGCGGGCTTCGGGCGACCTCGATGAGCATGTGCTCGAGGTCTTCGAGCACCTGCGCGAACTGGTCGTCGCCCGTGTCGCGCGCCGTCGCCCGATACAGCCGGCTCGACGCCACGAGCTCGTCGGCGGCCTCGCGCTCGAAGCCGAGGTCGATGTCCCCCGCCGACGCGTTCATCAGCTCGACGAGCAGGACCTCCGTCTGGTGGAAGTGATCGTCGAGCGCCGTGAACAGCACGCGCTTCTGCGTCCGGATGTTCGCATCGACGCCGGTGACGTCCGACGAGACCGGCTGCGGGCCAGGGCCGGCGCCGCGCATCGACCCGGTGACGACGGCCACGACGAGCGCGGCGGCGGCCAGGGCCCCAATCGGCACGACCGATCGCCAGGACCAGGCCGGTGCCGGCAGCGACTCGGACACCCGCGCCCACACCACGCGTTCGAAGCCCGGTCCCGGCTCGGGCACGTGCGCGGCGTCGACCAGCGTCAGCGTGGCCACGAGTTCCTCCCAGGCCGCCCGGCACGCGCCACACGACTCGAGGTGCGTCGCCACGGCGTGCGCCTCGGCGGCCGGCAGCTCGCGGTAGAAGTGGAGGATCAACGTCTCGTCGGTCGGGTGCCCGTTCATGGCGTCCTGTTCAGCTCTCCACACGCTCGAGCGGCGCGCCCACCAGGGGCCCGAGCGCCGTCCGCATCTTCCGGACCGCCCGGAAGATGGAATGTTTGGCCGCGTTCGTCTTCAAGTCGAGCGCCTCGCAAATCTCCTCGATGGAGCAGCCGTGGTAGTGGCGGAGCAGAAACGCCGCGCGTTCCTGTTCGCTCAGATCCTGCAGGGCCGCACGCACCCGCCGGTCGATCTCGCCCGCATACACGAGGTCGTCCATCGAGGGCCCGCTGGCCGTCGGCGCCAGGATCTCGAGGGTTGCCGGCGGTTCGGGCGTTTCTCGCCGCTGTCGGGATCTCATGTAGTCGATCGCACAGTTGAAGCCGATCCGATAGAGCCAGGTCGCGAAGTTCGACCGCGCTTCGAACCGGTCGAGTCGCTGAAACGCCCGCACGAACGTGTCCTGTACAACATCCTCGGCGTCCTCCGGCTTGCCCGTCATCCGATACGCCAACCGGTAGATGTTGCGGCCGTGCCGATCGACGAGCACACGAAAAGCCTCGTGATCGCCGTCCCTCGCCTTCGCGATGACGGCCGCGTCGTCCGGCTGCATCTGCTTCATTTAGACGGAGCACCCGCGCGGGGGTTAGGACAACGGTCCGCGCGGCCTGCTGGAGTCTACGAATCACTACGTAGATCGGTTCCACCCCCATGCTATTCTCCGCGGGATGTTCAAGCGTCAGACGACCGGTGCGGTCGTGTGCGCCTCGTGCGGGCAACTGGTCGGCGTCAACGACGACACCTGTTACAACTGCGGCCGTCGCAATCCGAGCCTCTGGGGCTACGGCCCGGCGCTCCGCAGCCTGGGCCGTGACCTCGGCTTTGTCACCTTCGTGACCGGCGCCTGCATCGTCGTCTTCGGCCTGACGCTCGTGGCGTCGGGCGGAGACATCGGGTTTGGCGGCCTGTTCAGCCTGCTCTCGCCGAGTGGCCAGGCCCTCGGCATGTTCGGCGCGAGCGGGGCGATTCCCGTGTTTGTGCTCGATCGCTGGTGGACGGTGCTCAGTGCGGCCTGGCTTCACGGCGGGCTGTTGCACATCTTCTTCAACATGTACTGGATCCGGCAGCTCGCGCCCTCGGTGGCCGACCTCTACGGGCCCGGGCGCATGGTCATCGTGTACACGGTGGCGGCGATTGTCGGCTTTTCGGCCAGCTCGCTGGCCGGGGCCTGGCTCGGGGCGGTGCCGCTCATCGGCGGTGCGGAGTTCACGGTCGGGGCGTCGGCCCCGATCTTCGGCCTGCTCGGTGCCCTCGTGTACTACGGACGGCGCGGCGGTTCGAGCCAGATTCACAGCCAGGCGATGATGCTCGCCACGGTGATGTTCGTGTTCGGCCTCGTGATGCCGCACGTCGACAACTGGGCGCACGCCGGCGGGTTCGGCGGGGGCTATCTCGCCAGCCGGTTCCTCGATCCGCTCAAGCCCGAACGGGTCGACCACCTGCTGGCGGCGGTCATCTGCCTGGCCCTGTCGGTCCTGTCGATTGTCGCGTCGGTGCTGCACTGGTTCTGGCTGCTCAGCCTGGAGACCCGCTGAGGTCGTCGTAGTCGATGCGCAAACCTGTCGTCCTCAT
The DNA here is from genome assembly GCA_035512795.1 of Vicinamibacterales bacterium. GTDB lineage: Bacteria > Acidobacteriota > Vicinamibacteria > Vicinamibacterales > SCN-69-37 > DATKDF01. The sequence continues at coordinate 2,719 of DATKDF010000029.1, forward strand.
CACCGGCGCGTCCGGCGAGATCGGTCATGGCCTGGTCGAACGGCTCGCCGCCGACGGCGCCACCGAAATCCTCACGCTCGATTTGGAGCCGCTCCACCCGGGGCTGGCCTCGCGGGTGCAGCGCGAAATCGTCGGGTCCATCCTGGACACCGCGCTCCTCGAGCGCATCCACGCCGAGTACGAGATCGATCTGGTGTTCCATCTGGCGGCGCTGCTCTCGACGCGCAGCGAGTTCTCGCCCGGCACGGCGCACGAAGTGAACGTCGGCGGCACGCTGAACCTGCTCGAGATGGCGCAGCGCGAGGCCGAGTCGCACGGCCGAACGGTCGTCTTCATGTATCCCTCGTCGATTGCGGCGTACGGCCTGCCGTCGCTCGACGTCAAGCACGCCGCGGGCCGGGTGCGCGAGGATCAGTGGACATTTCCGACGACGATGTACGGGTGCAACAAGCTGTACTGCGAGCACCTCGGACGCTATTACGCGGACCACTACCAGCAGTTGTCGGCCGAGACCCGGTCGGGCAAGGTGGACTTCCGGGCCGTGCGCTTTCCGGGGCTCATCTCGGCGGTCACGGTCCCGTCGGGCGGGACGTCCGACTACGCGCCCGAGATGATTCATGGGGCGGCGGCCGGCCGGCCCTATCAGTGCTTCGTCCGGCCCGACACCCGCATCCCGTTCATGGCGATGCCCGACGCCGTCGAGGCGCTATTGGCGCTCTCCAGGGCCCCGAAGGCGGCGCTCACCGAAACGGCCTACAACATCAGTGCCTTTGCCCCGACCGCCGAGGAGGTGCGGGCCGAAGTGCTTCGCGCGTTCCCGAGTGCGGAGATCGCCTACCGGATTGATCAGAAGCGCCAGGGCATCGTCGATTCGTGGCCGGAGAACGTCGACGACACGGCGGCACGCCGCGACTGGGCCTTTGCACCGGCGTACGACTTCGAGCGGGCATTCGGCGAGTACCTCGTCCCGGCGATTCGGGCGCGGTACGGCACCAGGACGCCGTAGAATACGGGCGTGCCCAAGCTGACCGTGGAAGGTGTCGGCACGTTCGACGTGCCGGAAGCCAAGCGCCTCGTGCTTGCCCTCGAGCAGGACGCGGGCATCGACCAATTGCACGCCTGCGGTGGCAAGGCGCGGTGCACGACGTGCCGCGTCGAGTTTGTCGCCGGTGAGCCCGTCCTGCAGACTGAGGCCGAGACGACCGTGCTGGCCGCTCGCGGTCTCACAGGGGTCCGGCTGTCGTGTCAGATCCTGATGACCCACGACATGAGCGTGCGGGCCATCAGCCGGCTGGCCGGCAGCGGCCGGGCCGACGCGGGACCAACCCCCCAGCCGTTTGTCGAACCGTGAAAGACGCCGGGGGTCTTTTCCGAGGACCCCGGCGTCGTTCACAGATCGTTCCCTGAGTACGACTGGTTGAACGACTTGTTGATCAGGGGGAAGTCCGGCACGATGTTCTGGTCGAGCGCGCGGGCGAGCGCCGGCCAGTTGAAGAACGACGGATCCACGATCTTCACCCGCCTCAGCCGACCATCCTCACCGGTCATCACCATGTGCGTGACGCGGCCGCGCCAGCCTTCGACCAGTCCGAAGCCCGCGTCGACGTGTCGGATGGCGAGCGCGCGGCCGAAGAGGGCCCGGCTGCGGGCCTCGAGGTCGCCGACGAGCCTGACGTGCTCGGAGGGTCCGACCGGCAGCGGCTCGGTCGCGAGGCCGGCTCGTCGAATTCGCCCGAACAGGCGCATCAGGACCGTCGCCCTTCGCGCCGGAGTTGGCGGAGCATGGACTGGTCCTCGGTCAGGCGCTGGTTCAGGAAGTCGCGCGCGACGCGCAGCAGGTCGGCCAGCAGGGGGCTGCGCACGCTGTAGTAGGCGAGCGTACCCTCCTTGCGTGCGGTCACCAGATCCCGGGCCCGGAGCGCGGCCAGGTGCTGGGAGACGGCGGGCTGATCGAGGGACAGCGCTTCCTGCAGCTCCTGGACGGTGCGCTCACGTTCGGCGAGGAGCTCCAGCACGCGAATCCGGAGGGGATGGGCGAGCGCGCGGAAGAGGTCGGCCTTGACCCGGTGCAGCTCCGTCGGCATCCATGTATATATTTGAATATATCGACGAAGCCGTCAACTCCCCGGGCCGGCGGTGGCGCCCGCAGGGCGGATTCACTGGTGCCGCGGGGCAGGATTCCGGGCTATTCTGCCCCTCGATGTGACGTCGTCGCGAGGCGAATCGCGCGTGCTCGATCCGGCGGTGGTCGTCGGTGCGTACCGCCAGGGCCTCTTCCCGATGGCCCTCGACGACGGGCGCATCGGCTGGTTCTCGCCCGACCCGCGCGGCATCATCCCCCTCGAGTCGTTCCGCGTGCCGTCGCGCCTGGCCCGCGTGCTGCGTCAGGACCGCTTCGAGGTCGTGATCGATCGGGCCTTCGACGAGGTCATGCGCGCCTGTGCCGAGCGGTCCGACGGCGGCACGTGGATCAGCGACGAGATCCTCGAGGCCTATGGCGCCCTGCACCGCATGGGCCTCGCGCACTCGGTCGAGACGTGGCAGGGCCACCGCCTCGTCGGCGGCCTGTATGGCGTGCACCTCGGCGGCGTGTTTTTCGGCGAGGCGATGTTCCACCGCGCGACCGACGCCTCGAAGGTCGCGCTCGCCGCGCTCGTCGACCGTCTGACGCGCCGCGGCTTCGCGCTCCTCGACATCCAGTGGGTGACGCCCCACCTCGAGCAGTTCGGCGCGGTGGAGATTTCGCGCGGCGCCTATCTCGGCCGGCTGGCCGAGGCCTTGCGGCTCGACTGCGCGTTTGTGTAGGGCGGTGTGGCGGGTCAGTGCACCGTGTACGGCTCGGACAGCGTGAACGGCGCGATGCGGACGTCGAAGGCGTCGCCGCCGCGGGTCACCATCTGATAGGTCCCTTCCATCGTGCCGAACGACGTGCCGAGCGGACACCCGGAGGTGTAGGTGAACGACTCGCCGGGCTCGAGGACGGGCTGCTGGCCGACGACGCCCGGGCCGCGCACTTCTTCGACCCGGCCGGTGGCGTCGGTGATAATCCAGTGTCGGGTCAGGAGCTGCACGGTGTCCGATCCGGAGTTGGTGATGGTGATCGTGTACAGGAAGAACCACTGCTCCTGCGCCGGCTGCGACCGGTCGGGGGCAAACTCGGCCACCACGGACACCCGGACGCCGCGCGTCGACGCTTCCGACGTGAACATGTGGCCATCATGAACGATCCACGCGAACAGGGACAAGGGCTTCGCGCCGGGCTGTGCGCCACGTGCCGGTACGCCCGCGTCATCGTGAGCGACCGTGGCAGCCTGTTCTCCTTCTGCGAGCGGTCGCGGATCGATCCGGCCTTTGCGCGGTATCCCGTGTTGCCCGTCCGGGTCTGTGCCGGGTACGACGCCACGCCGGATGCGCCGTTTCCAGTAAAGTAGACGACCGATGCCGCCGATTCAGCCTGCCCGCCTGAAGCCGGGTGTCACCGAACAGGATCTGCCGTCGCCCCCCCCGGTGGTCGCCCGCGACACGTCGGTGCTGCGCGGCCGCGCGCTCATTTTCTGGGACCCGAAGGCGCCGCCGGGCAGCAAGAAGCTCGACGCGATCGATACGGACCAGATCACGCCGGCCGCCGACTGCGTCTCCGAGAGCCTGGAGACGCTCGACGAGCGTTGGAAGACGGGGTCGTTCCGGTACCTGATGCCGGACTTCCGCGCGCGGGTCCATCGCGGCGAGACCTTCGTCATTGCCGGCGACCGATTCGCCATCGGTTCGTCACGCGAGATGAGCCCGGCGGGCCTCAAGGGTGTGGCGGCCGAGGTCGGCCTCGAACTGGTCGTCATCTGCGGCGAGAACATGGGCGACATCTTCCGCCGCAACGCCTTCAACCTCGGTCTGCACGTCGTCCAGTCCCCCGAGGCGGTCGCCGATGCCCGGGACGGCGACGAGTTCACGTTCGATCCGGACTCGCGTGAGATTGCGAATGTCACGCGGGGGCGCACCTACACGCCGCTGCCCCTCGCCCCCAAGGAAGAAGAGATTCGCCGGAGCGGGGGCATCTTCGCCGTGGGCCGCCGCGAGTTTGCCGCGTCGGTCCGCGCGCGGCCCTCGCTCGACTGGGCGGATCCGGCCCTGGCGCGCGACATGACGACCACCGAGCAGATCGTCTGGGCGCACCGCGTGGATCGCTCGATCACCCGCGACCAGCTGCGGCCGGGGGTGACGTTGCGCGTGTTCGCCGATCTGCTGCCGGCGTCGGACGGCACGGCGCCCTTCGCGATCCACACGTTCAACCAGATCACTGGGGGCGATCGCATCTATCCGCGGCAGGCCGCCATTGCCAACGATCACTTCGTGTTCACCGGCAAGCCCGAGGACGAACGGCAGACCTCGATTGGGCGGGCGTTTGCGGCCCTGAACGGGCTGGAGAAGCCCTGGTATGCGACGCCGGGCGACGGCATCTTCCATTTCTACTTCCCCGAACAGGGCCTCGTGCTGCCGGGGCAGTTCATCCCGGGCGCCGACTCGCACAGCCGGGCGTATGGGGCCTACGGCGCGGTCGGCATCGGCGTGGGGTCGACGACGCTCGGCTTCGGCTGGTCGACCGGCTACATCTATTTCACGCTGGCGCGCGCGCGCCGGGTGGTCTTTGTCGGCCGGCTCAATCCCTGGGTGGGCGGCAAGGACATCGTGCTCGAGCTGCTGCGCCGCTGGGGCCCGCAGCAGTCGCAGGGCATGTCGGTCGAGTTTGTCGATGCCGGCCGGCAGCTGCCGATGGTCTCGCGCAACACGATTGCGAACATGATGGCCGAAGCCGAGGCGCAGAACGGCATCTTCGCGCCCGACGAGACGACCCTGGCGTGGTATCGCGACACGGGCTTCGCCGACCTGCCGAATCCGGCGATTCGCCCGGGCGCCGACGCGCGGTATGCGATGGACGAGACGTTCGATCTCGCCGACGTCGCCCCCATGATCGCCAAGCCGTTCAGCCCGGGCAACGCGTTTCCGGCCGCCGAGGTCGCGCACGAGCGCCTCACGTTCGACAAGGCGCTCATCGGGTCGTGCACCAACGGCAGCTACGACGATCTGCTCCAGGCGGCGCTCGTCGTGCGGGCCGCTCGGCGTCTGGGTGTCACCGAGGCCGCCTGCGAGTTCAAGGTGTTTCCGGGATCGGGCGGCGTCGGCCGGCAGATCGAACGAGCCGACCAGCGCCTTGGCGGAGAGTCGATTGCCGATGTCTTCCGGGCGGCGGGCGCGGTCATCCGCCCGTCGTGGTGCGGGCCGTGCTTCGGGCAGGGCGAGGACGCGCTCGATCCGGGCCAGCGCGCGATCACGTCCTTCAACCGCAACTGGCAGAATCGCATGGGGCTCGGCGGCGAAGGGTACCTGGCCAGCCCGGCTGTCGTGGCTGCCTCGGCGCTGGTCGGCTACATGGCGCCGCCGAGCGAACTCGGACTCGAGTGGGACGCGGCGGAGTTCGCCGTCTGATGAGGCCGGGCAGAGGCCGCGCATGTCTGAGCCGTTGATCGCACTGGCGACGCTCACGTTCCTCGAGATCATCCTCGGTGTCGACAACGTCATCTTCATCTCGATCCTGGCGAGCAAACTGCCGGCCGGGCAGCAGCGGCTGGCGCGGCGGGTCGGCCTGCTCGCGGCCATGTGCATGCGTCTCGTGCTCCTGTTCGCGATCGCCTGGATCGTGACGCTCACCGCCCCGCTCTTCGATCTCTTCGGCCGGGCCTTCTCGGGGCGCGATCTGATCCTCCTCGGCGGGGGACTGTTCCTGCTGGCCAAGGCCACCTGGGAGATTCACGACAAGCTCGAGGCGACCGAAGGGCACGCGGCCGGTCGGGTGGTCGCGTCGTTCACGAGCGTCATCGTGCAGGTGATGCTGCTCGACCTGGTGTTCTCGCTCGACTCGGTCATCACGGCCGTCGGGATGGTCGAGCAGTTGT
>DATKDF010000030.1:0-2584 GCA_035512795.1 Vicinamibacterales bacterium
CGCCTTGTAGGTGTCGATCGAGATGGGGACGTCGATCGCGCCGCGCAGTTGCTCGATCACCGGGCCCACCCGCCGCCACTCTTCGTCAGTCGACAGCGGTGCCGCGCCGGGCCGGGTCGACTCGCCGCCGATGTCGACCAGATCGGCGCCGTCGGCCACCATCTGCCGCGCGGCGGCCACGGCGGCGTCCGGCTCGAGATGCCGGCCGCCGTCGGCAAACGAGTGGGGCGTGTCGTTCCGGATGCCCATGACCAGGGTGCGCGCCCCCAGTCGCAGCGCCGGGTGATGGGGCAGCTGGAGCAGGAAGCTCGCGCGCATCGCGAATCTACAATGCCGCTTGTAGATTCGAGATCGCCCTACTCCTGCGCGACCGGCTTGCCGAGCGCGGGCACGATCCCTGGCCGTTCCGGCGCTTCGCGGCGTGGCAGGTCGGACGGCGGCACGGCCTTCGGCGGCAGCGGCTCTTCGAGCGCCTCGCCGGCGGCCAGCCGACGCACCTGGTCGGCGTCGAGCACTTCACGCGCGAGCAGTTCGTCGGCGATCTTGAGGAGCGTGTCCTTGTGCTCGGAGAGGACCCCGCGGGCCCGCGCGTAGTTGTCCATCACGAACTTCTTCACTTCCTGGTCGATCCGGATCGCGGTGTCCTCGCTGTAGTCGTTCGACCGCGAGATGTCGCGCCCGAGGAAGATCTGCTCTTCGCGCTTGCCGAAGGTGAGCGGCCCCATCGCCTCGCTCATGCCCCACTCGCACACCATCTTGCGGGCCAGGTCGGTGACGCGCTCGAGGTCGTTGCCGGCGCCGGTCGTGAGCTTGCCGTTGGTGATCTCCTCGGCGATGCGCCCGCCCAGGAGGATGGCGAGCTGGTCGATCAGGTAATCGCGCGAATAGTTGTGCTTGTCGTCCACCGGCAGCTGCATGGTCACGCCAAGCGCCATGCCGCGCGGGATGATCGTGACCTTGTGAACCGGGTCGGCGTTGGGCAGCAGCACGGCCAGCAGGGCATGGCCGGCCTCGTGAATGGCCGTCACGCGCTTTTCGTCCTCGGTGATGATCATCGACCGGCGCTCCGAGCCCATCAGGACCTTGTCCTTGGCGTACTCGAAGTCGGCCATGCGGACGACCTTCTGGTTGTAGCGCGCCGCGTTGAGCGCCGCCTCGTTGACCAGATTGGCCAGATCGGCGCCGCAGAAGCCGGACGTGCCGCGCGCGATGACGCGCATCTCCACGTCGTCGGCCAGCGGAATCTTCTTGGTGTGGACGGCGAGGATGCCCTCGCGGCCCTTGACGTCGGGCCGGCTGACGACAATGCGGCGGTCGAAGCGGCCCGGGCGCAAGAGCGCCGGGTCGAGCACGTCCGGCCGGTTGGTGGCCGCGATGAGAATGACGCCCTCGTTCGACTCGAAGCCGTCCATCTCGACGAGCAACTGGTTGAGCGTCTGCTCGCGTTCGTCGTGCCCGCCGCCGAGGCCCGCGCCGCGATGGCGGCCGACGGCGTCAATCTCGTCGATGAAGACGATGCAGGGCGCGTTCTTCTTGCCCTGCTCGAACAGGTCGCGGACGCGCGAGGCGCCCACGCCGACGAACATCTCGACGAAGTCCGAACCGCTGATCGAGAAGAACGGCACGTTGGCTTCGCCGGCCACGGCCCGCGCCAGGAGCGTCTTGCCCGTACCGGGCGAGCCCATCAGGAGGACGCCCTTCGGGATGCGCCCGCCGAGCTTCTGGAACTTCTGCGGCTCCCGCAGGAACTCGATGATTTCCTGCAGCTCTTCCTTGGCTTCGTCGGCGCCGGCGACGTCCTTGAACGTCACCTTCTTCTGGGTGCTCGAGGAGAGCTTCGCGCGGCTCTTGCCGAACGACAGGGCCTTGTTCCCGCCGCTCTGCATCTGGCGCATGATGAAAATCCAAAAGCCGATCATCAGCAGGAGCGGCAGCCACATGATGAGCAACGAGGTCCACGGACTGGCCGTGGCTTCCGCGGCATCGATGAGGACGGCCTGGCCTTCGAGTTCCTCGATGAGGCCCTCGACGTTGGGCGGCATGAACGTGCGGAAGGCGCGGCCGGTCGACTCGCTGCCGGTCGGCTTGAGCGTGCCGGTGATGCGGTTGCCGGTGAACTTCACCTCGGCGACCTGGTCGGCCCGGACGTGCGCCCGGAACACGCTGAACAGCAGCTCCGATTCCGGTCGCTGCTGGCTGAACTGGAACTGCCAGATCAGGGCGCCGACGACGATCAGCACCATCCAGATGAGGAGGCTCTTCAGAGTCGAATTCATCAGCAATTCCGCAGCTCCAAGATTACCACGCCTGTCTCGGGCGTCGTCACGCGGCACGCCTCGGCGACGGCCACACCGGCCACCCACACGATCCGTCCCGCCGCATCGGCGACGATCGGGATTCGATCACGATCCTGTCGCGGCACCTTGCGGTCCACGAAGAGGTCCTGCAGCGTGCGCCGGCCCGGCGCGCCGATCGGCCGGAACTGGTCGCCCGGCCGACGGTTCCGCACGACGAGCGGCAGGGCGAGTGCGGCCGCCTGCACCGCCACCGTCTGCCCGGTTGCCGAAAGCCTTCCGGCAGGCAG
>DATKDF010000031.1:0-26396 GCA_035512795.1 Vicinamibacterales bacterium
GGAGGGTGGATTCTATCCGGGGTCGCGCCCGGACCGCGACGCGGGCTCCGGAAGGGCGCTCATGCCGCTGCAGTGCCTCGCGCTCGCCTCGGCGCGGCTCGGCGACGAGACGACTGCCCGTGACGCGCTCGCGCGCTCGACGGGTGTCCGAACGGCAGCTTCGCGTTCCAGCGCGCGCAGCTGCTCGCGGCGGCCGGGTCGCACGACGAGGCGCGGGCGCTCGTCCGCGACGGCCTCGGCAGGCGGCAGTTCTGGGCGCCGTTCGTGCCGATCGATCCCGTTGCTGTCGGACCTCGCGCCGGACTAATCGGGACTCGGGCGACGGACATGGCGGCCGCCTTTGATGTTTCGGCTTCTAGCGCGGCAGCACGCCGGCTTCGACGGCCGGCCCGGCGGCCGTCGCGCCAATCTGCCGTGCCAGCGCCTCAGCAAGCGCCGACGAGTCGTTCAGACACGGCAGATGCAGGGCCTCGATGGCGTCGTGCCGCTCGAGCGCCACGCGTCCCTCGAGTTCGCTCTCCGCGTTGTCGGCCAGGAAGCCGTACGGAAAGTATACGAGGCGCGAGTAGCCGGCGTTGGCGACGCGTTCGAGCGTTGTCTCGATGGGTGGATCCGTCCACTGTCCGCCGCGTGTGTGGTTGAGCCACCCGTTGACGACCATGCCGAAGTGGTCCGCCAGCCGCTCGGTGATGGCCTGGCGGAGCGCCTCGGTGGCGGCAAGCCCCGTATCGATGGGCCTCGGCGGATCCAGGACGGTGCCGTGCGCTGCCAGCACGAGGGCCACATCGGATCCACGCCACCTGTCGTCGGCCCGTGTGTGTTCGAGCACATGAGCGGCCGACAGATCCGCCAGGGCGTCGGCGTCGAGCGCGTCGAGGACCCGCACGCCACGCGCCGTCGCCGCTTCGTGCTTGTCGGCCGTGCCGCGCGAGAGGGCGTGTGTGAACGCCGACTCGGCGGCGTACATCGGCGCCACCCATACCGGTTCGTCGCGCGCAATCGCGTCAAGCACTTCAGCGAGCAGCGGCCGCCGGAACTCATACGCCACATGCACGCGCCAGGACCGGCCGTCGCCGGTCTCGGCCAGGGTATCGCGCAGCCGCCCGGCCTGGCGTTCCGTGATGGGCTCGAGCGGGGACTGGTAGCCGTAGGCGGTCCACGATTGCTGGCGCCTGCGCGCGCGCGCGAGCGCGATGATGGGCACGAGTGGCCGCGGGATCGGCGCAACCGTGCGCGTCAGGCCGAGCAGGATGCGCCACGAGTACACGAGTTGCGCGCCAAAGGCCGGCGTTGGCGGCTCACCGTACGTCACGAGTATCACGTGTCGGGTCCCGGCCATCGCCTACGCCCCCACCGTCAACGACTCGGGCGCCACGGCACGTCCGCCGCCGCCGGACCAGAGCGACTCGGCCAGCGATCGCGCCAGGGTCCGTCCGCTCCTGATCGCATCGTTGATTGACACGCCGTCGTACGACGTACCGCATACGCTCAGTCCGGTGTGCTGCTCCAGCCGATCGAGGATGCGCGCGCGGCGCTCCCGATGTCCGACGGTGTACTGCGCGATGGCGTCCGGCCAGCCGAAGACCCACGTGTGACGCGGAGCTCCGCGGAGGTCGAGCACCCGGGCCAGCTCGTTTCGGGCGGTCTCAACCAGCTGCGGCGGCGTCAGATCGAGCACTTCCGGGCGACGCGAGCCGCCGAGAAACGCCCGAAAGAGTGCCATGCCCTCGGGCGCGCGTCCCGCGAAGAGCGACGACTCCCAGGCGACGCCCAGCGTCGCCATCTGCTCGGCACGCGTCACCAGGTACCCGTACCCGTCGAGCGGACGTCGCACGTCATCGAGCCGATAGCCCAGCGCCACGACCGCGATGCCGGCATACTCGATCGACCCGAGCAGGGCCGCGAGCGCCGGATCGAGGCGGGCGACGACCGTGGCCGCCGCACGGGCGGGCGCCGCGAGGACGACATGGTCGGCCTCGAGCGCCCGGCCATCGTGCACGGCGACGCGCCAGGCCGCACCGGCGCGCTCGAGCGATCGCACCGGCGCGCTCGTCCAGAGGGCCGGCCCCAGACGCTCGCCCAGCGCGTCTGTGAGTGTGCTCAGGCCGGCGTCGAAACTGAGGAGCTTCGGCGCCCCGCGGCCCGCCCGGCGCCTGGCGATCATGGCCCTGATCAGACTGCCGTGCTCGCGCTCCATCTCCACCATCAGCGGAAACTGCGCCCCGACCGACAGTCGCCGGCTGTCGCCGGCCGAGATGCCCGACACGGCCGTGTCGACGAGGATTTCAGCGGCCTCACGTCCGATCCGGCGCGTGGCGAACTCGAAGACCGTTTCGTCGACGCCCGCCGACGGCCCTCGTGCCAGTGGTTCGGCCAGCAGCCTGACCTTGCCGCGCCAGGAGAGTGCGCTGGACGTGAGCAGCGCGACGGGCGAGCCGGGCACCGCGCAGAGCCGGCCGGCCGTCAGGATGAATCGGCGCTCCGCCTCCGGCCGCGCCTCGATGACTCGTGGCCAGAGACCGAGCGCCTCGATGAGCGCCCGCGTGTGCGGTTCGCGATTGAGGAAACCGTTGGGCCCGGTCTCGATGAGAAACCCGTTCGACGCCGTCGTGTGGGCGTGGCCACCGATGCGTGGTGCCGCATCGAGCACCGTGAGCGACAGCGGCGCGCCAGCCCGCCTGGCGTCCTCCTGCAGGGTGAAGGCCAGTGACAGCCCCGTGATGCCCCCGCCGACGACGACGACGCGTGGGGGCGTCATACGGTCCGGCTGAAGACCGGCGTGGCCGAACGCGCACGGGCCGGCAGGTAGCGGTCGAACAGCATGCAGACGTTGCGCACGAACATCCGTCCGAGGGGCGTGACGTCGATGGTGTCCGCACCGACGGTCACGAGCCCGTCCGCACCCGGCGAGTCCGGACCGGTAAGGTCTCTGAGTTCAGCGGCGAAGTAGTCCGCAAACGGGATCTCGAATCGACGCTCCACCTCGCGCACATCCAGGTGCCCGTTACACATCAGTTCCGTGATGACGTGCCGCCGGATTCGGTCGTCCGCATCCAGCACGTATCCACGCTCGACGGGGAACCGGCCGGCGTCGAGCGCCGCGTAGTACTCGGACAGCTTCTTCGTGTTCTGCACGAACGTGCCCTGCACGTCGCCGATGCCCGACACGCCGAGTGCGACCATGTCGCGCGCCGGCTGTACCGTGTAGCCCATGAAATTCCGGTGCAGACACCTCGCGTCCAGCGCGCGGGCCAGTTCGTCGTCGGGGACCGCGAAGTGGTCCATGCCGATGGCCCGGTATCCGGCGCCCGTGAAGGCCTGCCGCGCGAGCGCCAGCAGGGCGATCTTGAGCGCGGGGCCCGGCAGCGAGGCCTCGGGCAGGTGCTTCATGTGCGCCCGAATCCACGGCACGTAGGCGAACGAGTACACGGCCACGCGCCCGGGGCGCAGGCCAATCACCTGCTCCAGCGTGCGCCCGAAGCCGCCGGCCGACTGATACGGCAGGCCGTAGATCAAGTCGATGTTGATCGACGAGAAGCCGAGCGCACGCGCCTCCTCGAGGAGATCGCGCGTCAACTCGTAGCTCTGTACGCGGTTGACCGCCTCCTGCACTTCAGGCGCGAAGTCCTGCACGCCCATCGACAGCCGGTTGAATCCGAGGCGCCGCAGCGTGCGGAGCTGATCGGCAGAGGTGACGCGCGGATCGATTTCGACGCCGATCTCGGCAGCCGGCGCGAACGTGAAATGCCGCGCAAGGCGTTCGAAGATCCGCTCCAGCTGGGGAGCCGTGTAGTAGGTCGGCGTGCCGCCGCCCCAATGCAACTGCGAGAGCAGGCGGCGATGGGGCAGGTGTGCCGCCAGCAGGTCGATCTCGCGGTCCAGGTACTCGAGATAGCGGCCGGCGACGTCGCGGTGCCTGGTGATGACGACGTTGCATCCGCAATAGGCGCAGCGCTCTTCGCAGAACGGCAGGTGGATGTAGGCCGAGAGCGCGTCGGCGGCGAAGGCGTCGGCCCGCGCCAGGCTTCCGGCGTACGCAGCGGCGTCGACGCCGCCGTGGAACTCGACGGCCGTCGGGTACGACGTGTACCGGGGGCCGGGCCGGTCGTACCGGGCGAGCAGGTCGCCCATCGACGCGGAGGCCATTACGTCGCGCATATGCCCGGCGCGTGTTCGGCGCCCCTCCGAGTGGCGGCGTGCACGGCACCGACCAGCGCGTCCACGCTCGCGATGGGCGTGTCGGGCAGGATGCCGTGGCCAAGGTTCATGATGTGGCCGGGGCGTCCCGCCACTCGTGCGAGCACGTCGCCGGCCTGTCGCGCCACCTCGTCGGGCTCGGCAAACAGCGCATGCGGGTCGAGGTTGCCCTGCAGTGCGACCGTGGGCCCCACGCGAGCGGCCGCCGCATCGAGCGGGGTGCGCCAGCACAGACCCAGCACGTCGGCGCCGGATGTCGCGGCCGCTTCGACCAGGTGCGGCGCGGCGTTCACAAAGTAGATGATTGGTACGCCCAGGTCGCGCACGCGGTCGACGATCGAACGTACCCACCGGAGGGCGAAGCGGTCGTACTCGGCGGGTCCAAGCAGGCCTGCCCACGAGTCGAAGATCTGCACCGCCTGGGCCCCTGCCGCGATCTGCAGGCGCAGGTAGTCGGCCATGACCGCCGAAAGCGTGTCGAGCAGGTGCTCGAGCGTCGCCGGCTCCCGGTAGAGCATCCGCTTGACGGCGCTGAAACCCTCTTTGCCCTCGCCTTGCACGAGATACGCCGCAAGCGTAAACGGCGCGCCGGAGAAGCCGATGACCGGCGTGCGGCCGTCGAGCTCGCGCCGTAAAAGGCGCACCGCCTCGGCCACGAACGGCACGGCTTCGGCGGCGGGCCGCGGCACGAGCGCATCGACCTGGGCGCGCGTACGGACGGGGTCGGCCAGCCTGGGCCCGGGGCTGAACGTCATGCGGCACCCGAGCGCTTCGAGCGGCAGCAGAATGTCCGAGAAGATGATCGCCGCATCGAGCGGGAAGCGGCGCAGCGGCTGAAGCGAGGCCTCCACGGCCAGTTCCGGCGTCTTGCAGAGCGTCAGGAAGTCGACCTTCTCGCGAAGGGCGCGGTACTCGGGCAGGTAGCGGCCCGCCTGCCGCATGATCCAGAGCGGCGTGCGATCGACCGGTTGGCGTCGGCAGGCCCTGAGAAATCGGTCGGTCATGCGCGCGCCTCCCGGAAGGCGGTTCGGGCGGCTGCAATCGTACGGTCGATGATGTCGTCGTCGTGGGCCATCGACACGAAGGCCGACTCGAAGGCGGAGGGTGGCAGCAGCACGTCCTGCGCCAGCATCGCGCGGAAGAAACGCGCGTACGCCTCGCGGTCCACCGCCGCCGCGTCATCCCACGACCGGACGGGATGCGGCGCAAAGAACACTGTCCACATCGAGCCGACGCGCTGCACGGACACGGTGGCGCCCGCCTTGCGCGCCGCGTCCTCGATGCCCTGTTGCAGGCGCGCGCCGCGCGTTTCGAGCGTGGCGTAAAGGTCAGGCGTCCGGGCGATTGCGTCGAGCGTGGCCAGCCCGGCGGCCATGGCGAGCGGATGGGCCGCGTAGGTGCCGGCCTGGTACACGGGGCCTTCGGGTGCCACCTGCTGCATGAGGGATCGCCGGCCGCCGAACGCGGCCAGCGGGACGCCGCCGCCGACGACCTTGCCGAGCGTGACAAGATCCGGCGTGATGCCGTAGCGCTCCGCGGCGCCGCCGGGCGCGATGCGGAAGCCGGTCATGACCTCGTCGAAGATGAGCACCGCGCCGTGGCGTGTGCACCGTTCCCGCAGCCCGCCGAGAAAGCCCTCGGCCGGCGGCACGCAGCCCATGTTGCCGGCGACGGGCTCGATAATGACGGCAGCCACGCCATCGACAGCCGCCGCAAAGCAGCGGTCCACGCTGTCGAGGTCGTTGAACCGGGCGATGGCCGTGTCGGCCACGGCGCCCGGCGTCACGCCGGGCGAGTTCGGCGTGCCGAACGTGGCGGCGCCCGACCCGGCGGCCACGAGGAACATGTCCGCGTGCCCGTGATACGCGCCCGCAAACTTGACGACGACGCGCCGGCCCGTGGCTGCGCGGGCGACGCGCACCGCGCTCATCGTGGCTTCGGTGCCGGTGACGACGAATCGAATCATCTCGCAGCCGGGCACCTGCCCGACGATGCGCTCGGCCAGATCCACTTCGGCGGGTGAGGCCAGCCCGAACACGAGGCCGTGCTCGGCGGCATGGATCACCGCCTCCTCCACATCCGGGTACGCATGGCCAAGGAGCGCCGGGCCCCACGCGCCGATGTAGTCGATGAACGTCCGTCCCGCGACGTCGCGCACGCAGGCGCCATGGGCGTCGACAATGGCGAGCGGCTCGCACTGCATCGCCGCGAACGCGCGGACTGGCGAATGCACGCCGCCCGGCGTCACGGCGCGCGCACGGTCGATCCACGACGAGGGCGCTGCCGCAGGCCCTGCCGTCATCGAAGCGTCTCCGCCACGGCGGCCGGCCGCGCAGCGCTCGCGAGCGAGGCGGCCAGCTCGCGCGCGAAGTACGTGATCACGAGGTCTGCGCCCGCACGACGAAGCGCGATGGCGGTTTCGGTCATCGCGCGCGCGAGATCGACCCAGCCGCGGTCGGCGGCCGCCTGCAGCATGGCGAACTCGCCCGAGACCTGGTAGGCTGCCACCGGCACATCCACACGCTCGCGCACGGCACGAATGACATCGAGGCAGGGCAGGCCCGGCTTGACCATCACCATGTCGGCGCCCTCGCCGACGTCCGCGAGGGCCTCGCGGACGGCTTCGCGTACGTTCGGCGGATCCATCTGATAAGCGCGCCGATCGCCCGACCGCGGGGTGGATCCGGCCGCCTCCCGGAACGGTCCGTAGAAGGCCGATGCGTACTTGACCGCGTACGACACGATCACGGTGTCCATAAAGCCGGCCCGATCGAGCGCCGCCCGAATGGCGGCCACCCGGCCGTCCATCATGTCTGACGGCGCGACGACGTCGGCGCCGGCCTCTGCGTAGGCCACCGCGGCGCGGCTGAGCAGCGGCAGCGTGGCGTCGTTGGCCACGCCGGTTTCGTCGAGCAGCCCGCAGTGTCCGTGGTCCGTGTATTCGCACAGGCAGACGTCGGCCCACACGGCCAGCGCGAGCGTGTCGCGTTTGATGCGCCGAATGGCCTGAGGAACCGGGCCCTCGGGGTCCCAGGCCCCGCGACCGTCGGCGTCCTTTTCGGACGGGATCCCGAACAGGATCACCGACCCGACGCCGAGGTCGGCCAGTTCAGCCGCTTCCCGGGCCGCCACGTCTGGCGACAGACGCGCATGGCCGGGCATGGAGGGGATGGGCTCGCGCAGTCGGGAACCCGGGCACACGAAGAGCGGAGCCACCAGCTGGTCCGGCGCAAGACGCGTCTCGCGCGCCATCGCTCGAAGGGCCGGCGTACGCCTGAGCCGGCGCCCCCGGTACACGGGGGGCGTCACGACACCGCTCCGGAGGCGGTCGGCCGTTCGAGCCGGGCGGCCCGGTCGAACCCGGCGAGGATGGCGCTCGCGCCCATGTCGACCAGACGGGCAGCCGCGGTTTCGCCGACCGCGACCGGGTCAGTGCCCGCCTCAGTGGTGGTCACGGTGCAGGAGGCGTCGAGGGAGAAGACGCCGGCCGCGAGCGCGATCGAGCGGCCGTCGCACGCGGCGTACGCGCCGACCGGGACCGAGCACCCGCCGCCAAGTGCGTGGAGCAGCGTGCGTTCCGCCGTCACCGCGCGCCGCGTGCCGGCATCGTCCAGCGTTGACAGCAGCCGCAGGAGTTCCGCATCGGCCGAGCGGCACTGCACGGCCAGCGCGCCCTGGGCCGGCGCCGGGCGCATCCGGTCGAGCGGGAACACCTCGCTGATGCACGCCTCGAGGCCGAGGCGAACGAGCCCGGCGCGTGCGAGCACGATGGCGTCGAGTTGGCCGGCGGTGACGCGCCCGACGCGCGTCGGCACGTTGCCGCGCAGCGGGCGGATGTCGAGGTCCGGCCGAAGGGCACGTACCTGGGCCGTGCGGCGGGCGCTGCAGGTACCGATGCGCGCACCGGCGGGCAGCGCATCGAGCGTCAGCCCGTCACGAGCGCAGAGGGCATCCTCGACCGGCCCGCGCGCCGGGACTGCCGCGATCGCGAGATCCGGGGTGGCGTCGACGGGCAGGTCCTTGTAGCTGTGGACGGCCACATCCACGGCACGATCGAGCAAGGCGCGCTCGAGAGCGGCGGTGAACAACCCCGTGCCGTCGATATCGGTCAACGGGACGTCCTGAATCCGATCGCCCGTCGACACGATTTCGACGATAAGGACGCGAATGTCCGGCGCGATCCCTCTCAGGGTCGAGGCCACCAGGTGGGCCTGCCACTGGGCCAGGGCGCTGCCGCGGGTGCCGATGCGAATGACCCTCACGGGCGTGCTCCCGGCCCCAGCGCAAACAGCCGGCGCAGATACTGGGCCTGGGCGGCGTCGATGGGTACCTCGCCCGCTTCGAGTGTGGCGAGCGGGATGGCCAGCACCTGGTCGAGCAGGCGTCGGCTGAGCCGGTCCAGCACATCGCCGGCCGCCTGGGCCTCGGGCATCTCCTGCTGCGCGCGCGTGAGTTCCGCACGTCGAATCATCTCGATTTTGCGGCGAAGGTCCGACACGAGCGGACGCAGAGCCTGGTGGCGCACCCACGCGTCGAGATGTCCGAGTTCGCGGTCGATCACGGCCTCGACACGTGGAATCTCCTCCGCGCGTCGATCGCGCCACCGCTCGACCTCGTGCTCGAGCGCCCCGAGGTCCGCGCGCGTCACTCCCGCCACTTCGCCCGGCGCGACCGCCGACGGCATGCTGAGGTCCACGACGACCATCGGCCGGCGGCGGCTCCGGGCGGCGGCGCGGTTGAGATCGGCGAGGGCAATCACCGGTTCCGGCGCCGATACGGCGCAGACAATCGCGTCGGCGCGGCTCATTTCATCGGTCAACCGGTCGAGACCGACGGCCTCGGCGCCCAGGGGTGTGGCAACCGCCCGCGCGCGGGCGACTGTACGGTTGGCCACGACCAGGTTGCCAACCCGGAGCGAGCGGAGGTGCCGCGCCGCCTTGACGCCCGTGTCGCCGGCACCCACGACGAGTACGCGACACTCGGGGAGCGGAAGCCTGTTGGCGAGGAGTTGCACGGCTGCCGATGCGACCGACAGCGCCCCGACGCCGATGGCCGTTTCGGCCCTGGCCATGCGGCCGGCCCGCAGGGCGGCATGGACGACGCCTTTCAGGAACCGCCCGGCCCCGGTGCAGCCATCCAAGGCGGCGCGGACCTGCCCGAGCACCTCGGCTTCGCCGAGGACGAGCGATTCAAGGCCGGCAGACACGCGGAAGAGGTGCGCCGCTGCGGCCCGGCCTGACAGCCCGGCCACGGCGGCCGATGACGCCGCGCCGGGCGTCCCAATCACATGCGCGAACGCCTGCTCGGCCGTCTCGATGTCGCCGGGCACACGGGCCCGCCAGTACAGTTCCGTGCGATTGCAGGTCGCCAGGACGAACGATTCGACGCCCGCGCCAGTCAGCGCGTCGTGAAGTGCCGCTGCAGCGTCGCACCCGATCGAGAGGTGCTGCAGCGACTCCATTCCGACGTTTCGGTGATGGATGACGATCGCGCGCAACGGGGTCAGGCCGCTGTGCTCGGCCACCGCATGGAAATGGGCCGGACTGGTCGAGCACACACTCTGGTGAGGGCAGCCGTGGGTATCCCGCATCGATGCTGCTCCGGAGCAGGCTACGCCCCGCCACACTCCCGGACAATTCGCAACAGTACGGAGGGGACTCCGTAGAACTACGGAGTCGAAGGCGGCTCGATCATCCCTTCCCGGATGGCCACCTGGATGAGGACGGCCACCGACTTCACGCCCAGCTTGTGCATGAGGTTGGCCCGGTGGGTTTCGACGGTCCGGACGCTGATGTCGAGTTCGCGCGCGACTTCGCGGCTGGAAAGACCGCGTGCCAGCCAGGTCAGGACCTCACGCTCGCGCTCGGTCAGTGACTGGCTGCGTGCGGGTGCCTCGCTGCCGCGCAGAAGCCCGGCCATTTGGCGCTGAACGGCGGGGCTGAAGTACGACCGTCCGGCCGCAACCTCGTCGACCGCCGCCACGAGGTCCTGCACGGCCGAGTCCTTCAGGAGGTAGGCGTCGGCGCCGGCCTTCACCGCGCGGGCCACGTATTCCTGCCCGGCGTGCATCGTCAGGATGATGACCTTCAACGCGGGCTGGATGGCCTTCGCAGCCCGCAACACGTCGATGCCGTCGGTGCCCGGCATCTTGAGGTCGAGCACGAGAACATCGGCGCCGGCGTGGCGGACGAGATCGAGCGCCGCGTCCCCGTCGGCGGCCTCGGCCACGACTTCGAGGCCCGGTTCGGCGTCGAGGATGCGGCGGATACCGCTGCGGACGAGCGTATGATCGTCGGCCAGAATGACCCGCACGGGACGCCCCGTCACGCGAGGTCTCCGACCGGCACAGGGACAACCGCCGCGAGCCGCACGCCGCCGCCGATGGCGGTGTCGACGGTGAGGCGTCCGCCGAGCGCCGTCACGCGCTCGCGCATGCCGAGCCACCCGAGGTGCGGGGCCGCATCGTCGGCGAGGCCCAGGCCGTTGTCCTCGATGACGAGGTGCACGACCGTATCATCGCTGACGATCCGGACGTGCGCCTCGGAGGCCTGGGCGTGGCGGGCGACGTTGGTGAGGGCCTCCTGCACGACCCGGTAGAGCACGACCTCGACGTCGGGGGGCAGGTGCCGGTTGGCGCCCTCGAGGTCGAGCGCGACGCGGATGCGCGTGCGGTCCGAGACGTCGGCGGCGAGCGCGCGGAGCGCCGCGACCAGTCCGAGGTCGTCGAGCGCCGACGGGCGCAGGAGGTTACTGACGTCGCGGACCTGCGCCAGTGCGCGGCCGACCATGGCGCCGGCCTCCATCCGGCCGTCGAGTTCCAACTCGATCTTCACGGCGGTCAGCACCTGCCCGGCTTCGTCGTGGAGCTCGCGGGCAATGCGGCGCCGCTCGTCTTCCTGAACGCGCAGCATCAGGCGGGTCAACTGCTCCAGTTCAGAGGTCCGCGCCGCCAGCCGGTCGCGCTCGGTGCCGAGCACCACGAACAGCAGGCCGAGGCCGATGGCGAAGAGGAACAGCACATCCGCGAAGACCCCATAAAGCACCGCTGCGCCGAACCCACGCAAGAGCGGGTAGTCGAGGTGATGCAGACCCCACAGGACGAATGTGCCTGCCAGCACCGGCGCGGCGCCGCTCGACACGCGCTCGCGCTCGCGCCAGAAGATGGCGCCCGTCCAGATGGTGACGCCCGAGAGCAGCAGCGTGGCCGTGACGCCGGCCACGAGCATGCTGCCCATCGCATAGATCGTGACCCACGCCCACGCGACCGACAGCGGCACCGCCAGCGCGTGGATCGGGCGCAGGATGAAACCGCGCGACAACTGGAGCGCGGCAGCCAGCAGCAGCAGCGCGCTGATCCCCGTCGCCGCCTGATGCAGGAAGAGCCACACCATGTCGCGCTGGACCAGGAAGGCGGACATGCACGCGAGCCTGACGACGTAGACCGACCAGGCCGCGGCCCACGTCAGGAAGTGCTCGCCCCGCTGCCGGCGCCACAGCACGTAGCAGGCGATGGCGAGAATGGCCGTCACGACCGCCTGAAAGCCGAGCGCGCTGCACTCGACGAACGTGCGATCGAACGTGTCGATGTCCGGTTGGGCGGATGCGGGCGTCACGGGTCGGGCCACGCCTTTCGACGATCGGCCAGCAGGCGCGCGGCGTCGGCGAAGTCGGCGCCGGCCGGCACGAGAGACGGCACGTGCAGCGTGGCCAGTGCGGCGGCCGTGGTCGGGCCGATGGCCACGATCGCGCGCAGCCCTCGGAGTGCGTCTGCGCCGACGGCCTCGGCGAGCGCCACGGCGACGCGCGGGCTGGCGACGACGAGCGCATCGGGCGTCACGCGACGCCACTCGGCCGCGACGGCGGCGCCGTCGCGCGCCGTCATGCGGTAGGCGTCGATCTGTTCCACGGTGGCGCCGGCCGACGTGAGGGCGTCGGCGAGCGTCCGGCGGCCGCCCGGCGTGCTGACGACGAGCACGCGCTCGGCCGGCCAGTCGGCGGCCGGCCGGAGCGCGTCCCAGAGGGCCTCGGCCCCGTCGCCAGCGGGGACGACCGGCGGGGGACTGGCGCCCGCGTGGAGGAGCGCCTCGGCGGTCCGGCGGCCTACGGCGGCCGTCCGCACGCCGGCGGGGAAGGCGGCGCCGCGCGCCGACGCGAGCGCTCGCACAGCCCGAACGCTCGCGCAGACGATCCAGGTGAACCGCTCGAGTTCAGCCGCGACCCGTGCCAGTGCCTGTGGGTCGTCCGGCCCGCATTCGACGAGAACCGGGCAGGGCACGGGTTCGAAGCCGTGGTCGTGCAACGCGGCGGCAAGCGGGCCCGCCGGACCCTCGTCACGGGTCACGCACACACGCCACCGGCGTTCTTCGGACCGGCTGCTGCTCATCACGCCGAGTGTACAGGGCGCGGCGTCTACCTGGCTGCGGGCGAGTTGACGGCCGGCGAGCCCTGCAGCCGGGCCGCGTTCCGGCAGGACCGTCACTCCGTTCTGAGCGCGGCCAGCGGATCGATCCGCGTCGCGCGTATGGCCGGAACGGCCGCCGCGGCCAGCCCGACCGCCAGCAGAACGCCCGCCGCCACGGCGTAGACGCCGACCTCCGTCGGCTGAACTTCAAACAGTAGCGCCGTGAACACACCCGAGACCGCCCACGCCGCCAGCAGACCCAGGATCACACCCCCGGTCAGGTCACGCCCGGCCTGTCCAAGCACCGCGCGGATGATCTGTCCGCTGGAGGCCCCAATTGCCAGGCGAATGCCGATCTCGCGGGTCCGCCGGGCGACCGCGAATGCCACGACGGCGTATACGCCGCCTGCGCCGATCAGAAGCGCGAGCAGGCCGAACAGCGACATCAGAGCCGCGCTGAAGCGGCGCTGAGCGTTCAGGCGGTCGAGCGCCGCCTCGAACGAGAAGACCTCCCGCGCCTGCGGCGCCGCGGGCCGAACGTCCCGCAAGGCCTCCTGAATAGCCGGCATGACCGTCTGTTCCAGGGCGCCGAGGCGGGCAACGATCATCGGCGTGCTGAAGCCGCGCGGCAGTGGGTGCTGAGCGATCGGGAAATAGAGCTCCGGCCGCGGTTCCACTTCGGGTCCCATCGCCAGCACGGCCTGGACGACGCCGACGATTTCAAGCGGCCCGCGGAAGTCGATGGTGCTGCCCACTGGACTCCGGTTCTGGTAGTAGCGCCGGGCGACGACGTCGTTGACCAGCGCCACCCGAGGACCCATCGCCACGTCGCTCGCGAGAATCGGCCTTCCTTCGATAATGCGGATCTGGGCGGCCGCGAGATAGCCCGGGGATACCGCGCGCATGTCGACCAGGTCCTCGCCTCGCTCCGAACCGAACCCGGAGATTGAATACTGCACGCCCCCGCCTTGCAGAGGGACGCGGCCATCGTGAATGCCGACGGCCATGACACCCGGGACAGCCGACACCCGCTCGGTCAGCTCGAAGAAGAAGAGCTGCGCCCTCTGCCGATACCCCTCGTCATCGTCAGCCTGGACGTTCGGGAGAACCCGAAGCCCCATCAGCCCTTGCGGATTGAAGCCGAGATCGGCCCGGCTCACGCGCAGGAAGCTCGTGACGAACAATGTCGTCCCGACGAGCAGCACGATCACGAAAGCGACCTCGACGACGAGGAACAGGCTGCGCAACCGTCCGCCGCTGCCGAGTCCGGCGAAGGTCGCGTCGCCTTTCATCAGTGTCACGACGTCGGTGCGCGCCGCGTGCCACGCCGGGGCAAGTCCGCACACGATCGCCGTGACCGCCGTTGCCAGGCAGGCGGCACTGAGCACGCGCCCGTCGAGCGCGATGTCGGATGTCCGGGACAGGCCCTCAGGCAGCAGGGCGCGAGCCGCGTCCACGGCCCAGACCGACAGTAGTACGCCGGCCGCCGCGCTCGCGGCCGCAAGCAGGCCGCTCTCCAGCAGAACGCCCGAGAAGAGACGTGTGCGCGACGCGCCGAGCGCTCGTTGCACGGCCAGGTCGCGATGCCGCGACGTCGCGCGTGCCAGCAGCAGGTTCGCCACGTTCACGCAGGCGACGAGCAGCACGAGTGCCACGGCGCCGAGGACCAGGAGCATCCAGCCGCTGGCCGGTCCGATCACGTGGTCACGCAGGCCGACCACCCGCGGGCGGGCGTCGGCCCAGAAGGAGGTCGGATACTCGGCGAAGATGTGGTCGCGGACGCGTTCGACGTCGGCACGGGCCTGCTCCAGTGTCACGCCGCTACGCAGCCGACCGACGACTTGAAGGGAATACCCGCGGCTGGCTGATGCCAGGTCGCGGTCACGGTCGCGCGGTACATACGGCACCCACACGTCGGTGAACGCGTCGCTCCCGACGGGGAAGGTGAACTCCGGCGGCAGGACGCCGACAATCCGCCGCTGCTCGCGGCCGACGGACACGACGCGGCCGACGGCGCCGGGATCGGAGGCGAAGGTGCCCGTCCAGAGCCGATGGCTGATGAGCGCCACCGGCTCGCTGCCCGCCACCTCGTCGCCGGGGGTGAACAGGCGGCCGAGCGCCGGGCGGACGCCAAGCGCGGCGAACAGGTCGGCTGTGGCGCGATAGGTCGTCAGTGGGGCCTCCGCTCCGGCCGGTCCGAGCCGCGAAACGCCGGCCGACGCGAAGGCCGCGAGCGCTTCGAAGCTCGACGTGCCGGTCCGCCATGCGAAGTAGTCCTGAGGCGCGAGAGGGGACGGCCGCGGATTGCTCGCCGTGATCCTGGAGATCGCTACGAGCCGGTGTTCGTCGGGAAAGGGCAGTCGTCGCAGAACGATCGCGTCGACCACCGAGAAGGTCGTGGTGGCCGCGGCGATGGCCAGCGTCAGCGTCAGGAGGGCCACGCCGACTGTGCCAGGCGCGGCCCGCAGCGAGCGGAGACTGCGGGGCAGCATGCACCATTAGACACCGCAGGCCGTGAAACGTCCGGGAGATCGGAAGGCCAGGCGCCGAGCGGATGCGCCATGTCACTTCGCGCGAGTGACGAGCGGAACCGGATCGTGCCGGACGAGCCGATCGGTCAGGTCCCGCCTGCGGGCAGCCGCAGGGTGCCGCCGGCCGCCGAATATGTCAATACGATGTATTGACACAATGACCGCCGCCTGTCATGCTGCCGGCCATGGGGAGCAAAGCCGAACAGCTTCAGATTCGCGTGACGGCCGCACAGAAGGCGGCGCTTCGACGGCAGGCCCGCCGGGCCGGACTGGGCATGTCGGCGTTCGTGCTCGCCCGCGCCCTGCCGGCTCCCCGGCAGCGGTTCGCCGAACTCGTCCAGGCGCTCGTCGGCGACGATCGGCGATTCGCGCTGGCCGAGCTGAACGATCTGCTCTCGAGCCTGACGGCGAGGGAACTGCGGGCGGCGGTCGAGGAGGGAGAGGTGGACGCGCTGTCGCCGCTGGATCGGAACTACGTCGCGGCCCTGGTGGAACTGGCCTGCGACCGCAAAGGCCTCGCCCCGCCCGAGTGGGTCGGACGCATCGAGCCGCTGGCGGCGCCGCACTTTGCGGCGCCGTTCCCGAGCCTGCGGCCACACCTGCTGCGCTCGGCGCCGGTGCCCTTCAAGCGGCGGAACATCTTCGTGGACTCCGCGGTCGGGGATCGGGTCTGACGGAGATGGTCACGGCCCGGCTCACGGCAGGCGACATTCGGCGCCTGCTCCAGTTGCTCGACGAGGAGCTCGCCGCCAGTGGCACTCGAGGCGAGATCTATCTCGTCGGCGGCGCGGTGATGTGTCTGGCGTTGAACGCCCGCGACTCGACGCGCGATCTCGATGCGTTCTTCAAGCCTTCGAAGGTCATCCGCGAAGCGGCGGCCCGCGTGGCGGCCCGCGCGGACGTGCCGGCCGACTGGCTGAACGACGCCGTCAAGGGCCTGCTCGGCGGGCGCGGCGAGTGGCAGCACTACCTCGAGCTGCCCCACCTGAGCGTCTTCACGGCCACGCCCGCGTATCTGCTGGCCATGAAGTGCGCCTCGATGCGTCTCGGCGAGGAGTTTTCTGATCTGGACGACGTCCGCTACCTGCTCAGGTACCTGAACATCGCGACGGCGGAGGAGGCGCTGGCGGTGGTGACCCGGTACTTCGACGAGTCGCAGCTCGTGCCCAAGACGCGCCTCGCGCTGGAGGCGCTGCTGCCCGAGTGAGTGCGGGCCGTCCGGGTGAGGCCGGCACGCGGCGACTTCCGGTTGGCCGGTCACGACGGCTTCGTGCGCGTCAATCTGCTCGGACCGTGGACGGCGTAGAAGCGCCGCCCGCAACCCGGCTCTCGTCCGGCGGTCGCGGCGCCCGGCGGAGCCTCGGGCGGGCTCAGCGCGTGACGCCGGTCAGGACCCGCTCCACGCCGCCGGCGACCTGATCCACCTGCGCGTCGGTGAGCGCGAGCCCCGACGGCAGGTAGAGGCCTTGACGGGCCAGGCGTGTCGCGATCGGGTACGACTCACCCGCGAAGAGGCCGCGGTCGCGGAGCACCGGCTGTTCGTGCATGCCGAGGAAGAACGGCCGGGTTTCGACGTCAAGCGCACGGAGGCGCGCGGCAAACGTGTCCGCGTCGAAGCCCGTGGATTCGTCGAGAACCAGGCCGTACATCCAGTACACGTTGCGAGCCCACGCCTGTTCGACCGGCAGGGTGAGCCCGGCGAGATGACCGAGCCGTTCGGCGTAGCGACTGGCGACGGCGCGCTTGCGGGCCACGGCCGCGTCGATGCGCTCGATCTGCGCCACGCCGATGGCCGCCTGCACGTTCGTCAGCCGGTAGTTGCTGCCGAGCTCGGTGTGGTAGAAGCGGCGGTCCCGCCGGAAGCAGAGATTGCGCAGCGATCGCAGCCGCTCGGCGAGCGCCGCGTCATCGGTGACGACCATGCCGCCCTCGCCGGTCGTGATGATCTTGTTGGCGTAGAAGCTGAAGCAGGACATCGCGCCAAACGAGCCGCACCGGCGCCACGCCGGGTTGGGTCCGCCGCGCCCGGTCAGGATCTCGGCGCCATGCGCCTCGGCCGCGTCTTCGACAATCGTGAGCCCGTATCGACTGGCCACGGAAGTCACGACGTCCATGTCGACGGGATGTCCGTAGATGTGGACGGGCATGATCGCGCGCGTGCGCGTCGTCACCCGGCGCTCGATGGCCGAGGCGTCCATGCACCAAGTCGCCGGATCGGCATCGACGAGCACCGGCACGCCGCCGCCAGCCACCACGGCCTGCGCACAGGAGATGATCGTGAACGTCGGGATGATGACTTCGTCGCCCGGCTCGAGGTCGAGCGCGCGCACGGCCGCCTCGAGCGCGAGCGTACCGTTGGCAACCGCCACCCCGAAACGCCGGCCGCAGTAGCGGGCCCACTCCTCCTCGAATCGATCGATGAACCGGCCGGCCGACGAGATCCAGCCCGTGCGCAGGCACTCGGCGACGTACTCGGCCTCGCGCTCGCCGAGGTGTGGTTCGTTGACGGGAATCATGGCTGCGCGCCGCAGGCGGAGCCCGGGACTAGAAACGTTCCTTCTCGTCAAGTCCGGTGTAGGGCCCCTGCTTGACCTCCACCAGGGTCGTGTCCTCGATCATCCGGAACCCGTGCCCGCCCCCGACCATCAGCATGATGTCCCCGGTCCGGAGCTCGCGGCTCACGACGAGCTCGCGATCGTCGTCGTAGATGTCGATCCAGCACCGGCCGTTCTTGACGATGAGCACTTCGGACGTGCCCCGAAGGTGACGTTCGATGGGTGTGTGGACGTGGCGCGCAATCTCGGACCCCGCGGCGTACACCACGAAGCCGAGCTGGAGGGGCAGGTCGGACGGGGTCGGAAACGTCGTGCGCTCGGGCGCGTACCACGTGCGGACGACGTAGGCCAGCGTGCGGCCCTTCGACTGGACATGTTCAATCGGCTGCTCGGCCGGTCGGTCGGTCATGCGCGCCTCATTCTGGCGCCGGGTCGCGCCGAGCCACGACCACGAGGCTCAGGCCGAACGGCAGCCGGTAGCGTGCTGCAAGGGTGCTCTCGACCTGGTACAGCCTGATGAGCGACTGGTTGAGCCAGCGCGGCGCGCGCTCGAGATCGGAGCGCCCGCTCAACCCGGCGCGCCGCGCGCGACTCGCCAGCCGCCTCGCAGCCGCGGCTGGAAAGAGCATCGTATGGTAGTACGAGCCGTGGAGCACGCTGAATCCGGCCTCGGCCACGCGCGCCGACAGATCGGTCAGCCCGAAGCGGCGCGCACCGTGGAAGGCGACGTCGTGCGCGCTCATCAGGGCCGGGCAGGCCGAGTCGGTGATGACGACGAGCCCGCCCGGTCGGCACACGCGGCGCATTTCGGCAAGCGCAACCGGGACGTCGGCGACGGCGCGATGGTAGAGCACGTCGAAACAGCCGACGACTCCGAACGTCCGGTCGGCAAAGGGCAGCGAGAGCAGATTGCCGCCGACCGGCGCCGCGCCGTTGACGTAGCGAAGCGCCGGCAGGTAGGCGTCCACGCCCACCACCCGGCCAGCCAGCCGCAGGACGGGCACCATTGATCCCGTGCCGCACCCGACGTCGAGCACCGGCGCCCGCGCGTCACCGTCGCCAACCGGGCGATGGCCCTCGCTCCCGGTTGCCCCGAACCTATCGAGCAGCCGGCGGACCACCATGCGCTTGGCCTCGAACCACCAATGCTCGGCCTGGAGCTCGGCCATCTGTTCGTAAAGTGCGGACTCCATCTGAACGTCCGGCGAGTCAGTCCGTGCGCGGCACGTCGTGGCCTGGTGTCCGGGCCGCGTCGACGGACCGTCGGGACCGGACAAGGGTGAGCCCGGCAATGGTCCAGAGGTACCGCCAGCCGCGCCGGACGAATCCGCTGAGGCTCGTCGCGGTCTTCGACTCACCGTGCGTGCGCGGCACGCTGCGATAGGGAACCTCCCGCACGCGGCATCCGGCGCGGAGCGCATCGCCCAGGAGCGCGATGCAGTACTCGCCGTAGTCGCCGCGCAAGCCGAGCGCGCGCACGAGCGTCCGTCGCGCCACGAGATATCCGGTCGTGTAGTCCGTCACCCGGCGATCGACGAGTGCCCGCGCGAGGCGCGTGATCACGACGCTCGCCCACCGCGCGGCACGCGAATCGCGCTCGTCGGATCCCCCGGCGACGTAGCGCGATGCACAGGCGATGTCCGCGTCACCGGCACGGACTGGCGCGACGAGCGCGGGCAAAAGCTCTGGCGGATGCGAGAAGTCGCAGTCGAGCCAGGCGACCAGCTCGCCGCGCGCGCGCTCGACTCCGTCGGCGATGGACCGTGTGAGGCCCGCCGGCGGATCGCGTTCGATGACGTGCACGCGCGGATTGCCCGCCGACACCGCCCGTGCGGCCTGTGCCGTGCCGTCCGGCGACCGGTCGTCCATCACGAGGATCTCGTGCGGCACCTGGGAGAGCACGCCGCCGATCCGCGTGATGAGCGGACCGATGTTGTCGCGCTCGTTGAACGTCGGCAGGATGACGGTGAGGAGCGGGCGGTCGTCCATCGTGCTGGCCTCGAACGCTACTGCACGAAGAATCGCACGAGGCGCACGGGCTCGCGGCCGACGCGCGTCACCCTCAGGATGCTGGCCGACGCCGCCAGCACATCGGGCGGCACTGTCTCGGACCGGGCGCGCAGATTCTGGCCGTCCGACGACACGACCTCGAGGGCGATCGGGCGTCCCGCCAGCTCGATCTCGACCGGCACCGCGCCGGCGGCCTCGCGCGTTCCGGTCCAGAGGTCGAGCTCGATGCGCGCGTCGGCTCGCCGGGGTGCCGGGATGAACAGCAGTCCACCCTGGCCGGGCACCGCGAGGCCGGGCAGCCCGGAATCGTCCGGCCGCCACTCGGGCCCGATGAACTGGGCCGCCTCGGGCGAGGCCACGTCAATCACACCCGCGTCAACCGGTTGCAGCGGCCGCGGAATGTGGATGCGCACATCGATGCCTCGGTTGCCGAAGAACCCCTGGTCGGCCTTGAACTCGCGGGCCAGGTCGAGCCGCGAGGAGTCCGCGTTGAAGGCCGTTTCGGGCACCACCACCCATCCGTGCGCGGCGACCATCGTCGGCCTCTCGGCAAGCGCCAGCCTGATGTCCGGCACACGCGTGACCTGGAATGCCGCGGTATCGAGCTCCAGCCAGCCATGTTCGGACAGGATCGACGCGCCGCGCGGCAGGCGCTCGGCGAGCCACGCCTCGGCGAGAAAGTGCGTGGCCGGTCGGAGGCGCCGCGTGAACTGCCGGGCGCCGCCGACGAGGACCGGCAGCAGGCCCACGAGGACTAGACCCCAGGCTACCACCTGGCGCAGACGCGGGCGTCGTGCGAGCCGCGCGGTACGGCCCGCAGCCGCGTGCAGCCACCAGAGCCCGACCGCACCCGCCACGGCGACGAAGGGCGTGAGGGGATACACCCAGCGGGAAAACTGTGCCGGCTGCTGCGACATGAACCAGATGTACGGCAGCGGAAACGCGACGAGGACCCACAGGCGGTGGCTGTTCGATGCAAGGCCCCATGCCGCGGCGACGCCCGCGAGGATGAGCAGCGGCCAGCCAACCGCCCAGTCGGCCAGGATCACGCCATAGAAGGCCTGCGGGTTGGTTTGTGCCGACCAATGCCCGGGGCCGGTCATCGCCACCTCGGTCGCCAGCTGCTCGATGAAGTTCGGCATGTCCGCCCAGATAAAGTGATTCGTGACGCCGACCGCGACGGCTGCGCCCGCGATAATCGCCGCGAGCATGCGAAGCCTGGTGCCGGCGGGCGCCACGAGCGCCGCGACGACCGCCGGACCGGCCGCAAAGACACCGGAATACTTGATCGCGGCCGCGCAGCCAGCGAGGACACCCGACGCGGCGGCGATCCGAACGTCCGGTTTGTCGAGCGCCTTCATCGCGAGGCACGCCGAGGCCACCACGAAGAAGGCGAGGCCGGCTTCGTTGCGCAACTGCGAAGAGAGCTCGACAGCGAGCGGCGAGACGGCCACGACGACGGCCGCGGCGACGCCGACGGCCGGCCGTGAGACGGCCCGTCCCAGGTACCCCGTGAGCACGATCGTTCCCGCTTCGATGCAGACGTTCGTGACGCGACCCGCATACACGAACATCTCGACCGGCATCGACGCCAGGCTGTGCCCGACACCGGTCATCAGGCCCCAGAGATACGTCACAACGAAGCTCGCGGTGAGCACCCAGAAATGGAGGCCGGGGTAGTGCTCGACGGTCGAGTGATCAACCGTGCCCGTGCGCAGAAAGAACAGCACGCTGTCGGCCAGTCGCTGCTCGTCGATATCGGTGGGGAAGTGCCCGAGGCCGAGGTCGAGCTCGAGCAGGCGGAATCCGAGTCCGGCGGAAGCCGCAGTAAGAACCGCCACCTCGAAGCCGCGGCGCTCGAGAAACTCGCCGAGCGCGGCCGCCGTCAGGCGCGCCCGCGCGGCCCAGGCGGCCTCGGCGACATGCAGCACCACGAGGACGGCCGCGAGCACGCCGACCGCGGGCAGCCAGTCCACTCGCAGGCCCAGCAGAGACAGGAGGAGCAGGGCGGCGACGACGACGCGGATCGACGTGGGCATAGGATCGCACCACACCGGTGGCGGGCGCTTCAGCGCGGCGATTATAGCGTGCGCGCGACGTCCTGCCAGTCATGTACGCGGCCCTCCTGCGGCAGTCGGTAACCCTCAGCATGGCGCGATACGGCGGCGTGACACCGGCCCGGCACTGGCCCGACCATTCCCGCCGCCGGGCCAACCCGGCCTGCGCGCTCGCGCCTGCGCACGGGACGACCGCAAACGGCTGTGGTGTTGACGGAGGAAGAGCGCCGACGGCTGGACTCGCTGGCGCATCGCGCGCGCAGTGCGGCGGGGCTGTGTTCCCGGCGGCAGACCAAGGCGCCGGCGCGCGGGTCGTCAGGATGCCTGTGATGCCTCACGCACGCTCGCCGGTACCACACGGACGAGCGACTGGAACTCGGACCTGGAGAACGTGTCGGTGACCGGCGTGCCTCGCTTCCGGAAGTTCACGGATGCATCGAGCACGATTGCCAGGATGTACGCACTCGGCACCGGCAGGTCCCATCTCACGATCACGGTCCAGTCGTCGCCGGCGCGGCGGGTGGCACGCGTGACTGTCCCGAGCGTGCCACGGGGCACGGACGGAAAGTCGGCCAACGCCTCGACGCGTCGGCCGACTTCCGCCTGGGTCTCCGCTTTCGAGAAGAACGAGCGCTCCACCGCCATCGGTGATCCCCTTTCGTGCGCAATCCCGTGGAACGAGGCTAGCATCCCACCGATGACTATCGCGATCAAGCTTCTCCGAACCGGCGATCGGTCCGATCGACGTCCCGCGTCTCCGACCCCGCATGTCTAGTGCTATCCTCCCGGCCTGCTGAGGCCCCGTCGAACCAGAGAGGCGCATCATGACGATCGGAAACCAGCCTGCCGCGCGAGATCACCGAACATCCGGACGTTCCGTGGCTTTTCCCCTGACGCTGCTGCTCGCGGCGGTCCTGCCCGCTGCCTGCAACCCGTCTGGCGGCGACGCGGCCTCCGTCGCCGGAGGGCCGGCCGTCCGGTCGGTCCCGCAACCCGATTTCACGCTCACGGCCGACCAGACCCACAACCGTTGGAGCGCCGCGATTCCGCCCGCCGTCCGCGTGCCGTCCGGCGCGGTGATCGAGGCCTTCACGAAGGAGGCCTCGGATGGACAACTGTCGCCCGCGTCCACGCCGGACGACCTGAGCAAACTGAGCTTCGACCCGATTCACCCGCTCACCGGCCCCGTCTACGTGGAGGACGCCCGGCCTGGCGACGTCCTGGCCGTCACGCTCCATGTCATCGAGCCCGGCGACTGGGGGTGGGCGGCCGTCATTCCGGGATTCGGACAACTGGCCGGGGACGGGGAGTTCAGCAAGGCGCTCTGGTACCGGACGTTCGAACTCGGCCCCGGTGCGACGACCGCACGGTTCGCGCCGGGCATCGAGATCCCCATCCGGCCGTTTGCCGGCGTCATGGGCGTGGCGCCAGCCACCGACGAGATGCTGTCGACGATCCCGCCCCGGGCCAACGGCGGGAACATGGACAACCGGCACCTGGTGGCGGGAACCACCGTCTATTTCCCGGTCTTCGTCGAGGGCGCGCTCTTCTCGATCGGCGACACCCACGCCGCGCAGGGCGACGGCGAGGTGTCCGGCACCGGAATCGAGTCGCCCATGCGCATCGTCTACGCCGTGCGGGTCATCAAGGGCGGCCGCCCGATTCGCGAGCCCGAGTACGAGACGGCCGACGACTACGCCGTGACAGCGCACGCGACGACGCTGGACGAAGCGGCCAGGCAGGCCACGCGCTACATGGTTGACTACCTCGAGCAGGCGCACGGGCTGGACCGGACGGACGCCTACGTGCTGGCGTCCCTGGCGGCGGACCTGCGGATTGCCGCGGTCGTGGATGTCCCGCACGTGCTGGTCGCCATGCACATTCCCAAGCACGTGCTGCCCCGCGGCCGGTAGAGGTTCATCGTGTGGAATCAGCCGGCCGGGTTGAAGGCCTCGCGACTGCGACGGGCCATTTCCCGCGGCGAGACGTCCTCGATGTGCGTGCCCATCGACCACTTGTGGCCGAACGGGTCCGACACCTTGCCGTAGCGGTCGCCCCAGAACATGTTCATCGGCGGCATGTCGGCTCTTGCCCCAGCCGAGACGGCCCGGGCGAAGAGCTTGTCCACGTTCTTGACGTACAGGAACAGATGGACGGGCGTGCCGCCGACCGTCTGCGGCGCCGAGGCGCCCATCTCCGGCATTTCGTCACCGAGCATGATGCGCGAGTCGCCGATCTGCAGTTCCGCGTGAGCCACCTTGCCGTCCGGCATCTGCATGCGGGCCAGGACGCGTGCGCCAAACGCTTTCTTGTAGAAGTCGATCGCGCCGGCGGCATTGCGGCACACGAGGTGCGGGGTGACCGTGTGGTAGCCCTTCGGGACCGCGGCGACCTTCTTTCGCTTCGCCGGCTGCTTTGAAGCCTTCCGGGCCGGTCGCGTGGTGCGCCGGGCCGCCTTTTTTGCTGGCTTTTTCGTCGTCTTCTTCATCGCGGTGCGCTCCTTTGGTCGAGATGAGAGCCTATCACCGGCGACGGTTGCGCCGCGTGACGAAAAGGGTGTCCAGCGCGCCGGCAGCAGCTACCCATTGCGCGCGTCGGGCACCGCGGCGATAATCTGACCGGCTCCGAACCACATGACAATCCTCTGGTGGCACTGGCTCGTTCTGGGACTCCTCCTGGTGGTCGCCGAACTGGCGGCGGCCGGCGGGTTCTACATCATCTTCTTCGGCATCGGCGCGATCGCCGTCGGCCTGCTGGCGAGCGTCGGGGCGGCCGGACCGCTCTGGGTGCAGATGCTGCTTTTCACGGCCCTGTCGATTTCGTCGCTCGGGCTCTTCCGGAGCCGGTTGCTCGTGTGGTTCCAGATCGACCCGCAGGCGCCACCGATCGACACGCTCGTTGGCGAGATCGGCACCGCACAGGAGGATCTGGCGCCGGGCGCCGTGGGGCGCGTGGAACTGCGCGGCACGGCGTGGTCGGCGCGCAACCAGACCGGGTCGATGATCGGCCGCGGCGCCCGCTGCCGTGTCGTCCGCGTGGACGGCCTGATGCTCGCAGTCGAACCTGAAGGAGCAGCCTCGTAATGGACGGCACCCTCATTGTCTTCATCGTCCTCGCGATCATCGCCCTCATCGTCATCGCGAAGACGGCGGTCGTCGTGCCACAGCAGAGCGCGTACGTCGTCGAGCGGCTCGGCCGGTATCACTCGACGATTCAGGCGGGCTTCCACATCCTGGTGCCGTTCTTCGACGCCATCCGCTACCGGCACACGCTGAAGGAAGTGGCGGTCGACATCCCGGCGCAGGTGTGCATCACGCGCGACAACGTCCAGGTGGGCGTCGACGGCATCCTGTACATCAAGGTGCTCAACGCCGAGCGGGCGTCGTACGGCATCTCCGATTACGTCTTCGCCATCGTGCAGCTCGCGCAGACGACGCTCAGGAGCGAGATCGGCAAGATCGACCTGGACAAGACGTTCGAGGAGCGCAGCAACATCAACCTGTCGGTCGTGGCCGAGCTGGACAAGGCGTCCGAGCCATGGGGCGCGAAGGTGCTGCGCTACGAGATCAAGAACATCACGCCGCCGCACGACGTGCTGGCCGCGATGGAAAAGCAGATGCGCGCCGAGCGCGAAAAACGCGCCGTCGTGCTCACCTCGGAAGGCGTGCGCGACGCGGCCATCAACAACGCCGAAGGCGAGAAGCAGCGCGTCATCAAGGAATCCGAGGCGCGGCGCCAGCAGCAGATCAACGAGGCGCACGGCGAGGCCGAGGCCATCCTCGCCGTCGCCACCGCGACGGCCGAGGGCATCCGTCAGGTCGCCGATGCCATCCGGCAGCCGGGCGGCCTCGAAGCGACGCAGCTCCGCGTGGCCGAGCAGTACGTCACCGAGTTCGGCAAGCTGGCCCAGAAGACCAATACGATGCTGCTGCCGGCCAACGTCGGCGACATCGCGTCGATGATCGCCACCGCGATGAAGGTGTTCCAGCAGCCGGGGCTAGCGGCCAACCCAGGCGAGCGCCGCGGCTAGCGCGACGCCCATCAGCGCCAGGCCGGCGCCGGTCATCAGGCGGAAGTGGCCGCGACCCACGACGGTTGCGATCCCGAGCTTCACGGCGGTGTTCGACAGCACGCCAATGCCAATCGCCGTCGCCGCGACGGCGGCCTCGGCCGTGCCCTGACGCGAGGCGGCGGCCATCGAGATCGTGAGCGCGTCCACGTCGCCCAGGCCCAGCACGGCCGCCGATCCGTACAACCCCGAGTCGCCAAACCATCGCGTCGCACCCCAGACGGCAAAGAGCACCAACTGGAAGAATGCCGTCATCTGCAGGGCGGCGCGCAACTGCAGGGGGTTGGCGTCGGTGAGCGTTGTCGCATCAGCCGTCGGTCCACGAAGGCCGACGAGGAAGACCAGCAGGCCCGCGAGGGCCGGCGGCAGGAGGAGCGGCCAGAGCGACACGGCGACTGCGGGCGACAGCACGGCCGCGGCCAGCAGGACGCGCGGCACCTGCACGGCCGTCGCGCCCACCGCCCCGGCCGCGAGCGCCCGGCCGAGCGACGGCTCATCCCGGCTCAGACGCGCGAACGTCAGCGTGACCGACGTCGACGACAGCAGGCCGCCGACCACGCCCGCCACCGCGTACCC
>DATKDF010000032.1:0-8847 GCA_035512795.1 Vicinamibacterales bacterium
CATCCGGCTCACCGGCGAAACCCGGGACTGGGTCGTGGTCATCGGCGCCACCGACGTGCGCGTCGAAGGCGACGATCAGGAGCGCGTGTTTGCGATCGCGCCGGGACCGGACGGACGATACGTCATCGAGGTGGCCGGCAGCACGCTCGTCGGCACGGTGGCCATTGATGGCGACACCGTCTGGGTCGACGTGGAGCACGATGTCTATCAGTTCCGGGTGCCCCCACCGGGGGGCGCGTCGACCGCCCGGGATGTCGATGCGCTGACGCCGCCGATGCCGGCGACGGTCGTGCGCGTCAACGTGAAGGCGGGCGCCGAGGTGGAGGCCGGCGACGTGCTGGTGGTACTCGAGGCGATGAAGATGGAACTGCCGATCCGGTCGCCTCGCGCGGGTCGCATCGTGAGTGTCGAGTGCCGTGAGGGCGACCTGGTGCAGCCTGGCCATGTATTGGTCCGCGTGTAGGGGGACGGAGGTGTTTTCCACAGTTTCCCGCCCTGGGGTGCCAGAGGTCGGGTGTGGCGCCAGCCCGACCTCTGGCACCTGAAGGCGGGAAACTGTGGCAAACACCTCCGTCCCCCTCGTGGTCGAAGTCGGCCCCCGTGACGGACTGCAGAACGAGCCGGCGGCCGTTGCCACGGCCGACAAGATCGCCTTCATCGACCGGCTGTCTGAGGCAGGCCTGCCCATCATCGAGGTCACGGCCTTCGTCAGCCCGGCCTGGGTGCCGCAGATGGCCGACGCGGCCGAGGTCCTCGCCGGCATCACGCGACGGCCAGGCACCCGCTACCTCGCGCTCGTGCCGAACGCACGTGGGCTCGAGCGCGCCCAGGCCGCCGGCGTCACCGACGTGGCCATCTTCGCGGCCGCCTCCGAGACGTTCAGCCGCCGGAACATCAATCAGTCGATCGACGCGTCGTTTGACACCTATCGGGTCGTCACCGACGCCGCCCTCGCGGCCCACCTGCGCGTGCGCGGGTACCTCTCGACGTCGTTCGGCTGCCCGTTCGAGGGCGACGTGGCGGCCGACCGGGTCGTCACGCTCACCCGGCGGCTGCTCGACCTCGGCGTGTACGAAGTCGCGGTGAGTGACACGATCGGCGTCGCGCATCCCGGCCAGGTGCGGACGCTCCTCAGGACGCTCCTGGCCGACGTCAGGTCCGATCAGATCGCCCTGCACTTTCATGACACCCGCGGCACGGCCCTCGCCAACGTCCTCGCGGCGCTCGACCTCGGCATCCGGACATTCGACGCCTCGGCCGGCGGCCTCGGCGGGTGCCCGTACGCCCCAGGCGCAGCGGGCAACCTCGCCACCGAGGATCTGCTCTACCTGCTCCATGGGCTCGGACACGACACTGGCGTGGATCTCGACGCGGTCTGCGAAGCATCGACGAGTCTCGAACCCCTGCTCGGCCATCCTCTCCCCTCACGCTACGTCCAGGCGCGCCGGGCCTCGCGACCGGCGCGCGGATGACTCCGGTGTGACGAGCGCGCCCACCTCGTCACTCGAGCGGCTCGCTGCCGCGCTCGTCGAACGGCACCTCGCATCGCTCACTCGCCCTGAACTCCTGCGGGCCGCGCGTGCGCTCTCGGCGCGGTACGTCGAGGGTCGCGGATCGCTGCCCTCGCGCTCGCCACTCGATTCGGCCGGCAAGCGCGCGGCGTTTGCCGTCCTCTTCGCGCCCATCCACTTCGCCACCGTCGAGGCCATCGTCACCGGGCTGGCTGCCCCGGTCGGCGCGCTCTCCCGCATCGTGGACCTTGGCTGCGGGACCGGCGCGGCGTCTGCCGCCTGGGCACTGTCGGTCTCGCCGCCGGCACGACCGACGCTGCTCGGTGTCGACACGCATCGGTGGGCGCTGGCCGAGGCGGCCTGGACCTGGCGCACGCTGGGCCTGCCTGGTCGCGTCCGGCGGGCCGACATGGTTGCCGAAGCCAGCCGGCTCGGCGCACGCCGTGGCGCGTCACTGGCCGGCATGGGAATCGTCGCCGCCTGGAGCGTCAACGAGCTCACGCCCGCTGGCCGCTCCGCGCTCCTCGGTCACCTGCGCGAGGCGGCCCGCCGCCAGGCGACCGTGCTCGTCATCGAGCCCCTGTCGCGCCGCGCGGCGCCCTGGTTTCCGGAGTGGACGCGCGCGGTCGAAGACCTCGGCGGCCGGGCCGACGAGTGGCACCTGGCGAATCGGCTGCCGGCCAGCCTGCAGGCGCTTGACCGTGATGCCGGATTCGATCGCACCGAGCTCGGCGCGCGCAGTCTGATGTTTGGCGGCTGAACGGGCGCGCGACACCCGCGTGCTACGATCGACCTCTAATGGATGAGGCGGAGCTGGCCGTCGGGATCCGCGCCGGAGACGAGCGGGCTTACGAGGCGCTCGTGCGAAGCGAGGCCGGGCGGCTCTTCGCGGTGACGCGGCGGATTCTCGGCAACGACGAAGACGCGCGCGACGCCGTCCAGGAGGCATTTATCTCGGCGTTCAAGGCCCGGGGGCAGTTTGGCGGCGGCTCGAAGGTGTCGACGTGGATCCACCGGATTGCCGTCAACGCCGCGCTGTCGAAATTGCGGAGCCGGCGCCGGCACCCCGAAGAGAACATCGACGATCTGCTGCCGCGCTTTCTGCCGAACGGACACCACACCGAGCGGTTCACGTCGTGGACCGAGCCGGCCGACCAGATCGTCGCCCGCAAGGAGACCGCCGAGCTGGTCCGGCGAACGATCGACCAGCTCCCCGAGTCGTTTCGCATGGCCGTCCTGCTGCGCGACATCGAAGGCATGTCGACCGACGAGGCTGCCCAGATGCTCGGCACGACGGCCAATGCCCTCAAGCTGCGCCTGCACCGGGCGCGCCTTGCCCTGCGGACGCTCCTGGCACCACACTTCGGAGGCACGACTGCATGACCTGCCGCGAACTCTCCGATTTTCTCCGCGACGCCGTCGCCGGCGAACTACCGGCCGACGTGCAGCAGGAGTTCGAGCGGCACGTCGAGGCCTGCGGCAACTGCGGCGAGTTCATGCACCAGTACCGCGTCACGGTCACCGTCGCGCGCACGGCCTTCGAGGAACACATCGCCGTGCCGGACGAGGTCGTCGAGGCCATCCTGAGCGCGGTGCGGAATGCCCGCGCGAGCGGCGCGTAGGCGCGCACGGACCGGCGGCCGCGCCGGCAGCCACCCCGGCGCGTCCTACGGCCGGGTTTCCCGCGACATCCGCTTCGCCCCGAACACGCCGAGCAGGGTTTCCTGGGTGATGACGCCCTCGACCTGGCGGACGTTCGCGCGACTGAGCACCAGCAGCAGCCCCGACTGATTGCGACTGAACCGTTCGAGGACCACATCGATGGCGTGGTCGGCGTGGACGTGTGCCCAGTCGTCGGCGGCGAGCGCGGCGACGGGATCGGCCGTTCGTCCCTCGGCGATCGCCCGCACCAGGACGTCCCGCGCGACCAGTCCATCCACCGCGTCGCGTCGGCCGGTCAGCAGGCACGTGGTGCCGGCCGTCTCGGCGGCCGCCAGGGCCTCTCCGACCGGTGTTGACGGGGCGACGAACCAGCTGTCGACGTCGGTCCGCATGACATCGCCGGCACGCCAGCCGCCGACGCTCTGCCGGACGAGCGGCCCGGGCAGGTGCACGCCGTCCTGGGCGAGGAGCGCCTCGTAGATCGACACCTTCTGATACCGGCGCGAGATGAACAGGCTGATCATATTGGCCACCATGAGGGGCACGAAGATCTGATAGTCCTGCGTGATCTCGAAAATCATGAACACCGACGTCAGCGGCGCGCGGATGATGCCGGCAAAGAGCGTCCCCATGCCGACGAGCGCGTAGGCGCCGGGCTCGCCCACCGGCACACCGACCATCGGCGCCAGCCATTGCACCGCGTACCCCACGGCGCCGCCCACCATGGCGCCGAGAAACAGACTGGGGGCGAAGATGCCGCCCGCGTTGCCCGTCGAGTACGAGACGATCGTCGCGCCGCCCTTGACGACGGCGAGCACGACCATCGCCGACAGGACCAGGCCGCCATTGAGCGCCTGGTCGATGTGCGTGTAGCCGACGCCGGCCACTTCCGGAAACACCACGAGGATCAGCCCGATGGCCAGCCCCCCGACGGCCGGCTGCCAGGTGCGCGACCAGGCCGGCAGACCGAGGAAGTAGCCCCGCGCCCGCAGCAGCCCCTTGCCGAAGGCCACCGATGCCAGGCCGCCGACGATCCCGAGCACGACGTAGGCCAGCAGTTCCAGCGGATGCTGCAGCTCGTACTCCGGCACATGAAAGAGCGGATCGTTGCCGAGCAGTGACCGCGCGACGATGACCGCCGCCACCGACGCAATGACCGTCGACCCGAGCAGCGGCGCGTTCAGGTCGGCGATGATCTCCTCGAGTGCAAACAACACGGCGGCGACCGGTGTGTTGAAGGCCGCAGCGAGCGCGGCCGACGCCCCCACCGGCACGAGGCTCTTCACCCGGTCGGGCGGCAGCTTCAGCCACTGCCCGACCGCCGAGGCCAGGCCCGCGCCAATCTGCACCGAGGGTCCCTCGCGGCCCATCGAGTGCCCCGATCCAATGCACAGGACGCCCGTGATGAACTTGCCGATCGGGACGCGCGGGCGAATCACGCCCTGCCGGAGGTGGTAGGCCGTCTTGGTCTGCGGTACACCACTCCCGCGCGCGTCGTTGAACCATGTCGCGAGCAGGATGCCGCTCAGGAGACTGACGAGCGTCGGCACCAGAATGACCCGGGCCGGTCCCGGCGCGAGGCCGAAGAAGAAATAGCCCGCCGCGTCAATGGACAAGGCGAACAGCACCGCCGAGAGTCCTGCCAGGACGCCGATGACGATGGTGAGCGCCAGAAAGAGCTGACTGTCACGCAGCCGCCACTCGCCGGGGCCCAGCAGCCAGCGAGCCGGCCAATGGGGTCGCATCTTCATCCGGCCGGCACCCCCGCGGCGGTGTCAATCGCCTGCCAGGCGGCTTCAGCCGGATCCCGCTCGGCACAGCGCGACGTCATCGCGTCAACCGCACGGCCAATGAGCGCGATGCCCTCGACGAGTGCGTCTGATTCGCGGAGGACCGCCAGCGGCTCGCGACTCATGCGCACGAGTTCAGAGAGGAGGGGGTCGTCGTCCGGCGGCGCGCACCCGCGGAGCCGCTCGGCCGCCCACGTGAGTCCGCCACGCACGCGGGTGACCCGTGTCGCCGAGACCAGCCCCGGCGACAGCGGGTTCAGGGAGCGCACCAGGCGCACGAGCGCCAGCCGTTGACGCACGGCCGGTTCGGTGGCGCCCCGTCGCACGGCATCCTGGAGGTGCCGCTCGGCCTGGGCGAAGGCGCCCGTCGCCAGGGCCGCGTCACCCGCGCCGGCCGCCGCGCGCCAGTCTCCGGGGGCGAGGCGCAGCGCGTCCTGGAACTCGGCCAGCGCTGACCGCGCCTCACCGGCCCGCAGGAACAGCGCGCCCAGCTCGAAGTGCTCGGCCGCATCGTCGGGCACGTCTGGCGCCAGCGCAAACAACTCGCCGAGCGCACGGGCCCGGTCGCCCTGGTCGAGCAGGAACGTCGCCAGTTCGACCCGAATGCGCCGGCGGTCGTACTCCGGGTCGTCGGGCACGAGCCCGTACATGGCGTGGTTGTAATACCGGATCGTTTCGTCCGTGTCGCCGGCGGTCGCGGCGAGGCGGGCCAGGCGCAGGTTGATTTCCGGCCGGTCGGGCTCGCGCTCGCGCAACTGCACGAGCAGCCGGCGCGCTTCGGTCCAGGCGGTGTCGTCGCGCTCCGGCCGGGTCAACGCGCGGACGAGCGAGAGCGTGTAGTCGGCGTTCAGCCGATCGTGCGAGACCGCCTGGCGCAGCAGGGCGATCCCTTCGTTGACGCGGCCGCTCTCGACGACGGCCCGGCCGCGGCGGTGCCACTCGTCGGCCGCCGCATCGGCGGTGCGGTCGGACCACTCGGCCAGGCTACGGGTCATCCCGAAGATGGCGGCCGCGGCCACCGCGAGCACGATGACAAGCACGATTTCGCGTTGCACGAGCCCGATGGCCGGGCGGTGGCCTGCCGGTCCGGAACCGGCCCGATCGTCGTCGGCCATGGCTGGTCGATCATAGCCCGCCATCGCCCGCTTGTGCGGCCGGCCGGGCCACGACTAGACTGGCGACGGGGATGCCCGATGCTGCAGTCGTCTGACGATCTCTGCCGGATGTCGATTCATGCGACCGACGGCGAACTGGGCCACGTCGAGGAGTTCTATTTCGACGACGAGACGTGGACCGTGCGCTATCTGGTCATCGCCACCGGATCGTGGCTGTCCGGTCGCACCGTCCTGCTCTCGCCAACAGTCGTCACCGGCGCCGACTGGGAACACCGCCAGCTCGAGGTCTCGCTGACGATGGACCAGGTGCGCAACAGCCCCGACGTCAGCACCGACCGCCCCGTGTCGCGGCTGCAGGAAGTCGAGTACCTGCGCTACTACGACCAGCCGCCCTACTGGATGCTCGGGGCCGAAGTCGGCGGATCGGCGATTGCGCTCGACGCCGCCATGCGCGCCGCGGCGGCCGAAGCGGAAGCGGCCGGCGCCGAGCCGCCCACGCACCTGCGCAGTTCGCGCGAGGTGACCGGCTATCACCTCGAAGCCTCCGACGGCGCCATCGGCCATCTCCGCAGCTACCTGATCGATGACGACACCTGGCGCGTGCGCTACCTGGCCGTGGACACCGGCACCTGGTGGTTCGGCAAGGACGTCCTGATCTCGCCGCGCTGGGTGTCACGGGTCAGCTGGGGTGGGCGGTGCCTGCACGTGCCCCACAGCCGCGACGCTATCAAGGACAGCCCCGCCTACGACCCGGGCGCCACCATCAGCAAGGAGGACGCGGCCACGCTCGAGGATCACTTCCGCAGCTGATCAAGCCGGTCCGACCCCTGCCGGCCGTCGATCCGGGTTCAGCCATTCGATGACGGCCGCATAGCCCAGGCTCTCGGGATCCTGGCGCAGATAGCCCTCCACGACCGCCAGCACCCGAAAGCCACGGTGCAACTGGAACGACAGGGTCGGATCCCGCAGTTGCCCGCGCACGACCTGGTCGACGTACTCGCGCGGGGACATCGACGCGGCGTGGTGATGATAGCCGCGCAACCGTGCCCCGGCGCGAATGCGCCACAACCCGAGCCGCCGCGCCAGCGTGTTTCGGGCCTCGTACAACTTCGACCCCACGCCGCTCCCCTGCAAGTCCGGATGCACCATGACCTCCGCCCCGTAGAGCGTGTGCCCGCGCACGGGGTCGTGGTTGGTGAACATGCCGACGTCGGTGAAGTCACGCCAGGACGACGCCATCTCGTAGTCGTCCCAGAGGACGATGAGCGACGAGGCCATGCCCACGATCCGGCCGGTGGTCTCGTCGACGGCCACGAACTGGCCTTCCGGAAACACACGCAGATGTGAGGCCAGCTGCCCCGGCGTCCACGGCGGGCTGCCGGCGTAGACGACGGCCGTGAGGGCGCCGACCCCGGCGAAATCAGACGCCCGGGTGAGGCGCACGGAGACGTCGGCACGAACGGGCATCGGCTGATCTTAGTCCCACCACTCGTCCCCGCGCGGTTGCCCGATCTTTCGACGCCCTGCTACTCTTCCGTGCATGCTGAGACTTGCACCGGTGCTGTTGGTCGTGTGCGCCCTGGCCGGGGCCGCGCCGCCGGTCAACGAGGATTGGATGCAGTGGCGCGGCCCGGGCGGCCAGGGGATCGCCACGGGCACGTTTCCGGACCAGTGGTCGCCGACCGAGCGGGTCGCCTGGAAGACGGAGATCCCGGGCCGTGGCCACTCGTCGCCGATCGTCGCCGCCAACCGCGTGTTCCTGACGACGTCGGTGCAGGGACAGCAGTATCCGGGGCGGACGGCGCCCGACCACCTCGGCTTCAACCTGCAGCCCGGCTATCTCCATCCGGACTCGGTCGGCGTCGACTACGCACACACGCTGCACGTGCTGGCCGTCGACGCCACCACGGGCGCCGTGCTCTGGAACCGCGAGGTCTACTCCGGCCCCGTGTTCGACAACCGTCACCGGAAGAACACGTACGCCTCGTCATCGGTCGTCACCGACGGCCAGATGGTCTACGCGTCGTTCGAGTCGGAGGGCCTGTACGCGTTCGACCTCGACGGCAACCCGAAGTGGCAGGTGTCTTTTGGCGGCATGCCCAAGGCGGGCCTCGGCCCGGGCACGTCACCCATCCTGTTCGAAGACCTGCTCATCCTCCAGGGCGACCAGGAGATGGGCACCGGATCGTTCATCGCCGGCCTGCGCCGCGAGACCGGCGAAGTGGCCTGGATGACCTTCCGGAAGAACCGGCGGAGCTGGGCGACGCCCGTGCTCGTCGAGTCGGGCGGCCGGACGGAGCTCGTGGCGTCGGGCGCCGAGGCCGTCGTGGCCTACGACCCGCGCACCGGCCGCGAGCTGTGGCGGACGGAAGGCACGGTGAGCCATCCGATTCCGAGCTTCGTCTACGGACACGGCCTGGTGTTCGCCACGGCCGGCAGCCAGCGGAAGGTGGCGCTGGCGATTCGACCGGGCGCGTCCGGCGAGATCGAGGGCACGCGCGTCGCCTGGCGGTACAACAAGGGCACGGCGTACGTGCCGTCGCCGATTCTCGTCGGCGATCACTTCTACCTGATGACCGACCGCGGCATCGTCTCGTGCCTCGATGCGAAGACGGGCGCACTCGTGTACGAAGGCGGGCGCGTGCCGGTGCCGGCCACGTTCACCGCGTCACCAGTCGCCTTCGGTGACCGCATCCTGCTCACGAGCGAGGACGGCGACACGTTCGTGGTGAAGGCCGGGCCGACGTTCGAGGTGCTGCGCACCAACTC
>DATKDF010000033.1:0-5357 GCA_035512795.1 Vicinamibacterales bacterium
GTCGCCGCGTCCGCCCGCGGCGGCGAAGTTCGCCGACGCGCCGGGCACGCCCGCCGTCATCTGGAACCGGATGTCGGCATACGTGCAGCCGTAGAGCCGAGCTTCGGCCAGTGCGACGTCCGACAGGCCCTTGAACTTCGAGTCGAGCACGCGGCCGCGCGGCGACTGCGCCAGCAGCTCGGCCACCGCGTCGGCCGACGCCAGGGCGACGGTCCCGATACCGACGGTCTTGATGAACTCGCGACGGGATGCACTCATGGTGACGTTGTCCTCAGACGGCCGGCGACACCGACGTCATGTAGAAGTCTTCGATCCGTACGGGGGGAATCATCGCCGTGTTGCCGCCGTCGTACGACTCGCCCATGTGCATGGGCACGGGCCGCCCGACGGCCGTGACGTTGTTGTAGCCGACCAGCGGCGACATGTTCCAGCGGAAGTTCTGCACGGGTCCGACGATCTCGCCGTTTTCGATGAGGAACAGGCCGTCACGCGTCATGCCCGTGTTCAGGAGCGTGGCCGGATCGACGCCCCGGATGTACCAGAAGAA
This sequence comes from Vicinamibacterales bacterium, assembly GCA_035512795.1. GTDB lineage: Bacteria > Acidobacteriota > Vicinamibacteria > Vicinamibacterales > SCN-69-37 > DATKDF01. The sequence goes on from DATKDF010000033.1 coordinate 548, forward strand.
CGTGACGAGCAGCCCGCGGCGCGTCGTCCTGATGATGTCCTCCACCGACTGGTCGGCGCCGTCCATCACGAGGCTCATGTTGACGGCCGCCGGGGTCGGCGCGATGTTCCGCTCGCGCGCCAGCGCCGCGTCCACGCTGAGCGTCCGCAGCACACCCTGCTCCACCCAGGTCACCGGCGCGGCCGGTGAGAGGTCGTTCATGATCGGCGTCTGCCGCAGCACCGGGTGCCCGACCTGACTCCGGAGCGAGAACAGATCGCTGAACACCTTCTCGCCGATCTTCGTCGTGCCCGCCGTGGCCCCCGACAGGAAGTTGCCACCGGCCTCGGCGTTCCGCTGGTTGAAGATGCCGGTCATGAGCGACAGGAACCGCGCGTTGGCGCGCGGCTCGAGAATCACCGTGTACCGCCCGGGCTCGATCGCGCGCGGCTTGACGCTGCCGAGCGCCTTGCCCGCCGCCGTGCGCGTGAGCGCCGTCGCGTCAATGTCCCGGATGTCCTTGATCCCCGTGATGCCGGCCCAGCCCGATCCGGCGCCATCCGGCGTGCGGCACGTCAACACGAAGCCGGCTTCGGCAAACGCGTAGAACGCAAAGAGTCCGTTGGTGTTGGCGGTGCACGTCGCCTGGTACATCTTCGGGATGTAGCCCGAGCCGACCACGTTCATCTGGTCGCAGAGATCGAGACTCTCCTTGACCATCATCGCGCGCGCGGCCGGTCCGAAGCCGACGCCGCTCGGAAGCACCGCATCCACGTCCAGGTACGTCTGCGCGCCCAGCCACTCGGGCAGGTTCGCATTCTCGTTGGCCGACTCGGCCTGATCGATCGCCTCGCCAATCGCCTCGCGCAGGCCGGCGTCGCCGAAGTCGCGGGTCGACGCCGACCCCTGCCGACTGCCGCGACGCACGGTGATCGTCACCTGCCGGTCGTACTGGACCAGGTTGGTCGTGATCGTCGAGTTCGCCCAGCGGGTGCCGGACCGCTCGTTGGCGTTGACCTCCACCTGGACGGCGTCGGCGCCGCTGGCCATGTTGAAGATGCGATCGGTGAGCGCGCGGACCTGTTCTCGCGTGTACATGGATTCGACCGCAAGGTTAGGGGCTCCAAAGATCGGGTGTCAAGGGCCGCGGCGCCGCCGCCACCACTCACCGCCGAGCACGAGCGCGAAGGGCACAATCCACCAGGCGCTGCGCATGGGGTGCCACACCACGGGCCGTGACGACGGCGTGACGATGGCGTCGAGGGCCGCGAGCAGGCCGGCGTGCGGATCTGCGATCGTCGACAGGAGGACGAGGCGGCCGCCGTGCGCGGTCGACCACGCCCCGAGGCGGGCCACCTCGGCCGCGACCGCCGTCGCATCGGGCGCGACAACGAAGTCGGCCGCAACCTCGCCGGCCTCTGCGCGCACGACCGCACGATGGACGCCCGGGACGTCGGGCGCCTCCACACGCGCCTCGAAGGTGCCGGGTGCCACCGGCCAGAGGCGGATGGGCGCGCGTGCCCCTTCAGCGTCGAGCCACGCCCCGACGGACTCCGCCTCGGAGACGACCCCGCCGGGCCGCACATCCACCCGCATCGTCATCGCCCCACCCGGACGCACGACGCGTGGGTCCATGCGGATCTCGACGTGTTTGGGTACGCGTGACGCGGCGTCTGCGACGGCCGACGTCCAGAACTGGTCGAACCGTGACGCCGCCGATGCCCGATAGCGCCACGCGTCGAGCGCACCGCTGACAATGAGGCGGCCGCTGCCAACTGGCTGTTCCCACACGACAGTCTCCTGGCCGCCACCGGCAACTGTCACCATCGGTCGTGCCGCGGCCGGCCACGCGCGCGGCACCGCCATCTCGGACACCTCGAGGACGGGCACGCCAGCGGCATCGAGGAGCGCGACCGCCTCGTCGCGCAGCCGTTCGACCCACGACGACACGCCGGCGACCCGGCCGGCCGGCATCTGGTCGAGAAGGAAGATGACCGCGCCGCCCCGCTCCCGCATGAACCGCTCGAGCGCCGCCGATTCGCGGGCGGTCAGCGCGTCGGGAACACCAACGACGATGACGTCGACCGTGTCGAGCCCGGCGGCCTCCTCGATCGACACGGGTGGACCGCCCGACGCGACGTCGGCGCGCCTCGACGTGGCGACCCGCGCCGAGACCAGGAACCGCGCGTCGGCTTCGAGCGCACGCCGCAGAAACGTCGACGGCCACGCCGGCCGCGCGTCGTGCACGATGACCCGCCAGCGCTCGTCGACGACGGTGACGAGCGCATCGGCCGCCGATGCCACGCCGGCGCCGCGCGCGGTGACATGGACGTGATGTGGCCCCGTGCCACCGGGCACGAACGACAGCCGCAGATCGGCCGCGGCCCGGCCAGACAGATCAACCGTCTGGCGCTCGGCCAGCGTGCCGCCAACCAGGAGCTCCAGCGTCACCGGCACCGACCCGCCACCGCCAACCGGCCGCAGCGTCACGCCCACCGGGATCTGCTCGCCCGAGAGCGCCCGCTCCGGCACATCGAGTCGACTGATGACGACTCGCGGTGTGTCGTCAACGATCACGAAGGCCGGGATGCTGCCGTCGAACTGCCCGTCGCCCGGCACGTCGCCGACGGCGACGGTCGCCACCGCGCCGGCGACCGGGACCGGCACGGCGACAAACCGGTCGCCCAGTGCGCTTGCGACCCGCTCCACCACTGCGTCGGCATCGGCGGCGACCGAGAGCGCAACCATCGGACGCACGGGCTCGTCGATCGTCATGGCCGGATCGACGACGCCCAGGAGGGCGATGACCATGGCGATCGGGCGCAGCAGGCGGCCTGTCACTGGCCGCCTCCGCGCGCCAGATGGTCGGCAAGCGCCCCGGCCAGCGCCGGGTCGATGTCGCGCCGGGCGGGCGCCACCGGCAGGCGCCCCCTGACGCGCCCGGTCAATGCCTCGATGACCGACTGGAGTCGGGCGCGAGCGGCGTCGCGCTCGCCGAGGCCCACAAGGCGCGCCGCCTCGGCGAAGTCAGCCGAGGCACGCTGAATCAAGTCGACCGATGGGGCCAGCCGAAGCGTGGTCTCGGCGAGCTGGACGAGCGTGCGGGCGGCCTCGGCGCCGACATCACCGCGCGCAGCGACCGCCGCCGCGTCCGCGAGGATACGTCGCAGCGCGTCGGTCTCCGGGTCGGGCGCGGGCCGGACGACGCCCCGGGGCGCCCGCGCAGTGATGGGCTCACCCGTCAGCCGCCGCGCCGGATCGACGCGCTCGCGATCGGCCAGCGTGCGGAGAATGTACCGGCTGCGCAACAGTGCCCGCTGCAGCGCGTCGAGCGCCGCGCGTTCGAGTGGCAGCGCGGCGTCCAGATCCGCATTGGCGAGCGCGGTGGCCGCCTGGCTCATCGCCACGACGGCACGCATCATCTCAATGCGCCCGCGATGCTCGAGCCGGCCCTCGGCGATCTCGTGCGAGTGCTCGGCTTCCTCGACCTCGTCGGCGATCTCGCCGCCCATCATGAACACGAACGCGGCTCGGACCATGCGCTGCTCGGCGGCGAGCCGGCGAGCCTCGTCGGCGTAGTCGGCCGCCGCCATCGTGGCGCGACGGGCCAGCAGCGCTTCGGTCTTGACGATGACCATCTGCTGGCTGAGTCCCTGCCGCGCCTCGTCGTCGTCGACGGCAAACCCGCCCGCCACCGCGGCGCCCGGTCCGATGATCTCGACCAGGAACGCATCGGATTCGACCTCGGGCGCGCCCGGACGCGTGTCGCGCGCCCAGGCCCGGTAGACGAGCGTGTCGCCGAGCGCCAGGCCCAGGTCGGCGAGCGCAAGCTCGGCGCGAGCCGTCCACGCGGTCGCACGCGCGCGTTCGAGGCGCACGGGCACCTCGCCGTCGGTGAACGTGAAGGTCTCACCCGAACCCGAGACCCGCGTGAAGGTCAGCCGCAGCGACGCCAGACCGAAGTCATCCTCGGCGGCGAGCGCTACCGGAATCGTACGCGTCGCGTCGGGCAGAAAGAGGTCCTGGGCCGGTTCCACGATGCGCACCGCCGGTAGTTGGTCGGGCCTGACGACCAGGCCAACGAGGCGGCGCGCCCCTTGCGCCAGCGCCGACGATGGCTCGAACGTCAGCAGTCCGTCGGCGTCGGCCGTGACGGTGGCCGTGAAGACCCCGCCGTCACCGGCTTCGAGATCGAATCCGGCGTCGAGCGTGCCGAGCCGGAGGCGCGTGCCGGTGGCCACGACGCGGACATCGAGGCGCGTACCGGCTACGACTTCGACGCGATCGGGGTCGACGAGGCGGACGACCTCGAGACCGGTGTAGGCCGGTGGCGTCGCGACGATCTCGATCCGTGCGATCGCCGGCGGGACCGCATCGGGTGCGGCCGCCGATGCGCGACCAGGCGCTGGACCGGCCGGGTCGCGAACGACCGCCGCGAGCGTCACCCAGGCAGCCACGACGATCGTGAAGGTGATGACCGGACGAGTGAGCGGCATGAGTGACCGGAGATCGATGCCGCTCGTCAGGGCCGCGGCGCGAGCCAGTACCAGGTCGCGCAGCTCCGGCCGGACCGGGGCGCCAGGCCGGCGCGGATCGACGAGTTCGTTGGCCGTGACGAGCAGGTTCTGGAAGGCTGGACGCCGGCGCTCGATCTCGTGCGCCATCGCGCGACGGGTGCGCCACGCGCGGCCGGCGCCCGAGATCGCCCCCACGGCGACGACCGCCAGCCCGGCGGCCGTCGCCTCGGAGCGCGGCAGCGCGCCCAGCCACACGGCGGCCACGAGCGCCATCGCCGCCACGGCGCCCGCCGTGGCGGCCGAGAGCGCGCGCG
>DATKDF010000034.1:0-6222 GCA_035512795.1 Vicinamibacterales bacterium
GCCAGCGACCGATCGCCCGTCGCCGCCGCGCGCCCGTCGACGACGTCGGCCGACGCGCGCGACAGCTCCGCGCGTCCGACCAGGTGCGCGCGCGCGAGCGTGCGGCCGACCTCGACGACGCCCGCGGTCGTGAGCGTGTCGGTCGTCTGCGTCGACGTGAGCGTCTCGAGGCTTCGCGTCGCGTTGGCAAACGTGAACGTCTGGTCGAACGTGTTCGGACTCATCGACCACCGCGCGCCGAACGTCGTCTCGCGCCCGATCGCGTCGAAGCGTCCGGCCGCGGTGCCGCCACTCATGCGGTTGCGCTGGAGCACCGTGCCGTTGCCGCGATCGTCCCGCCCCCCCCAGCCCGACACGGTCAGGCGCCGTCCGCCCCACGCGCGCGCGGCGGTGCCGAAGGCGCTGGCCCACTCGGCGTCGGCCTCCTGGTCGACGGGCCCGCGCGCGTCGGGCTCGACGGGGATCGACCCGCTCGTCGACAACCAGCTGGCCGCGCCGAACACTGCCCACGGTCCCAGCCGCCCGCCCGCCGATCCGTCAAGCGCGACCAAATCCAGGCTGCCCGTCTCGAGGGCCGCCTCCCACGACCGCATGCCGCCCGTCGGGGGCACAATCTGCAGCACGCCGCCGACGGCGTCTGATCCGAACGCATCGCCGGCCGCCGCGCGCGTCAGATCGAGACGGTCGATGGCGAGCGCAGGCACCCGCGTCCAGGTCACCCAGCCGCCGAAGCCGTCGTTGAGCGGCACGCCATCCATCAGCACCAGCCCGCGGCTTGCGCCCGAGGCCGACAGGCCCCGCATCGTGACGCCGTGCGTGGTCGGGTTCGACTGACGCGACGACGACCGGCGGAAGAGCGAGAAGCCGGGGATGATGCGCAGGGCCTCGTCGATCGTGAGCGCCGGCAGTGTGGCCAGCTCGCCGGCCGTCAGGATGGTCGCGCCGGTTTCCGGGTCGCGCCAGGCCGGCGCGCGGTCGGCCGGCACGACGACCGACTCGACGAGGCTGGCCGGCGCGAGACGGAAATCAGCCGGCCCGGCCTCGACGACGCGGCTCGACGGCGCGAAACCGCCGGCGATGACCGTCACGACGGCCGGCAGCGTGACGTCGGCGAACGCGAAACGGCCGGCCCCGTCGGTGACCTCCGAGACGTCACCGTCGGCCTGGCGCACGACGACCGTCGCGCCGGCAACGGGGGTTCCGTCGGCCGCCGTCACCGAGCCCGACAGGGTCGCCGGCACGGTCAGAGCCATCGTCAGAGCAAGGACGAGTGCGGTCATCTTGCGTCTCGATCAACCATGCGTCTTCTCGAACGCCTGCATGAAGTCGACAAGCGCCGTCACGCCCGCTTCGGGAAAGGCGTTGTAGAGCGACGCGCGCAGGCCGCCCGCCGACCGGTGCCCCTTCAGGCCGTCGAACCCGGCCGCGGTGGCTTCTGTCACGAAGCGGCTCTCGAGCTCTTCGCTCGGCAGCCGGAAGGTGACGTTCATGAGCGACCGTGCCTCGCGTTCAGCATGGGGACGCCAGAAACCGGACCGGTCCAGCTCGGCATAGAGCAGGCCGGCCTTGTGCGCGTTCTGTCCCGCCATCGCCTCGAGTCCGCCGGCCGACTTCAACCACTTCAACACCAGCCCGAGGACGTAGATGCCGAAACACGGCGGCGTGTTGTAGAGCGAGCCCCCGTCGGCCATCACCTTGTAGTTGAGCATCGACGGCAGGCTCGACGCCGATCGCGCCAGCAGATCCTCGCGGACGACGACGACCGTCACGCCGGACGGCCCGAGGTTCTTCTGGGCACCGGCGTAGATGAGTCCGTACTGCGTCACGTCGATGGGCCGCGAGAAGATGTCCGACGAGGCGTCCGAGACGAGCGGCGCGCTGCCGACGTCGGGCAGGTGGTGCCACTGGGTGCCGAAAATCGTGTTGTTCGACGTCATGTGGACGTAGGCCGCGCCCGGCGTGAGCTCGAGCTCGCCCGGGGCCGGCAGCCGCCTGAACCCGCCGCTCTCGGTCGACCCGGCCGACCGCGCCACGCCGACCTTGACGGCTTCCTTGAGCGCCTTCTTCGACCACTCGCCCGTGACGATGTAGTCGGCCGTCAGCCCGGCTGTCAGCAGGTTCATCGGCACCATCGAGAACTGCATGCTGGCGCCGCCCTGGAGAAAGAGCACCTTGTAGTGATCCGGCACACTCCCGAGGGCCCGTAAGTCCGCCTCGGCCTCGCCGATGATGCGCTCGAACGGCTTCGATCGATGACTGATCTCCATCACCGACATGCCCACGCCGGGCAGCGCGAGCAGATCATGCTGCGCCTCCTCGAGCACGGGAACGGGCAGGATCGCGGGGCCGGCGGAAAAGTTGTAAAGGGGCATGTCGGGCTCAGGTTGGGGGTCAGGGTTCAGAGGTTGCGAACGTCACACGGCACTCGGCGCCACTCCGGTCGTCATGAAGGCCTCGACGATCCGCACCGTCTCCCTGGCAATGGCGTCCTGCGCCTGATCGGTGGACGCACCGATGTGGTGCGTGCCGTACACGCCCGGCAATTTCACGATGGCATCGGCGAACGCGCCGGTCGCCTTGGCTGGTTCCTGTTCGAAGACATCGAGGCCAACGCGCAGCCCCCGGGCGGCAATGGCCTCGCGCAGGGCGGCGTGGTCGACGACCTCGCCGCGCGACGTGTTGACGACGAAGCTGCCGGGCTTCAGGCGGCCGAGCACGTCGGCGTTGACAAGGCCGCGCGTATCGGGCGTGAGCGAGAGGTGCACGCTCAGGATGTCGGCGCGGGCGGCCACGTCGGCCGGCGTGGGCGCAAGGGCCAGCGGCGTCTCTCGGGCGACCGTGTCGAGGCCGAGCGTGCGGGCCTCGTCTGCCGTGAACGCACGATCCTCACCCGCAAACCGGCGGCTCCAGACGACGATGCCGAGCCCGAAGGGCGCCGCGCGCCTGATCACCTCGCGCGCGATGCTGCCGATCCCGAGCAGACCCAGCGTCCGCCCGGCCAGGCCGCGCGCCTTCGAGTACTCCTTCTTGTTCCACGTCCCGGCGCGCAGGTCGGCCACGTTGTCCGGAATGCGGCGATCCAGCGACAGGATGAGCCCCATCGCCAACTCGGCCACGGCCATCGCGTTCCGGCCCGGACAGTTGGCCACGACCACCCCGGCCGCCTTCGCCGCCGTGACGTCAATCGTGTTGACGCCGGCGCCGGCCCGCACGATGAGCTTCAGCGTCGGGACGAGCATCGCCGCCGTCACCCTGGTCGACCGGACGACCAGCACCTCGGCCGCCGACGAACCGAGGCGTCCGGCCAGCGCCTCGTCAGCCAGATCCGGTTCGAAGAGCACGTCGCACCCGATCGTCCGGAGCCCGTCGAGCCCGCTCGCCTCGAACTTGTCGGCCACCAGCACGCGCATGACGACAACTATAGAACGGCCTCAGACCAGATGGACCAGCAGTCCATCCCGCAGTTTGGGCTCGAACCAGGTGGACTTGGGCGGCATGATGCCGCCGGCGTCGGCAATGGCCACCAGATCGCCGATGGCCACCGGATGCATCGAAAACGCGACCGCGGCGGCGCCCGACGTCACGAGGCGTTCGAGTTCGGTGGTGCCGCGGCTGCCGCCGACAAAATCGATGCGCTTGTCGGCCCGCACGTCGCCGATACCGAGCACGGGCGCCAGCACCTGCTGGTGCAGGCGCTCGACGTCGAGCGTGTCACCGTGCGGCGCCCCGGCCGGCGCCTCGGGCAGGCTGAGCAGGTGCCAGGCGCCGTCGACGAACATGCCGACCTGTCCGCGCGCGGCCGGCACGCCGGTGCCCGAGGGCGCAACCGGCATCCGCGCGCGGACCGCCGCGAGGAAGCCGGCCTGGCCGAGGCCGGCCAGGTCGCGCACCACGCGGTTGTAGGCGAGAATCTGCACCTGATCGTCCGGAAAGGCCACCGCGAGAAACCGGCTGGCCGGCGCGTCAGCCGTCGCCGCAAGCGCGGTGCGCGCGCGGGCGGCCGAGGCGGCGCGGTGATGTCCGTCGGCGATGTAGAGCGCGGGCAGGGCGGCGTAGGCGGCCACGAGGGCGTCGCCGGCCGGCCCGTCGGCCCGCCACACGGTATGGGTGACCTCGTCGGGCGCCGTGAAGGCGTAGCACGGCGCGCCGGCACACACGCGCGCCACGGCCGCCGTCACGTCAGCCGCTGGCTGATGCGTCAGGAACACGATGCCCGTCTGCGCCCGCAGGTCGACGATGTGGCGCGTACGGTCGTCTTCCTTGTCGCGCCGCGTCTTCTCGTGCTTCTTGATGAGGCCCCGATCGTACTCGTCGAGCGAGTAGGCGCCACCGACACCGGTCTGCACGTGCGTGCCCATGCCGAGCCGGTAGACGTAGAGCGACGGCTCCGCGTCGAGCACGAGCGGCGCGGCGCGCTTCAGGCCTTCGAAGTTCCGCACGGCCTGCGCATACACCGCCTCGTCGTACGGGCTGGTCGAGTCGGACAGATCGATCTCGGCGCGGGTGACGTGCAGGAAGCTGAGCGGATTGGCGTGCGCGAGCGCGCGCGCCTCGCCGGTGCTGACCACGTCGTAGGGCACCGAAGCCACGACGGCCGCCACGGCCGGATCGGGCCGCAGCGCGCGGAAGGGCGAGAGAACGGCCATGCGTCAGTTGAGGGCGCGGCGCCCGGTCGTGTCGTCCCGACGGGTCGCAAGCTCGGTCAGCAGGCGGTCGCGCTCGGCCTTGAAGGCCTCGAGCTCGGCGTCGGCAATCGGGTCCCCCGGCGGCATGCGCCGGTGCTCGAGGAGCGGGTTGACGTACGCCCCGTTCTTCCTCATCCGGTAGTCGAGGTGCACGCCGGTCGCCGCGCCGCTGTCGCCCACCCTGCCGATGACGTCGGCCTGGCTGACGCGCGCGCCGGCGCGGATTCCCGGGCCGAACGCCGACAGGTGCAGATACATCGTCTCGTAGCCGCCGGCGTGACGGATGCGCACCAGGCGCCCCGAGGCGCCCGACATCGCCGCAAAGACGACAACCCCGTCGGCCACGGCGACCACCGGCGCGCCGCGCGGCGCACGGTAGTCGATGGCCGGGTGCGCGCGGAACTGGCGCGAGATCGGATGCAGGCGCCGGTAGGAGAAGCCGGACGAGATGCTCGTCTGGAAGAGCAGCGGCGACTTGAGGAACCGCCGCTTGAGCGACCGCCCCTCTTCGTCGTACCACCCCGTCGTGCCATCGGCCTGCGCGAACGGAAACGCCATGAACGTGCGGCCGTCGTTCTGGAGCACGGCCGCGCGGACACGCTCGTAGCCGGTGAACCGGCCGCTCCGGAGCACGCGGTCGAAGAGCACGTCGACGCGGTCGCCCTGCTGCAGGTCCGAGTTGAAGTCCACGAGGCCGCCGAAGACGTTGGCGACGTCGAGCGCCAGCAGTTGCGTTTCGCCCTCGGCGTTAAGCGCCGCGATGAGCGAGGGCCGCTCGCTCGAGACGGTAGCAAACGCGGCGTCGGGCACGATGTCCTTCGGGTAGGGCACGACGTCGACGTCGAACTCGGGCCGGCCGACGTCGCGCGCGAGGACGCGCAGGAACCGATCGGAATCGATCTGATACCGGAACTCGCGGAACAGGCCGTCGAGCGTCCGCGTCACGCGGTACGGCTGGTTGGCCCGGATATGCCGCGGGTTGAATACCTCGCGCACCGCGCCGACGAGCGGGGCCGCCACGTCGGGCGGCAGGTTGTGCTGCCGGAGAATCATCTCGAGCGTGGCATTTCTCGGCACGAGCGCCTCGACGACGTCCGTGTCGCGCGCGAGCACCACGTCGTCGCCCGGGCGCGCCGACCCCGGCGCCGGTCGGCCCGACGGCTGACACGCTGCCGCAAGAATCGCGGCCGCACACACGACCGCCCGAACGTCAACCCATTGCCCCATCGCGTGAACGCGGAAGTCTACCATGCAGCCTCGCGAAATCGAGCCGTAGAATGGCCCTGAAAATGTCGATCGTGCGCTCCGTCGTCGACTCGCCCATCGGCCCGCTCGGTCTCGACGCCAGGGGCGGCGCGATCGTCGGGGTGACCTTCCATGCCGATTGGGAGCCTGACCGGGATGCCGGGGAGCGTGCGCCTGTCCTGACCGAGGCGCGCCGGCAACTGGACGCCTACTTCCGGGGCGCCCTCATCGTCTTTTCGGTCCCGATCGCTCCGTCCGGCACCCCCTTTCAGCAGGCGGTCTGGACGGCCCT
>DATKDF010000035.1:0-13772 GCA_035512795.1 Vicinamibacterales bacterium
AGAAGGAGAGGAGAGGCCGCTGTTGATTCCAACCGCCGTACCCGGCCATCATGCGGCATCCGGAGAGTCCAGATGCCCCGAGTCCGATCGACGCGCGCGCTCACCCTGGTCGTGCTTGCCCTCGGCACCGTGGCGGTCGTCGCCGCGCGCCAGGCCGTGCCGACGCCACAGAACGTGCCGGTCCCGGTCGGCGACCCGGCCGCGCTCGGCCTGGCCGGCTACACCAAGGTTCTCTGCTCGGCCGTCTTCGTGAGCGGTCGCGACCCGGAGGAGGCGTCGCGGAACAGCGCCTACTGGTGGCTCCAGGGTACCGACCTCGCGGAGGTGAAGTACGAAGTCGACCGCGATCGCCGTGTCGTGCGCGCGACGCATGGCGCCTTCACGAAGGAAGCGCGCCACTACGGTGACCAGGGCTGCGTGCTGCCCGCCGACGGCCGCATCCACTTTACGCCCACACCGGTCCGCTCGACGTTGCCCGGCGCCCAGACCATGCCCTGGCCGATGGGCGACGCGCCGGACAACCGGCCGCTGCCGGACGGGATCGACAAGGCGAAGCTCGACGCGGCCGTCGAAGCCGCCTTCGATCCGGCCGCGATGACGGCCGCCTTCATCGTCGTCTACAAGGGACAGATCGTCGCCGAGCGGTACATGGAGGGCGTCACCAGGGACACGCAGCTCGAGAGCTGGTCGATGGGCAAGAGCCTGACGGCCACGCTCTTCGCCCTCCTCGTCAAGGACGGCACCTACACGCTCGACCAGCCGGCGCCCGTGCCGCTCTGGCAGACACCCGGCGACGCGCGGCAGAAGATCAGCGTGCGGCATCTGATGAACATGTCGAGCGGGCTGCGCTTTGTCGGCAACCAGGATCCGGCCGGCTCGCGGACGCAGGACTATCCCGATCACTACTACATCTACACGGGCGCCATCGACGTGTTCGAGTACTCGATCACGCGACCGCTCGAGTTCGAACCGGGCACCGAGGGTCGCTATCGGAACTCCGATCCGCTGACGATCGGCTACCTCATTCGCCGCGAAGTGGAACGCCGTGGCGAGAACTACCTGACGTGGCCGCAGCAGGCGCTCTTCGATCGCATCGGCATCCGCCGGCAGGTGCTCGAGCCGGATCCGTACGGCAACTTCCTCCTGACCGGCTACGACTACGGCACGGCGCGCAACTGGGCGCGCATCGGGCTGCTGCACCTGCAGGACGGGATGTGGATGGGCGAACGCCTGCTGCCGGAGGGCTGGACGACGTTCGTGAGCGCGCGAGCGCCCGGCTGGCGACGCCCGGAGTACGGCGGCCTGTTCTGGCTGAACGGCATCCGTACCTGGACGCTGCCGGAGGACACCTACCTGGCCGCCGGCGCCGGCGGCCAGAACACCTACATCGTCCCGTCGCGCGATCTGGTGATCGTGCGGATGGGCCACTTCCGCGGATCGGGCGCGGGCCGGCGCGCCAACAACCGCGCCTTCACGCTGCTACTCGAGGCGCTGCCTCTGCCCTCACCACGGGACTACCAACGCCCGGCACTTTTCCGTTCCCCGCAGCACGGTGACCGGTGACGGCACGCCGATGCGCTCTTCGGTCAGCATCTGTTGAAGGTCGTCCAGCGACGAAACCGGCAGGTCGCCAAACGCCACGATGACGTCGCCGCGGCTGAGGCCGGCCGACGCCGCCGGACTTTGCGGGTCGACGTCGGCCACGAGAATCCCGGACGACACCATCAGTCCGTGGTGGCGCGCGAGGTGACCGGCCACGGCCGTCTCGCGGCCGGCGATGCCGATCGAACTGCGCCGCATGCGGCCGTCACGAATCAGCCGCGAGACGACGACGCGCATCGTGTCGCTCGCGATGGCGAAGCAGAGCCCTTGCGCCGCCGCGATCATGGCCGTGTTGACGCCGATGACCTCGCCCGCCGCGGTCACGAGCGGTCCGCCCGAGTTGCCGGGATTGAGCGCCGCGTCGGTCTGGATGATGTCGCGCATCAGGCGTCCCGACCGCGCCCGAAGCGAACGGCCGAGCGCGCTGACCACGCCGCTCGTCACCGTGTTGTCGAAGCCGAGCGGGTTGCCGATCGCGATGGCCATTTGCCCGACCGACAGCCGCGCGGAGTCGCCAATCCGTACGTGCGGGTACCCGCTGCCGTCGATGCGCACGACCGCCAGATCCGTCTCGTCGTCGGCGCCAATCACGTCGCCGCGGCGCGCGCGGCCGTCCCGCAGCGTGACGAGCACCGACCAGGCGCCCTGCACGACGTGACTGTTGGTGACGACCAGCCCATCGGGCGTGACGAGAAACCCGGACCCGGAGCCACGCGACAATGGCCGGCCCGGTCGGGCGAGGGCGCCAGGTGCTTCGATGCGAACGACCGAAGGCCCGACCTGTTCGACCGCGGTCACGACCGCACGCGAATAGGCGTCGAGCAGGACGTCATCAGAAGGCTGGGGAGCCATGGTCTGATGCTACTCCCAAAACAGGCTGGTCACGGGGGCCCGGCAGGGGGAAGGAGCCCCCAGGCCGGCCGCCCCGTATCGGGGAACTGACAAAACCGGTAGTAGGCTTGACGCGTGCATCAGACCGCGCCAGCATCCGAGGTCGAGCTCCTGTACCGCCAGCGCCTGGCAGACCGGCGAACGGTCCTCGCCGCCCGGCAGCACGCGCACCTCCAGCTCAGCCGTGCCCGGCTGGCCCTGGTCGCGCTGTTCTTTGCGATTCCGCTGGTCGTCGGGTTCGCGCAGGCCGCCTGGTCGGCCGTCCCGGCGGCCCTGTTCGGGATCGTGGCCATCGTGCATGCCCGGCGGCTCGACGACCGACGGAAGGCCGCCTCAGCCGTGGCGTTCTACGAGCGGGGTCTGGCCCGGCTGTCGCACGGGTGGATCGGGCAGGGCGATCAGGGACAACGGTTCGCCAGCGACGCGCACTCGTACGCCGGCGACCTGGACGTGTTCGGCCGCGGCGGCCTCTTCGAGCTCGTGGCAACGGCGCGCACCGAGGCAGGCCAGCAGACGCTGGCGCGCTGGCTGCTCGAACCGGCCGCACCGGACCTCGTCACGGCTCGTCAGGCAGCGGTGCGCGAACTGGCACCGCGAGTCGACCTTCGCGAACGCATGGCCGTGCTTGGCGACGAGCTGCGCGTCGGCGTCGATGCCGATGGCCTCCGGGCCTGGGCCGTGTCGCCGGTTCGTATGCCGGGTGGCTGGATCCGCGTCGCCCTGCTCGCGGTGCCGCTCGTCTGGATCGGGCATGTCACGTGGATGCTGACCACCTGGTCGATGACGCTCGCCGACTTGCGCGCGATCATCGCCATCCTTGCCCTCCAGGCCGGCGTGGCCTGGGCGTTCCGGTCGCGTGTAGTGCCCGTCATCCACGCAGTGGACGAGCCGACGCGGGATCTGTCGCTGCTCGGCGAAGTGCTCGCCGTGCTCGAACGCGAGGAGTTCGACTCGGCCGAGCTCATCCAACTGCAGCGGGCCCTGCTCGAGCCTCGGCGAGCCTCGGCCGAGGTCGCGCGGCTCGAGACGCTCTCCGCACTCCTCGCCTCGCGCCGGAACCTGTTCTTCACGCTGGCGGCGGCGCTCCTGCTCTGGGCCACCCAACTGGCCGGTGCGATCGAAGCCTGGCGCCGGCGCGCCGGCACCCACGTGTCCGACTGGCTCGACGCGGTCGGCGAACTCGAGGCCCTGCTCTCCCTGGCGGCATTTGCCTACGAGCATCCGGACTACACGTTTCCCGAGTTTCAGGCCGAGGCCACCGGCATCAGGGCTCAGGCGCTCGCCCATCCCCTGCTCGACCGCGAGGCGGTGCCGAACGATCTCGAGCTCGGCGGCTCGGGTCCGGCCCTCTTCATCGTCAGCGGTTCGAACATGTCGGGCAAGAGCACGTGGTTGCGGGCGATTGGTGTGAACGTCGTGCTGGCGCAGGCTGGCGCACCCGTGCGCGCGGCTGCGATGGCGCTCGGCCCGCTGCACGTCGGCGCGGCGATGCGCGTCGCCGACTCGCTCGTGGACGGGCGGTCGCATTTCATGGCCGAGATCACCCGGCTCAAGCAGATCGTCGACCTGGCCCGCGCGCACGGCGGCCGCGTGCTGTTCCTGCTCGACGAAGTCCTGGCCGGCACTAACTCGCACGATCGGCGGCACGGCGCCGAGGGCCTGCTGTCGGGCCTGGTCGGCCTGGGCGCGATCGGGCTCGTGACGACGCACGACCTGGCGCTTGGCGAACTGGCGACCACGCTCGCGCCGGTGGCCGAGAACGTGCACTTCGAGGATGCCTTCGATGGCGCGCAGCTCGCCTTCGACTATCACCTGCGACCCGGCGTCGTCCGCACAAGCAATGCGATCGCGCTGATGCGGTCGATCGGGCTGGACGTCTGAGCCGCCGCCGGCTCAGAGCAGGAGTGTCTCCACCCGATGGGCATGCACCATGTCCTCGGCATCCGACCACCTGAAGATCGTGCAGTGCCCGTCCTGCGAGGCGACCACGGCGACCGCGTCGTGCTGATCGAAGACGAACTGCGCGGCTGACAGGTGGCGCGTGCCGCCGAGCCGTGCCGGCGCTTCGTGCCACATCGGGCGGCCCTCGATGGGCTCGGTGACGACCACGCGGTCGACGATCTGGCTGGCCTGGCGCGGGCGGATCTTCACGCCGAACGCGAGCAGGCTGTAGCGGTCGTCGATGAGCGTGGCACCATCGACGGCGGTAAGGCCCGCCAGGCCGTCCACGGCGTGATGAACCGCATCACGCCAGTCACGCCCGTCCGGCATCGACGACGGCTGCTCGACCAGATCGGCCAGCGCCCGGTAGGGCGGATCGACGATGTAGGGCATCGGCGTCACGACCGATTCGAGCCACGTGCTCGTGCCGGCAGGCACACGGAGGAGCGCGCCGCCCCGGCCATGTGCCCGCATCGAGGCGGCCAGTTCGATGAGCAGGTTGGCCGTGCGGCCCGGTGCGCCGAACGGATCGAATCCCATGAGCGATCGGAGAGCCGGCGCGTAGTCCTCGGTGGCCGTCTCGTGTTCGTGCACGACCTTGATCTGGTCGCCCTCGAGCACGGCGATGTTCAGGAACTTGCTGAACGGCTCGCCGCGCTGCTTGATGACGAGCAGGCCCGACGCGGCGACTTCGATGACAAGGGTCAGTTGCGGCAGGTCGCGGGCCGTGCCCCAGACGCGCAAGGACTGGTCGATCGGCCAGACCCCCAGGTGGATGCTGGCACGCTCGACGGCGGGCGCCAGCTTGGCGAGGGCCGCCGGGTGGAGCGGCAGCGGATCCCGAAACCGGAGCGGGGTGCCGGCCAGGTCGGGCGAGACAAAGGCGAGCGAGATGCGCGGCGACTGGCCTTCTTCGCGCCGCAGGCTCGCCCAAAAAGCCGTGTCGACCATCGCCTCGATGACACCGGCGTCCGGCTGAGGCGCAAGCGGCCCCTGCCCTGCCGTCTCGGCTCGTTGGCGGTATTCGTCGAGGTGTTCGAGCACACGGCTGGCGATGACGCGGGCGACGGTGTAGGCGGGATCGGACATGGGAGGCGGGCAAAACCATCATGACGTGCGGCCACCGCCGTGCGCAACCGGCGTGGCTGTCGGCGCCTGGCCGACGCGGAAACTCCTCGACATCGCGTCAGCGCTCGGCGAAGGACGCCGTGCCGGTCTCGGGCGACACCAGCAGATCCACGTACCGCTGCGCGATGTCGGACGGCGATCCCTCCTCGACGACACGGCCTCCCTCGATGAGGAGCAGCCGGGTGCAGAACTCGGTCACGATGGGCACCGCGTGGCTCACGAGCAGCACCGTGTGACCCGCCGCTCGCAGCTCCCGATACCGGGTTTCGCACTTGGCCCGGAACCCGGCGTCCCCGACAGCGAAAATCTCGTCGAGCACCAGCAGGTCCCGTACGGCCTCGAACGCCACGGCGTAGCCGAGCCGCGCCGCCATGCCGCTCGAGTAGTGCTTCAGCTTCAGATTGGCAAACCGCTCGAGCTCGGCAAACGCGAGGACCGCGTCCATCCGTTGCCGGATCTCGGCGAGACTCATCCCCATCACGCCGCCAATCAGGCAGACATTGTCAACGGCGTCAAGTTCCGGATTCCAGCCGACGCCCAGCTCCAGGATGGGCGTGACGGGCGCCGCCACCCGCACCCGTCCGCTGTCGGGCGCGTAAATGCCGCAGAGAATCCGGAGCAACGTACTCTTGCCGCAGCCGTTGCGTCCCATGATGCCGACGGCTTCGCCAGCGTCGACCGAGAACGTGATGCCATCGAGCACCTGCAGGCGTTCGAATCGCCGCGGCTCGAGCACGCCCAGCACATGCTCGCGCACCGTGTCGCGCCGGGCCGATGGGATCCGGAACGCCTTGCGCACGTTCTCGACCTCGATGATCGCCACCGCTACAGGTACTCCGCCGCCCGCGGCCCATACCGTCGATGGACCAGCGTGCCCACCCCGAGTGACAGCACCGCCGCCCCCACCAGATACAGATGTGCCGTCAGCGTCGGCACGTCACCCCGCACGAGCACGGCGCGCGCAAACTCGATCACCGGCGTCGGCGGCCAGATGTAGAGATACGCGTGCAGCCACTCGGGCAGGATGCCGAGGGGATAGACAACCGGGGCCAGGAAGAACCCGGCGTGCGCGGCCACGTCCCACACCTGGTTCAGATCCCGATACCGCAGGAAGACCACGCTCGCCGCCAGCGAGAAGCCCGCCACGATGACGATGAACGCCCCCGTGTAGGCCGCGTACTGGACGAGCGCGACGAGCGACGGTGGCCGGCCAGACGCAACGAGAAAGATGACGATGATGACGCTGAACACAGCGAGCGTCAACACCGCATTGGCCAGCGACGTCAGCACGAGAATCCAGGCCGGACACTTCGCGCGCGTCAGCAGAAAGCCGCGTGTGGCAAGCGACGCGAGGCCGGTCTTGGTGGCGTCGCCGAAGAACTCGTAGAGAAAGAGCCCGATGATGAGATTGAGCCGGTAGTCCGGATCGGCGCCGAACACGAACGAGAACACGCCCAGGAGGAGCGCGAACATCGCCAACGGCTTCAGGAGCGCCCAGACGAAACCGCCAATCGTGCCGTGATACCGCACCTTGAAATCCGTCCGGACGAGCGTCCAGGCGAGGCCCAACAGCGCCTCCCGGTTCGGGCCCGGCATGCGGTCAGCGCCCGCCGCCACCGATGACTCGAGCCCGGTTCCGGCTGATGCAGTCGTCATTGCCCGGCGTCCCCGGCGCCACGCGCGCGATGGCCTCACAGTGCCCGAGCGCCGCCGCTGGATTGAGCGGCTCTTCGACCGCCGCCAGGCCGCGATGCGCGGCGACGTTCCACGGATCGCGGCCGAGCGTCTCCCGATACCAGCGTCGAGCCTCGTCGGGCTGTCCGGTCAGCATCGCCAGCGCTCCGAGGCCATTACTCGCCTCGTTCGACTCGGGGTGCCGCCGGCGCAGTTCCTCGAACGACGCCCGCGCCTCATCATACGACCGGACCTCGAGCAGGCAGACGCCCAGCTTCGGGTAGATGGCCAGTTCGTCGGGATTGCCGGCCATCGCGATCGCCAGCCGGCCGATGGCTTCGTCGCACCGGCCGGCCTGGTGCAGGGCCTCGCCGAGCGCCAGGTTCGGCAGCCAATGGTCGGGCGCCTCGTTGACGGCCTCGGTCCAGAGCGCCACCGGGTCGTCCCAGATGGCGTTGCGCAGCACGGTTCGGCCCCCGAGCGTGGCCAGAAACACCACCGCCGCGGCAACCACCGCCACCTGCGAGAGCAGGCGCGCGCGGGCGAGCCGCCGCGCCAGCCAGCCGGCGCCCACGCCGCCCGCCAGAAAGAAGCCGGCCGACGCGGCATATACGCGGTGCTCGGCCATCGGCTCGCCCCGGTCCAGCATGACGAGCACCATCGACGGCACGAGCATCAGCACGAACCACAGCAACCCGAACGCCGTGAGCGGCTCACGCCGCCGGGTGTGCCACGCCAGGCCGGCCATCGCCATGAGCACTGCGAAGCCGAGCAGCAGCCGGTTGTCGAGCAGCCCGGCAACGGGTGCGACGTCGTGAAACACGGCCTGACCGACCGGCGCGAGAAGCAGCGCCACATACTTGTGCAGCACCGCAACCTGCAGGAGCACGTAGGCCAGCTGCGGATCGAGGCCGCCCGGATGCTCGATGACGGCGAACACGGCCAGCCGGACGAGGACCGCAAAGGCGCCGATCGCGAAGAGCGGCACGTGCAGCCAGACGAGCCGGAAGATGGTCGCCCGGCGATCCCCGCGATAGACGAGCCAGTCGAACGCCACGAGCGCCACCGGCAGCATCATGGCGTTCTCCTTCGACAGCACACCGGCGATCCAGAAACCCAGCGTCAGGAGCAGCCAGTGTGCGTATCGCGTGCGAAACCAGATCCGGACTGAATGGAGTGCCAGCACCAGAAACGTCGCAGAGAGCACCTCGGCCCGGCCGCTGATGTAGCCAACCGCCTGCGCCATCATGGGATGCAGGGCGAAGAGCATCGCGGCGACAACGGCCGCCACGGCCTGAACCGGACGCGGGGTGTCGACCGGGGCCGTGCGCGTCCGGTCGCCGAGGACCAGCCAGACCAGCGCGAACAGCAGGCCGACGTTCGCCATATGGAGCAGCACGTTCGTCAGGTGAAACCCGAACGGCGCCGGTCCCCAGACGGCCCGGTCGAAGGCGAACGAGATATTGGCGAGCGGACGCGTGACATCGCGTAGGACGAGCTCGCGCCACTGCTCCGGTGTCTCGATCGTGGGGTTCTCCAGGATCAGGCGCTGGTCGTCGTACACAAACGGGTTGTCGAGCGCGTTCAGGTACACGACACCGGCTGACAGGATCGTCAGGACCGCGGCAAGGAGCGGGCGGGTTCGCACGAGCCGGTATAGTCTAATGGCTTGCGTCTGCGCCTTCTCCACGTCACGCCGTACTCGGCCGACGCGTGGGCCTACGGCGGCATCCCGCGCGTGGTCGGCAGCCTCACGCGCGCCCTCGCCTCGCGCGGGCACGACGTGACCGTGGTGACGACCGACGTCGAGAGCGCGGCCACGCGCCGGCCGGGACCGGCCGGCTGGCGCGCCCGGCTGGGCGGCTGGCCGCCGAGCCTCGATGCGGCCGGCGTCACCTCACGCATTTTCCCGAACGTCTCCAATCGGCTCGCCTATCACGCCCAGGTCTATACCCCGCTCGGACTCGACCGCTGGCTGGCTGCGCATGCGGGCGACTTCGACGTCGCGCACCTGCACGCACACCGGAATCTGCCGGAAGTGCTGGCGGCCCGGCGCCTCACCCGGGCCGGCGTGCCATACGTCCTCGCGCCGCACGGCACGGCGCCGGCCATCGAACGCCGTCTGCTGGCCAAACACGTCTTCGATCGCGTGGCCGGACGACGCGTGCTCGACGGCGCCGCGCGCCTGCTGGCGGTCTCACCCGCCGAGGTACGGCAGTTGCGCGCCATCGGCGTCTCCGCCGGTGCCATCACGCTCGTTCCCAACCCCGTCGATCTCGAGGAACACACCCCGGCCGAGCGCGGCCGGTTCCGCCACAGATCCCGGTTGGGCTCCGGACCGGTGGTGATGTTCCTCGGCAAGCTCACGCCGAGGAAGCGCGTCGAACAGCTCGTGGCTGCGGTCGCCCGCCTCGGCCGCCCGGACGTGCAGCTCGTCATCGCCGGCAATGACATGGGGGCCGAGGCGTCGGTGCGGGCGGCCGTGGCGTCACACGGCCTCGAGTCCCGGACGACGTTCACCGGCCTGCTGCACGGGAGCGGCCGGCTCGAGGCGCTCGCCGACGCCGACGTCGTCGTCTATCCGGGTGAACACGAGATCTTCGGTCTGGTGCCCCTTGAAGCCCTGCTGGAAGGCACGCCGGTGGTCGTCGCCGACGACTCCGGCTGCGGCCAGGTGGTGCGCGCCACGGGCGGCGGCCTGGTCGTGCCCGCCGGGTCACCGGGTCCCCTTGCCGACGCCATCGCACGGATCGTCGGTGAGTCGGCCGCGTGGCGAGAGCAGGCCGCGGCCGCGGCCGTTCGCGTCCGGGAGCAGTACGCGCCCGCTCGAGCGGCGGCCGCCGTCGAGCGCGTGTACCGGCGACTGGTGTGTGGCGGCGCGCCTGCGCGCAAGGCGGCCGGGTGCGGTGTCAGCTTCGTGGTGCCGGTTCGGAACGGGGCGCCCTGGATCCGCGAGGTCATCGCCGCCATTGCGGCCGAGGGGGACGGCCGACCGTTCGAGATCATCGCCGTCGACGATGGCAGCTGGGACGGATCGTCAGCCACGCTGCGGACACTGGCGGACGCGGGGACGTTGACACTCGTCGAGGGACCGCGGCGCGGCGTGGCGGCGGCGATGAATGCCGGCATCCGGGCCGCGCGCTGTCAGCTCGTCGCGCAAATCGATCAGGACGTCGTCATCGAGCCGGGATGGGTGACGCGCATGGTGGCTGCACTCGACGAGCCGACCGTTGGGGCGGTGCAGGGCCGGTACATGACCGCGCCAGGCGCCGGTTATTTTGCGCGCGTCATGGGACTCGACCTGGCGCACCGCTATGCGGCCATTGCCGGCCGGGCCACCGATCACGTGTGCACGGGCAATACGATGTACCGGACCGCCGCGCTGCACCAGGTGGGCCTGTTCGACGAGTCGCTGGGCTACGGCGCCGACAATGACCTGAGCTACCGGCTGCAACAGGCCGGTTACCGGCTGGCGTTCTGCCGCACCGCCCGAAGCGTGCACCACTGGCGTGACTCGCTCTCCGGATACCTCCGCCAGCAGTACGGCTTCGGTTACGGCCGGCTCGACGTGGTGCAACGGCATCCATCCCGAATCACGGGCGATCGCGTGTCGCCGTGGCTGATGATGCTGCACCCGGCTGCGCTCACGCTCGCGCTCGCGCTGCTGGCCGTGGCCGGACTCGCCGCCCTGGCCGGCGAGCCAGCGGCCACACCGGCCGCCCTGGCGGCCGTGCTCCTGTCGGGACTGACCGTCGAACGCGCGGTCGCTGGCACGAGGGCGGCGGCACGCTTCGGCGAGGCCGTCGGGCTGACATTTCCGGCCGTGCACCTGCTCCGGGACCTGGTCTGGGTCGTCGCCGCAACCGTGTGGACCAGCCACCGGCTGGCTGGACTCTCGCCGGCGCCCGCGCACAGCATGCGGCCGCGCCAGGATGCCGACAGGGCTACGACAGCGCGGCTGCCACCTGCTGCCGGAATCGAGACCGTGAGAAGTCCGTTCGCACCCGCTCCAGCGCCGCCGCTCGCACGGCGTTCCAGCGTTCGCGGTCGGTGAAAAGGATCACACAGGCCGCAGCGAAGTCGTCGGCCGAATCCGCCATGAGCAGGTCCCTGCCCTCGGCCCACGCCAGCTGACGACACAGGAGGCCCGACGCGACGACGGGCAGTCCCGCCGCCGCGGCGTGGATCACCTTCAGCGGAATACCAGCCGCAAAGCGGGTTGGCGCCACGAACACGCGGGCCGCATCGTAGAGCGGCCCGAGATCGCCGACACCTCCCGGCACGCGCACCGCAGAGCCAGCGAGTGCCCTGACCTCTGCCGGTGGATTCTGGCCGGCAATCGTCAACTCGACTGCGTGACCAAGAACATTCCGCACGCGCGGAAGGACATGCCGGACAAACCACAGGATGGCGTCCGTGTTCGGCGATGACTCGTGAAAGGCGCCGACGAACAACAGGCCCTGGCGGTCCTCGAACGCCCGACCCGTTGGCGCGATCTCGACAGCGTGGCTGACGACATGCACGTTCCGGCACCCACCGGCGATGAGCGCGCGTCGCTCGTCGGCCGATACAGCCAGCACTGCATCGACGTCGGTCGCCAGCTTTGCCTCCTGACGGACCATCAGCGCGACGGTCGCTTCATCCACCGACTCGCCGGCAATGCGCCGCCGCCCGGCCTCGCGGAGCGCCGTCACGGCCTCGGCGTCATACAGAATCCGGGCGCCGGGGCTCCAGGCACTCGGCGCTCCGAACCGGGCTCGCAGCAGTTCCATGTTGTGCGCACGGCTGACGATGATTCGGCCGTAGTACCCCCGACGTTCATGCAGAAACGCTGACAGGCCCGGGCTGCCCGGCCTGCTGACGACCTCGACCGTCCGGTTCACGTCGCGCCGCGCGTCGTCACCTGAGCCTGGGACAAAGCCCGTACAGTAGACGGTGACGAAGTGCCCGAGATCGTCCAGAGCCTGAACGAGTTCGGCAGCCCGCGGGAATCCGAAGCCTGCCGAGCGGTCCGGAGGCCGGTCGTCGACGATGAGGACTCGTCCGCGCCTCGCGCCACGAGCGCGGGCGACGAGCGTCCCAACGCTCCGGGGGTAGTGCTGAGACGACAGCCATGCGGAGTGCTTCGCCACAAAGCGCGCGCGTCGTTCCTCCTGCATGCCGATCGCGTCGTCGGTCGACAGCGAACTACCGAACTCATGATGCAGGGCCGCGACATCCGGCCGATACACAACGCGCCGGCCAGACTGCCAGAGCCGCAGGCAGTAGTCGGCGTCCTCGTAGTAGGCCGGTGCAAACCGGTCGTCGAAGCCTCCGAGGTCCAGGAACGTCTGGCGTGGTGTCAGGAGGAGCGCGCCCGAACTGTAATCCACATCCCGCTCGAAGAGACACTCGCCGTCGGCCGGGTCGCGCCCGCGTCGGTATCCTTCGCACGAGCCATCGTTCCAGATGATGCTGCCGGCCTCCTGAAGCCTGCCATCAGGCAGGATGAGTCGGCCGCCAACGGCGCCGACGTCCGCCGACCGACGTACGGCGTCCACGGCGTGAGCCAGCGCGCCCGGAAGGACGTCGGCGTCGTTGTTCAGGAACAGCAGGAACTGGCCACGCGCCCGGCGGGCAGCCTCGTTACACGCTCGCAGGAACCCGATGTTCTCCGGCTGGCGGATCACCTCGATGCCCTCGACGTGCCGGAGCAACTCCGGTGTCCGGTCGGTCGAGGCATTGTCGACGACCACGACCTCGAACGGATCGGCCTGCTCGCTCGCGAGCGCAGAAAGGCACGCCAGCGTCAGCTCGGCGCGATTGAACAGCACGATGATGACCGATGTGACTGGTGCAGCCGCCGGCGCGAACACAAGGGTGCCGCCCGACGTCAGAAACGCGTCGAGTTCCCGGAGGCGGCGTTTGCGGAGCGTCGCCCGCGTCTCGCTCGCCGCCGGCAGGGACACCCCGGCAGCCGCGGACCCGGCGCGCATGCGGCCGCGAAGATGTCGCAGATCGATCAACCAGCGGCGGGGCGAGAGCGGCAGCCGGCCATCTCGAAGGGCTGCCAGGGCAAGGCCGGCGGCCGTCAACAGGAAACGAACCAGCCCGGGAGCGCGTGCCACTGACGCCCTACGCCGGTCCGAAGCGGCCGCGCCTGTAATCCTGTACACCCCGCGCCACGGCGGCCACCCGGGCCGGTACCCGGCCGACCGGCGCGCGGAACGCCTGCGCCGCGTTCAGCCCGACAATCGACAGTTGGCGAAGACGGAACCGCACGGGCGACCGGCCGTCGTCGCCCTGGCCGGCAAGGCGCAGGTGGTTGCGCGCCGCGTAGTACAGGCGATCGGCCGACTGCGCGCCGATCGAACGGCTGCCCTCGTGCCGCGCGCGGGCGTCGCCGACCACGATCGAACCGAAGCCGCTCCGGCGCGCGCGCAGGCAGAAGTCCAGGTCCTCGAACCCGTAGAAGTAGGCCTCGTCGAAGACACCGACTGCGTCGAACACCACCGCGTCGACGAGCATCACGCATCCGGCAATCGCATCGACGAACA
>DATKDF010000036.1:0-13979 GCA_035512795.1 Vicinamibacterales bacterium
GGGACGCGACGCCACGTGACGTCCGCGCGGCCATCCGCACGGCCGTGCGGAACGTCCGCGCGGTCGCCGCGCGGCAGGTGCCGAAGCCGTTCGCCGTGCGCGTCGCGCCCGGCGTCCGGGTCGAACAGCGTGTCGCGCCGCTCGCCCGGGTCGGCTGCTACGTGCCCGGCGGCCGGTATCCGCTGCCGTCCACCCTCATCATGACGGCCGTCCCGGCACTCGAAGCCGGCGTCACTGACGTCATCGTCACCTGCCCTCGGCCGGCGCCCGCGGTGCTCGCGGCCGCGCTCGAAGCCGGCGTCACCGACGTCCGCGCCATCGGTGGCGCACAGGCGATTGCCGCGCTCGCCTACGGGACGGAGACCATCGCGCGCGTCGACAAGATCGTCGGCCCCGGCAACGCCTGGGTGACGGCCGCCAAGGCCCTGGTCGCGGCCGACTGTGCCATCGACTTTCACGCCGGGCCCAGCGAGATCGTCGTCGTCAGTGACGAAGGACCTGCCGCGTGGATCGCCGCGGATCTGGTCGCCCAGGCGGAGCATGACCCGTCAGCGCGCGGCATCTTCGTCACGACCCGCCGGCGACTGGCCGGCGAGGTGGTCGCCGAGTTGCGGCGCCAGATGCCGGCAGTCGGTCCGGCGCGCGAGGCGCTCCGCCGGAACGGCGCCGTCGTCGTGGCGCGGACCCGACGCGAGGCGACCGCGCTCGTCAACCGCCTCGCGCCCGAGCATCTGGTGTGCGACCACGCGGACGACGTCGATCGGTTCACGACGGCCGGAACGATCTTCGTCGGCGCCTGGAGCGCGCAGGCGCTCGGCGATTACTGCACCGGCTCGAATCACGTGCTGCCGACGGGCGGCGCGGCCCGGTTCCGCGGTGGACTGTCAGCCGCCGACTTCGTCCGGGTATTTTCGGTGCAGACCATCACGAAGCGAGGCATCCGCGCGATCGGGCCGGCGGCCATCGCGCTGGCTGACGCCGAGGGACTCACGGCACACGCCGGGTCGATCCGGCAGCGCCTCGTGAAGAGCCACTGACCCGGGGAAGCCACATCGATGCCGTACACACGCCCCGACGAGCGCGCCCGTGCCCTCCGGCTGCACCTGAACGAGAACACGGCCGGCTGCTCGCCGGCCGTGCTCGACGCCGTGCAGGCGCTCACACGCGAGGACCTGTCGTTCTACCCGGACTACGGTGCGGTGACGGCTGCCGTCGAGCGGGCTCTGGGTGTGCCGGCCGGCTGGGTACTTCTGACCAACGGGCTCGACGAGGGCCTGCACCTCGTGGCGCAGCAGGGCATGCTGCGCGCGCTCGGCCGGCACGACCAGTCCGCTCACGTGGTCTTCGCCGAACCCGCGTTCGAGATGTACGCCGCCTGCGCCGAAGCAATGGGGCTGGGTACCCGGCGTGTGCCGCCCGGTGCGGACCTGGCGTTTCCCGGAGCCGCCCTGCTGGCCGCCCTTGGTGCCGGCACCGAGGTCGTCTACCTGACCGATCCCGGCAACCCCACGGGCCTGCCGGTACCGCCCGGCGTCATCGACCAGGTGGCAGCCGCCGCGCCACACGCCACGGTGCTCGTCGACGAGGCGTATGCGGACTTCTCGGGCCGGAGCGCGATTGGGCCGCGTCTCGACGAGCGCCGCAACGTCGTCGTCGGCCGCTCGTTCGCGAAGGCGTACGGGCTGGCGGCGCTCCGCGCCGGCGCGCTGGTCGCCCATCCCGACACGCTTGCGCCGCTCCGCCGCATGCAGCCGCCCTTCAGCCTGAACGTCTGCTCGGTGCGGGCGCTCGACGCCGCGCTCGCCGATCGCCCGTATCTGGACTGGTACGTGGCGCAGTCGGTCGAATCGCGGCAGCTCGTCTACGCGTTCTGCGATCGTCATCGCTTCCCGTACTGGCCGAGCGAGGCCAACTTCGTCCTGTTGCGCGTGGGCGAACGGGCGACGTCGCTCGTGGCGGCGCTTGCGGCCCGCGGCGTGCTCATCCGCGATCGGTCGCGGGCCCCCGGCTGCGACGGCTGCGTGCGCATCACCGCCGGCGTCGTCGACGCCACACGGACCTGTCTCGATGCTCTGGAGGATCTGCTTGCGACGCGCACGGATTGATCGGCGGACGACCGAGACGCGGGTCCGTGTGCGGCTGACGCTCGACGGCCGCGGCCGGTACCAGGTGCACACCGGCATCCGCTTCCTGGATCACATGCTCGAGCTCGTCGCCCGGCACGGCGGCTTCGATCTCGATCTGCGGGCCGATGGCGACCTCGACGTCGACGCGCACCACACGGTGGAGGATGTCGGCGTCGCGCTCGGCGAGGCCGTGGCCGCGGCGGTCGGGTCAAAACGCGGCATCAATCGCGCCGGCTACTTCGTGATGCCGATGGACGAGACGCTGGCGGTCGCCGCCGTCGACCTGTCGGGACGTCCATTCGCGGTGGTCGACCTGAGAGTGCGGGCCCGGACGGTCGGCGACCTGCCGGTGGAGCTCGTCCAGGACTTCTTCGAGGGATTCGCCTCGGCCGCGCGCGCCAACGTGCACGTCAAGGTACTCTATGGGCGGTCGAGTCACCACCAGATCGAGGCCGTGTTCAAGGCGTTTGCACGTGCACTGCGGGTGGCCACCGCACGCGACCGGCGGCTGGCGCGCCAGTTGCCGTCAACGAAGGGACTGTTGTGAACCTGCCTGTGATCGCGGTCGTCGACTACGGAGCCGGCAACCTCACCTCCGTCGTCAAGGGGCTCGAGGCCGCCGGCGCCACGGCGCGTATCGCCACGGGACCCGATGCGCTCGCAGGCGCCGCGGCGATCGTCGTGCCCGGCGTCGGGCATTTCGACGCCACGCGTGCGCTCGACGACGCCTGGCGCACGGCCATCATCGACGCCACCCGGCACGGCGTGCCACTCCTCGGGATCTGTCTTGGCCTGCACTGGCTCTTCGAGGGCAGCGACGAGGCCCCTGACGTCCCGGGGCTCGGCCTGTTCACCGGCCGCTGTGCACACCTCGGCAACGGTCTCAAGGTGCCGCACGTCGGCTGGAACAACCTGGAACGCCTGACGGAGCGCTCGGTGCTGCTCGAGCAGATCGAGCCGGGTGCCTATGCGTACTTCACGCATTCCTATGCGGCGCCGGTCACGGCCGGTGTGGTCGCCGCGTCGGCTCACGGCGGACGGTTCGCCGCGGTCGCCGAGCGCCGCAACGTGTTCGGGGTCCAGTTCCACCCGGAGAAGTCGGGCCGGACCGGACTGCAGATCCTGCAGAATTTCGTCGCCGTCGCGCGTGAGGCCCGATAGATGCTCACCCGACGACTCATCGCCTGCCTCGACGTCCGCGAGGGCCGGGTCGTCAAAGGCGTCAACTTTGCCGGCCTGCGCGACGCCGGGGACCCGGCCGATCTGGCCGTGCGCTACGACGAGGAAGGCATCGACGAACTGGTGTTGCTCGACGTCACGGCGACACTCGAGTCGCGGCGCGCCCTCGTGGACACGATTCGTGCGGCCGCCCGCCGCCTCTTCATTCCGTTCACGGTCGGCGGCGGCATCCAGTCGCTCGATGATGCCGGCGCGGTGATCGACGCCGGCGCCGACAAGGTCAGCCTCAACACGGCCGCGCTGGAGCAACCGGAGCTTGTCGGGCACCTGGCGCGCCGGTACGGCAGTCAAGCCGTCATCGTCGCGATTGACGCCAAACGCGACGGTGGCGGCTGGACCGTGCGCAGCCGAAGCGGTACGACCGACGAGCGCCGCGAGGCGGTGGCCTGGGCACGCGAGGCGTGTGAGCGCGGCGCCGGCGAGATTCTGCTGACGTCGATCGATCGGGACGGCACGAAGCTCGGTTTCGACTGCGAGCTCACGGCCGCCGTCAGCACTGCCGTGCCCATCCCGGTGATCGCATCGGGTGGTGCCGGGCTGCCGGAGCACTTCGAGGCCGTCTTCTCGGAGGGACACGCCGACGCGGCCCTGGCCGCGTCAATCTTCCATTTCTCCGAACACGCCGTCCGGGACCTCAAGACGTATCTGGCCTCGAAGGGTGTGCCGATGCGCCTTGTCTGGTGACGTCGTGCTCGTGCCCTCGATTGATTTTCAGAACGGACGGATCGTCCAACTGGTCCAGGGCGAGCGGCTCGCGCTCGAGAGCATTGACCTCGATCGCTGGATCGATCTGTTCCGGCCGTTTCCGCTCGTCCAGGTGATCGATCTCGATGCCGCGATGGGCCGGGGTGACAACGGCGCGCTCGTCAGTCGCGTCACGGCCGTCCGTCCCTGCCAGGTGGGCGGCGGGATTCGATCGATCGAGCGAGCGCGCGCGCTGCTCGACGAGGGCGCCGAGCGGGTCATCCTCGGCTCGACGCTCTTTTCGCCGACCGGTGTGGACATCGACCAGGCCCGGGCGTTTACCGATTCACTCGGGCCCGAGCGGTTGGTCGCCGCCATCGATGCACGCGGCGGGCAGGTGGTGATTCACGGCTGGCAGACCCGCCTGCCGCTGGCACCGGTCGATGCGGCCATCGCGCTCACGCCGTTTGTCGGCACGTTCCTGTACACGCATGTCGATACCGAGGGCACCTTGTCGGGACTCGATCTCGACCCGGTCCGTGCCGTCCGGCAGGCGACGCCCCGCCGCCTGATGGCCGCCGGCGGCATCCGATCGACGGCCGAAATCGAACGGCTGGACGGCCTCGGCATCGACGCCGTCGTCGGCATGGCCATTTACACCGGGCAGATTGACCTCGCCCGCCTCATTCCCGCATCGCCGAGCCCGGGCAACACCAGCCGGCCCGAGCCCGTCTAACTCACCGTTGTCACTTGTCACGGAGGGACCATGAAGTCAGTCTTCGTTGCGGCGGGCGTTGCCGCCGTCAGTGCCGTCGTCACCCTGGCCGCCTCACCCGTCGAGCAGTCGACGCCCCGGATCGTCACTGACGATGAGTGGTGTCGCGATGCGTCTCGCGGTCGCGACCGCGAGACGCACTGCGAAGTGCGCGAGTTCACGTTTGCCACGCCCGGGCGCCTGACCATTACCGACAGCCCGAACGGCGCCATTCGCGTCACCGGCAGCGGCCGGTCCGACGTGCAGTTGCGGGCACGCGTGACGGCCTGGGCACGCACGATAGCCGAGGCGCAACGAATTGCCGGCGAGGTCCGTCTCGCCGTCAACCGCGGGACCGTGGACACCGCCGGTCCGGACGGGCGTGACCGCGACACGGGCTGGTCGGTGAGCTACCGGGCGGAGACGCCACGCGCGATCGACCTCGAGCTCGACACGTCCAACGGCTCGATCGCGGTGTCCGACGTCGGCGGCACGCTCGACCTGTCGACGTCGAACGGCAGCCTGACGCTTGCCGGGCTGTCCGGACGCGTCGAGGCCAGTACGAGCAATGGCTCGGCGCGCGTGACCCTCTCCGGGCGCGAGTGGACGGGCGACGGACTCGACGTCTCGACCGGTAACGGCTCGGTGCGGGTGGACGTGCCCGACGGCTACAACGCCCGTCTCGTCGCGAGCACCGGCAACGGCTCGCTGCGGACCGACATCCCGCTGTCGGTCACCGGCCGGCTCGGGCGCAGTATCGACACCACGCTCGGATCGGGCGGCTCGACGGTCCGCCTCCGAAGCGGCAATGGCAGCGTCCGCATCGGACGCGCCGGCTCGAACTAGCCGTACGAGGCGACGAGGAGTCCCCCATGTTCCGACACACTTCACCCGTCCCGGCCGCCGTCGCGCTCGTCGCGCTCTGCCTGCTGCCGGGCCGGGCCGCGGCACAGGAGACCGAGCGGGTCGAACGCACGTTGCGGCTGCCTGAGAACGGTACGCTGTCGCTCCGCAACTTCTCCGGCGACGTGCGGATCACGGCGACGACCGGACGTGACGTCGTCATCAAGGCGGTCCGGCGCGCGACACGCGACCGGCTCGACCACATCACCCTCGAGATCACCGAGTCGGGGTCGACCATCGCCATCGAAGCCAACCGGCGCGACGAAGGCTGGCGCGATCGGGAGAACAACGTCGTCGAGACGGAGTTCGACATCCAGGTGCCGGCAGCCGCCAGGCTCGACGTCCAGGTGTTCTCGAGCGACGTGACCGTGACAGGCGTCACCGCCCGGCAGCAGATTCGCACGTTCTCGGGCGACATCACGCTCGAGGGCGCGACCGGCGCGCTCGTGCTGCGGACGTTCAACGCCGATATTCGCGCCGACCTCACCCGCGCCGGCAACGAGCCGGACATCGAAGCCGAGACCTTCAACGGATCGATTGACGTACGGCTCTCGAAGGACGCCCGCGGACGGGTCGAGTTCTCGACCTTCAGCGGGTCCCTCGACTCCGACGTGGATCTGACACTGCGGTCGTCACGCCGCCGCAACACCTCGGCCGACCTGCCGGCCGGCACCGGCGACATGCTGCGCTTCAAGACGTTCAGCGGGTCGCTCAGGATCCGGAACTGAGTCCAGGCGACTCTGTCCCCGAAGCGCGGACCGGGGCACCGAGGAGCACGGGACAGGGTACGGCGCGTGTAGAGTAGATCGGTGCGCGTCGTCATCGCCGGCGGGTCGGGGTTCCTCGGAACGGCGCTGACGGCCCGTCTGGCCGCTCGCGGTGATGAGGTCGTCGTGCTGACGCGCCAGCCCGGGCCTCCGGCCACCGGGGGCCGCGTGCGGGAAGTGGCCTGGCGCGCCGACGGCTCGGTCGAACCGGAGCTCGTTCCCGAACTCGAGTCGGCCGGTGCGGTCGTCAACCTCGCCGGTGCCGGCATCGCCGACCGTCGATGGACCGCGGCGCGCAAGCGCCTGATTCGCGACAGCCGCCTGCTGTCGACCGGCAGTCTCGCCCGTTCCATCCAGGCCTGCCGTACCCCGCCGCCCGTCTTCATCCAGGGATCGGCCGTCGGCTTCTACGGCGCGACGCTCTCCGATCGCATCTTCGACGAGTCTCATGCGGCCGGCGACGACTTTCTCGGGCAACTGTGCCTCGAGTGGGAGCGCGAAGCCCTGCCGGTGGCCGACGTGGGTTGCCGCCTTGTCTACGTGCGGACCGGCCTCGCTCTCGCGAAGCACGGCGGCGTGCTCGGCCCCATGAAGCTGCCGTTTCTCTTCTTCGTCGGCGGCCCGGTCGCTTCAGGGCGGCAGTACTTTCCCTGGGTGCATCGCGACGACTGGGTGTCGCTCGTCCTCTGGGCGATCGATACGCCTGCCGTCTCCGGTCCGGTCAACGGCACGGCGCCGAATCCGGTCACCAACGCCGAGTTCTCGAAGGCGCTCGGCCGTGAGATGGGCCGGCCCAGTTGGTTGCCCGTACCCGGCTTCGCGCTGCGGATCCTCGTCGGCGAGTTCGCCGACGACGGACTCCTGAAAGGCCAGCGGGTGGTTCCGAAACGCACGCAGGAGCTGGGGTTCACCTTCAGACACCCCGACATCGGACCTGCGCTTGCCGACGTCTTCCGGAGATAACGGCTGGCCGATCCGGGACACGACGTCGCGGGCGGCACTCACTCCGCGGCGCGTAGCGCCTCCGTCGGCTGGATCCGAAGCGCCCGGCGAATCGGCACCGCGCACGCCAGCACGCTGACGGCGACGACGAGCGCGGCGCTGCCGGCGATGACGCCCATGAGCCAGGGCGCCACGTAGCCGGCGTCCAGGAGGGGAAGCATCGTGATGGCCGCAGCACCCGTCGTCGCGCCGATGACGACGCGCAACATCGGCGTCGCCAGGACCTCCGACAGCAGGCGGAGACGATCGGCTCCGAGCGCGAGCCGGATGCCGATCTCGCGCGTGCGTCGCGACACCGTGAACGACACGACGGCGTAGATGCCCGACAGCGACAGCAGCAGGAGGATGCCGACCACGACCAGCGACAGCCGGAACCAGAACGCGTAGAACCGCGTCTCCGTCCGCACGAGGTCGCCCAGGGTCGAGATCGTGGACACCCGCAGCGCCGGATCGACACGTGCGGCGATCGCTCGCAGCCGTGGCGCGAACCGAAGCCCCTCGGGCGCGTGGACGATCAGATCGATCGGTAGCGTGGACGCCGACACCGACGTGTAGACACCCGCGCCGTCAGGGCGATCCGGGTCGGCAGCGAGCGGCAGGTCGGTCACCACGCCAACGATCTCGAGCCACGGTTGAGGCGCGGCTTCGCTCTCCGCAGGCGCGCCTGACCCTGCATGCCGGAACCGCAGCCGGCGCCCGATCGGCGCGGCGCCGCCGAGCACCTCCTGCACGAATGACTGGTTGACGACGACCGCCGTGGCGTCGTCGCGCGCGTCGGCCGCCACGAAGTCGCGCCCGGCCACGATCCGCCCGCCGAAAACATCGAAGAATCCCGGTGCGACGGCAGCGACCTGCGGCCGGTGGCCCGCCGGCGAGCGCGCCGGCTGCGCGGGGCCTTCGACGTCAATCCAGCGGATGGGTACGTAGTCGCCTGGCGGACTGCCGTAGGTGGCCGACCGGACACCCGGCGTGGCGACGAGCGCCGCGATCATCGCGCGTCTGGCCGCCTCGAAGCGGGCCCGCAGCGTCGTCTCGTTCTCCTGACCAGCCGGCAGCGGCGTGTCATCCGGGATCACCAGCCGCGTGGTGACGAACTCGTCGGCCGGCAGGTTCAGGTCGAAGCGGCGGAGCCTCGACGTATCGAGGCCCACGTCGACGATGAGCGGCAGGCAGGCGACAGTCAGGGCAACCTGGGTAACGATGACGCCGGTCCAGATGCCGCCGAACCGGACCGTCGAGCCGCTGGCGGCACCGGCCTTCCAGCGGGCGGCCGTGCCGGTGACCCGGAACGCCGGTCCGGCGCCCGCGATGAGCGCCACGAGACCCGCGAGCACGACCGCGTACATCGGCGTCATCGGCGACAGCCCGTCATGCAACCAGAAGGGCCAGCGACCCACGTCAACGGCCACCTCGAGCACCCGGAACACCCAGCGCATGCCGACGGCCGCGGCACCGAGCCCCGCGACGGCCGACACGAGGCCGAGCACCAACGTCTCGACGAAGAGCTGCGTGACAATCCTCCCCCGGCTCGCACCGAGGGCGCTGCGCATGGCCAGCTCAGCCTCGCGGCTCACCGTCCTCGCAAACATGAGCAGCGCCACGTTCCCCGCGACCAGTGCGAGGAACAGCACTGCGGCGAGGTTGGTGGAATGCAGAGCCATCCGGGCGATCGCCGGCAGATCGATCAGCGCTTCGACGTACGGCAGGACGTCTGGTGACACGCGGGCGTGCGTGTCCGGGAACTCCCGGGCCACCCGGGCACCGACGACCGCGACCTCCGCCTGCGCGCTCGCCAGTGACGCGCCCGGCGACAGGCGGCCGAAGATGAAACCCACGGGTGGGCTGTCTCGCCGCGCCTGGCCCGCCGCCTCGAGCCGTAACGGCGTCCAGGCCTCGTGCGCGATCGGAAACGCGAAGCCCTCGGGCATCACGCCGACGATGGTGACGGGGGCGGCGCCAAGCCGGGCGATCCGACCGACGACATCCGGCGCGCCGCCGAATCGCTCCTGCCAGACGTCGAAGCCGATGACCAGCACGTCCGGGGCGCCGGGCGTCTCGTCGGAGGGGATGATATTGCGGCCGGCCAGCGCGGGTATTGCGACCGCTTCGAACGCCGCGGCGCTCATCTCCGCAACGAAGATCGCCGCACTTTGTCCGTCCGGCGTGATCAGGTTGCGCTCGAACGACCGGAAGGCGCTCACGTGCTCGACCGAGCGCAGCTCGGTGCGCCACGTCTCCAGGTCCGCTGCCGTCGGCGTCACCTCCCGGCCCGTTTCGGCATTCCACAGACGGAATCCGACCAGCCGATCGCCGTGGGCGAGCGGCAGCGTGGGGTGCAGGGCCTGCGTGACGACTT
The DNA here is from genome assembly GCA_035512795.1 of Vicinamibacterales bacterium. Classification (GTDB taxonomy): domain Bacteria; phylum Acidobacteriota; class Vicinamibacteria; order Vicinamibacterales; family SCN-69-37; genus DATKDF01. Next base: position 9,832 of record DATKDF010000036.1, read on the forward strand.
CAAACGTGAGGGCGCCGATGGCGATCGCAAACCCCAGGGCGAGTCCTGCAACGGCCGTGAGCCCGGGGTAGCGCCGCAGCATGCGCACACCGAGTTTGACGTCCAGCCAGGAGACGCGCGGCCGCGGCACGCGCAGGCGGGCGATGGCGAGTGTCATGTCCAGGCCTTCGAGCATCGTCAGCAGCCACGCCACAAAGCGTCCGTGCCGCTCGACGCGCCGGCGGTGGGCCTCCTCCAGGTCGCCCAGGACGTCGGCAACGCGATCAGGTGATGCGATCCGCCTGAGCAACGCTGAGATCAGACGACGGGGCTTCATCGCGTATCTCCCGAGAGTCCCTTCACGCGACCGGCCATCGTCTGGATGGCGTTCGTGGTCGCCCGGACGGATGCCAGGCCGGGTGCCGTCACCACGACCAGGCGCCGCGGTCGTCCGCCGCGTTCCGGCCTGGACTCGCCAAGGCGCGTCGAGACGAGCCCTTTGGCCTCGAGCCGTTGCAGCGTGGTGAAGACGTTCGCGCGCCGCACCGGCCGGCCGGTGCGTTCCGCGATGTCGTCGGCAATCGACACGGTGTACGCCTCGTCCGAACCGAGGTGCAGCGCGGCCAGGAGGACCAGCAGCTCGAACTCGGCGAGCGGCTCGACCGGCACGGAGCTTCGTTTAGTCACTATGTGACTATATACCAGACTGCCCGCCGTTCAGACGATCGGCTTCAGGACCATCGGCCGTACGCGATGAACGCCATGAGGAGGCCCAGCGCGCCGCTCAAGATGATGGGCGGGATCTCGCGAACATGAAGACCTTCATGACGCCCGACGCTCCGTACAGGAGCGCGGCGAGGACCTGCAGGACCCACAGCAGGATGTTCATCGTGTGCCTCTCCCGGAAGTGACCTGGTGTTGCCAGCCAGGATCGACCGGACGTTCCGGAGCGGTCATCGCCGTGGGCGTCGCTATTTCCTTCGGCCCGTCACCGTCTGCCAGGCTCGCGCACTGGCCTCGTCAGGCAACCAACTCACGTCCGCCCTTGGTTCGATGAGCATGGCGTACGGCGACACCTCGCGAGTTCGGTGTTGCCCTGCCCACCCATCCCGCTCGCTGACTGGACGCAAAGACGCCTCGTCTGGTGACATGCGCAAGCGCACGACAGCCGTCATCCAGGGGATCAGAAGGTCGTTCGCTTGTCTCAGATGCGCCGGATTCCCATGGTCGGCGTCAGGCTCGGTGGCGAATGTCCATGGCGCGCCGGCCAATCGGCCGGCCCTCCAGGCGCCTTCGGCCAGGCCGGCATCGGCGGCCGCGTCCTTCCCCCCGACAAACAGAAGTGCCGGGATCCGATACAGCGCGCGCTGACCTTCACGCACGCCGCCGTTGGTGTGGTAGTGGATGAACGCGATCGTTCGCTGGGAAAGGACTGACGCGATCCGCGACCCCAACTGGCCGCCAGCCGAGTGACCCCAGATGATCAGGGGCGCGGTTGCCAGTTCCGGACGCGATGATTCGTCACCTAAGCGCCGCAGCAATAGCTCGACGGCGTCCGCGCCGGCTCGTTCCGCAATGGCGCCCTGACCTTCCTGCCCTGCGTCTTGTCCCGCGATCCGGCTGAAGGTCACGAGGAGCAGGCCGAGATCGAGCGCCTCGGCAGCGCGCCTCCAGTCGTCGTCATAGTAGGCCGTCGACCGCCGCTGCCAGCTCCGTGCCCATGACGTCGTCGAGTCTTGACGCGAGCGGACCGTCGGGCACGCGTCGGACCGTGAATGTCGCCGGCGCGGACGGACCGAACATGGCTGCCCGAGCGCGTGCGTTTGGCGCAACCGGCGAGCCTCCAGGCCGCACGTCGATGGCCCAGGTGAACGCGATGTTGCCGTCAGTGAGCCGGCCGGTGAGCAAGACGGTTCGGTCGTTGTCCCTGCTGGTGCACTTGAAGGTCACGGCATCACCGTCGATGCGACCGTCGTAGACCTCCACGGCTCCCGGCCCGGCGCACTGACTCACCCTTCCCGTCACTCGCGACCCCTCGACTCTCAGTGCAACCGTCCACGGTGGGTCGACGACGTCCGTCTGCCAGGTACCGGCGAATCCGGACTGACCCGCAACGGAGGACCACGGGGCGAGCAGTACGGTCGCGAGAACGGACCCGCACTTCAGCTTCACGGTCAGTACCCTTCCCGTTGATTGCCGTTCCCGTTGACGCGTCGCCCGCGATTCTGCGCAGGGCGCCGTCGGCGGCATGCCGCTTGTTGGCCGGCCTGGTGGATGCTAGCATTGTGCTTGCATTGGAGCAATCTCATGCCCACGTTGACGATTCGCAATGTTTCGACCAAGGTCGTCCGATCTCTCAAGGCGATCGCCCGGCGTCACCGTCGCTCGATGGAGCAAGAGGTCCGCGAGCTGCTTGAAGCCCACGTCGCGGAACGGCGCTCTGTGCTGGACCAGATTGAGGCCGGATGGGCTCGCCAGACGCGCCGACCGACGCCCGCGGAAGTTGATGCCTGGATCGGAACCGGCCGCGCATGAATGCCGTGGTGGATACCAATGTCGTGGCCTATTTTGTCCTCGGCACCGACCGGTTCGTTGATGAAGCGCGAACGTTCATCGCCACGCTCGATGAGGCGTGGGCACCCGCCGTCTGGGAGGCCGAACTCGCCAATGCCCTGTGGATGGCCACGCGTCACAACGTCCTGACCATCGAAGAAGCCGCTAACCGGTTGACGCTGGCGGACGGCCTGGGGATTCACGTGGTGCCGAATCGGACGCTGTGGCAGGCGGCTCTCGTTCGCGCTCACCGGTCCAGGGTCGCGGTCTACGACACGCTGTTCGTTGAGCTGGCCGTGCGGGAGAAGCTCCCGCTCGTCACGTTCGACACCGCCCTGCTGAAGTCCTTTCCAGACGTTGCGATCCGTCCTGCTGCGGCAACCCCGAATTAGTTCGGTCCGGCAAAACTGGCGCCCGGCTTCAGCCGCGGCGGCACCAGATGATCCAGGCGTAGCTCTGGCCACTCGCTCGCCGCCCCGTTGCGGCGTCGGTCGGCACTCCGGGCTATGCCTTCACGGCGATTTCGGCGAGCAACTTCACGACCTCGTCCATTTGCTTTGAGGCCTTTCGACTGTTGTTATAAAAGACGCCGATACAACTCCACACACCCAACAACGCGACGCTTACCCACAGTTCAAACATTCTGATGTCTCCCGTGGGCAGTGTACTAGCTCCGTGGTGACGTGCCTTGTCGGCCTGACGCTTCTTGGAGTAGACGGCCACCGGGTTCCTCGCAGCCGGCGACGGAGCCCACCCGGCACGCTACTCCCGCATCCCCATTGAAACCGAAGAGCTCAACACCCTTCCCGTAACGGCGAGGGACACGTGGTTGGCTGCGAACGCCGGCCGTTGGCTGCGGGCTCTTCGCACCCACCGCAGACCCGGCGCGGCGCAGAATCACCGCCACCCGGCGCGCACCAACGGCTTCCGCGCAGCAAGGGCCGGCCGACGGCTTCGGTTGGCCGCGGTCGGGCCGCAGCCAACCGCGAGACAGCAGTTCGAGCGTGGTCCTCCCTGCGCGGGTGCGGCCGGTCGCGTCACGGTCAGTTGGACGTTCCGTTCAGCGCCCGCAGAAACGCGACGAGCGCCGTCTTCTCGTCGGCCGTCAGCCCGATCGGCCGGATATCCACGTCCAGGTACGGGTTCGGCCGCCCGCCGCGATCGTAGAAGTCCACGACGTCCTCGAGCGTGGCTAGACTGCCGTCGTGCATGTAGGGCGCGCTGCGGGCGACCTCGCGCAGTGTCGGCGTCCTGAACGAGCCGCGATCCGCGTCGCGCCCGGTTACCAGCGAGCGGCCGTCATCCAGGAAGTGGCCGATGCTGTCCGACGCGGACCAGGCCACTCCGGTGTTGTGAAACTCCTCGTCGGTCAAGGTCGGGCCCGCGTGACAGAAGCTGCAGCGACCCTTCGTCCGGAACACGCGCAGGCCCGCCTGCTCGTCGGTCGTCAGCGCCTCGCGGTCCCCGTCCATGAAGCGATCGAACCGCGAGTTGCCGGACAGGATCGACCGGACGAAGCTCGCGAGCGCCTGCGAGAGTTCGAGGCGCGTGAGTCCCACGCGCGCGGCCGCCTCGTCTACCGTGGATCCCATCTCCGCCGGATCCTCGATCGGCCG
>DATKDF010000037.1:0-8837 GCA_035512795.1 Vicinamibacterales bacterium
GGCGAAGGCGATGGAGCTGTTGGTCACCGGCCGGTTGATGTCGATGGACGAGGCCGCCGGGCTCGGCCTCGTCACCGAGGTGTGGGACGACGCCCGGCTGGCGGGTCGGTCGTTTGTCGAGGCGGTGGTCGAGTACGCGCAGCAGTTCACGCCCCCGCACAAGGCCAGCCGTGCGGTCGGGCGCATCAAGCGGGCCGTGCAATCGGGTGCCGAATCCGGCTTCGGCGAGGGCCTCGCGCTCGAACGCGAGCTGCAGCAACTGCTGTTCGAGAGCGACGATGCGGCCGAGGGCATCGCGGCGAACCTGGAGAAGCGGGCGCCGCGGTTCGAGGGAAAGTAGACGGAGGGCAGAGGACAGAGGGCAGACGACAGGGTAGACTGCACTTCCTGTGACTGATCTCGGACGCAAAGAGCTGCTGATAGGCGGCGAGTGGCGCGGCGCAACGGGCGGCGGCACCCAGCCGGTCATCAACCCCGCCACCGAGGCCCGGATCGCCGAGGTGGCCGCGGCGACATCGGCCGATGTCGACGCGGCGGTCGCGGCCGCGCGCACGGCGCTCGCCGGTCCCTGGGGCCAGATGCCGGGGCGCGAGCGCGGGCGGTTGCTCTGGAAGCTCGGCGAGCGGCTGACCGAACGCATCGACGAGGTGTCACGCCTCGAGACGCTGCACAACGGCAAGCCCATCACCGAATCGCGGCACATCGAGATTCCCCTCGCGATCGAAGTCCTGCAGTACTACGCTGGCTGGGCGGACAAGATCCACGGCGAGACGGTGCCGATCAAGGCCCACGGCCTCGTGTATACGCGCCGCGAGCCGCTCGGGGTCGTGGCCGCCATCGTGCCGTGGAACTTTCCGCTGCTGCTGGCCATGTGGAAGATCGCGCCGGCGCTTGCGGCCGGGAACACGGTCATCCTGAAGCCGGCCAGCCAGACGCCGCTCACCGCGCTCGCCTTCGGCGAGATGGCGGCCGAGGTCGGGCTGCCACCGGGCGTGCTCAACGTGATCACGGGCAGCGGCGGCACGGTGGGCCAGGCGCTCGTCGAGCATCCGGGCATCGACAAGATCGCGTTCACCGGCGATACCTCCACGGGCAAGGGCATCATGCGGAGCGCGGCCGAGACGCTCAAGCAGGTGACGCTCGAGCTCGGCGGCAAGTCGCCGAACATCGTGTTCGCCGACGCCGACCTCGACGCGGCCGTCCGCGGCGCGACGATCGGCATCTTCTACGGCAAGGGCGAGGTGTGCGCGGCCGGGTCGCGCCTGCTCGTCGAGTCGTCGATCCGGGACGAGTTTGTCGACAAGGTCGCGGCCCGCGCGCGCAAGATGGTGCCCGGCGATCCGCTCGATCCGAAGACGCGGCTGGGCCCGCTGTCGTCGAAGACGCAGCTCGACCGCGTCCTCCAGTACGTCGAACGCGGCACGGCGGAGGGGGCCTCGCTCGTCGCCGGCGGCAGCCGCGCGGACATCGGGACCGGGAAGGGCTACTTCATGCAGCCGACGGTGTTTGCCGGCGTCACGCCGTCGATGACGATCGCGCGCGAGGAGATCTTCGGCCCGGTGCTCTCGGTCATCGAGTTTGCCGACGTCGAGGAGGCCATCGCGCGCGCCAACGACTCGATCTACGGCCTGGCGGCCGGCGTCTGGACCCGGGACGTGCGGAAGGCCCATACCGTGGCCGCGCGCCTGCAGGCCGGCACCGTCTGGGTGAACACCTACAACGTCTACGACGTCGGCGCGTCGTTCGGCGGCTACAAGCAGAGCGGCTTCGGCCGCGAACTCGGCCAGCACGCCCTCGACTACTACACGCAGCAGAAGACGGTGTGGGTCGACCTGGGATAGGGCAGGGGACACGCGTGGATTCACTGCTGCGCTGGCGCGCTGAGTTTCCGATTCTCGAGACCTGCACGTACCTCGTCAGCCATTCGCTCGGCGCGATGCCGCGGCGGACGCGCGAGACGGTGGGGCAGTTCCTCGACGCCTGGGACCAGCGTGGCGTTCGCGCCTGGCACGAGGGCTGGTGGGAGATGGGCCGGACCACCGGCGATCTGCTGGCGCCCATCCTCGGCGTACCGGCCGGCTCGATCACGATGCACCAGAACGCGACGGTCGCCCAGGCGGTCATCGCCTCCTGCTTCACGTTCACGGGCGACCGGAACCGGATCGTCCTGCAGGACCTCGACTTTCCCACCAACCACTACCTGTTCGAAGGGTTCCGCAGGTACGGCGCCGACGTGAGGTACGTGGCGTCGGACAACGTCGTGCGCGCGCCCGTCGAGCGCCTCGTCGAGGCCATCGATGACCGGACCGTCCTCGTGCCGCTCTCGCTCGTCCTCTTCAGGAGCGGCTGCCTGCAGGACGTCCGACCCGTCGTCGAGAAGGCGCATCGGGTCGGCGCGCGGGTGGTCCTGGACGTCTACCAGGCCGCGGGCGCCGTGCCGATGGACCTGACCGCGCTCGGGGTGGACTTCGCCGTGGGCGGGTCGGTCAAGTGGCTGTGCGGGGGACCCGGGGCCGGCTATCTCTACGTGCGGCCGGATCTGATCGACGCGTTCGCGCCCGGCATGGTCGGGTGGGCCGGCCATGCGCAGCCGTTTACGTTCGCCACCGGACCGATCGAGCCAGCGGGCGGCATCGAGCGGTATCAGAGCGGCACGCCGAACGTGCCGGCCCTGGCCGCCGCCCGGGCGGGCTACGAGATCGTCGCTGAGGTTGGCGTGCGGTCCATTCGCGAGAAGTCACTCCGGCTGACGCGCCGGCTCATCGACGCGGCGCTCGCGCACGGCTGGCCGGTCCGGACGCCGCTCGACGACGCCGAGCGCGGCGGCACGGTGGTGCTCGACGTGCCCGATGGCGTCCGGGTCGCTGACGCGCTACTGGCCCGAGGCGTGATCGTCGACTACCGGCCGAACGCGGGCATCCGGCTCGCGCCGCACTTCTACAACACCGAGGCCGAGATCGACGTCGCGATCGAGGCGATGGGAGAATTGACACGGTGACTGACGTTCGGACGATCAGCGTTCTGGGAGCGGGCACGATGGGCCACGGCATCGCGCATGCGGCGATGATGTCGGGGTTTGCCACGCGCCTGTACGATCCCTCGGACAAGGCCGTGGCCAGGGCGCAGGCGGCGATCGAGGGCATCCTGACCAGGGCCGTCGAGCTCGGCAAGGCCAACGTGAGCGACGCCGACGCGGCGCGTGGCCGCCTCGTGACGACCACCGACGTGGCGGCGGCGGTGGCCGACACCGATCTGGTCATCGAGGCGGCGCCCGAGCGCATCGACGTGAAGATCACGCTGCTCTCGGAGGTCGAGCGGCATGCGCCCGCCGCGGCGATCGTGGCCACCAACACGTCGGCGCTCAGCATCACGGAACTGGCCGGCTCGATGGCACGGCCCGCGCGCGTGGCCGGCATGCACTTCTTCAATCCGGTCCACAAGATGAAGCTCGTCGAGGTCGTGCGCGCGCTCGACTCGAGCGAGTCGACGATCGACACGATCGTGGCCGTGGCCGGGCGGATGGGCAAGGAGACGGTCCTCGTGCGCGAGTCGCCGGGGTTCATCACCACGCGCGTCAACGCGTCGATCGGCAACGAGGCCTTCTACCTGCTGATGGAGGGCGTCGCCTCGGCGCGCGACATCGACAAGGCGCTGAAGCTCGGGCTGAACCACCCGATGGGCCCGTTCGAGCTGGTCGACCTGGTCGGTCTCGACACGCGGCTCAGCATTCTCGAGTATCTGCACAAGAGCCTGGGCGAGAAGTACCGTCCGTGTCCGCTGCTCGTCCAGTACGTGCGCGCGGGACGACTCGGGCGCAAGGTGGGCCGTGGGGTCTACGACTATGCCCAACCTGCTCGTTGACATCGCCGACCGCATCGCGACCGTCACCATCAACCGGCCCGAGGTCCGTAACGCGCTCGACCGGGCGACCGTCACCGACCTGACGGCCGCCCTGGCGGATCTCGGCCGCGCGGCCGAGGTCGGCGTCGTCATCCTGACGGGGGCGGGCGACCAGGTGTTCGTCTCGGGCGCCGACATCCGCCAGATGCGCGAGCGGCGGCGTGATGATGGGCTGGCGGCGATCAACTCGTCGGCGTTTCGCGCGGTGGAGGAATGCCCGAAGCCGACCATCGCGGCCATCAACGGGCACGCGCTCGGCGGCGGGTGCGAACTGGCGCTGGCCTGCGACCTGCGCGTGGCCGCCGACCACGCGCGCTTCGGCCAGCCGGAGGTGGGCCTCGGCATCATCCCGGCCGCCGGCGCCACCCAGCGGCTGCCGCGCCTCATCGGTCTCGGCCGCGCCGCCGAGCTCGTCCTGACGGGCGATCCGATCGATGCCGCCACGGCCCACGCCTGGGGGCTCGTCAACCGCGTCGTGCCCGGCGCCGAGCTGGTCGAGGCCGCGCGCGCGCTTGCCGGCCGCATCCTGACGCGGGGGCCGCTGGCCGTGCGCCTTGCCAGGCTCGCGCTCCGCGCCTCGTCACGTGTGGACCTCGACTCGGGCCTCGTCATCGAGACGCTCGCGCAGTCGATCTGCTTCGAGTCCGAGGACAAGACCGAGGGCACCACGGCGTTCCTCGAGAAGCGGAAGCCGGACTTCACGGGCCGGTAGGCGGCCACCCGTGGGGTTCACGCCGACGACGCGCAGGGGCAGCGGCACATGCTGACGGCTCTCGACTGGACCATCGTCATCGTCGTGGTGGCCGTCACGTTCGCGCCGGCGGTGCTGCTCGCCCGTCGGGCCGGGGCCAGCACGACGGAGTTCTTTCTGTCGGGGCGGGCCGCGCCGTGGTGGCTCATCGGCGTGTCGATGGTGGCCACGACCTTCAGCACCGACACGCCGAACCTCGTCACCCAGCTCGTGCGCGAGGGCGGTGTCGCCGCCAACTGGGTCTGGTGGGCGTTCCTGCTCACCGGCATGACGACGGTGTTCTTCTACGCGCGGCTGTGGCGGCGGCTCGGCTTGCTCACCGACCTCGAGTTCTACGAACTCCGGTATTCGGGTCGTCCGGCGGCGTGGGTGCGCGGGTTCCGGGCGATCTACCTGGGCCTCATCTTCAACGTCGTGATCATGGCCACCGTCAACCTGGCGGCCGCCAAGATCGCCAACGTCCTGCTGGGCTGGCCGCTCATGCAGACGCTCCTCGTCTGCGCGATCCTCAACGTGCTGTTTGCCGCGACCTCGGGGCTCTGGGGGGTGCTCGTCACCGACCTGATTCAGTTCGGCATCGCGATGACCGGTGCCACCCTGGCCGCTGTCTACGCGCTCGGGCACCCGGCCGTGGGCGGACTCGAGGGCCTGCGGACCGCCCTCGACCCGCAGGTGCTCGGCCTCGTCCCCGACTGGGGTGACCGGGCCGCCGTCCTGACGATCTTCGTCGTGCCCCTCACCGTGCAGTGGTGGGCCACCTGGTACCCGGGATCGGAACCCGGCGGTGGCAGCTACGTGGCGCAGCGGATGCTGGCCGCCCGGAGCGAGCGCGACGCGGTGGCGGGCACGCTCCTGTTCAACGTCGCGCACTACGCGCTCCGGCCGTGGCCGTGGCTGCTCGTGGCCCTGGCCTCCCTGCTCGTGTTTCCCGATCTGGAGGCCGTCCGCACGGCACTGCCGCACGTCGATCCGCGCCTGGTCGGCCACGACATGGCGTACCCGGCGATGCTGACGTTCCTGCCGGCCGGCGTCCTCGGGCTGATGGTGGCCGGCCTGCTGTCGGCCTACATCTCGACCATCTCGACGCACTTGAACTGGGGCACGTCGTACCTCGTCCACGACTTCTATCGCCGGTTCCTGCGGCCGGGCGCCGACGAGCGCCACTACGTGCGCGCGGGCCGGCTGGTCACGGCCGCCCTGATGGTCGTGGCCGTGGCCGTCACCCCGGTGCTCGACTCGGCGCGTGACGCGTTCAACCTCCTGCTGTCGATCGGTGCGGGCACGGGACTCATCTATCTGCTGCGGTGGTACTGGTGGCGCGTCAATGCCTGGAGCGAGATCGCGGCGATGGCCTGCTCGTTCGGGCTGGCCATCGCGGCGTTCGCGCTCCGCCGCGCCGGCGTGGACCTGCCGGTGAGCACGACGCTCGTCGCGACGGTCGCGATCACGACGATCGTCTGGCTCGCCGTGGCCTGGTCGACGGCGCCGACCGACGCCGCCGTGCTCCGGTCGTTCTACCTGCAGGCCCGGCCCGCCGGCCCCGGCTGGAACACGGTCCGGCCGTCGGTCGGCGGCCGGGCCGCGGGGACCGACCCGATGGCGCCAGCCATCCTGGGCGTCGCCGGCGGGTGCGCGTGCGTCTACGGCGTGCTGTTCGGCACCGGGCACGCGCTCCTCGGCGACACGACCAGCGCGTTCTTCTGCCTCGCCGCGGCTGGTGTGGGCGCCGCGGCGGTGAGGAAAGCGTTGGCGGGGTCTCTGCCCTTCAGTAGAACTTCCGTGTCAGGTTGAATCCGATGAACCAGTCGTTGTTGTCCGGTCCGCCGCGGGCCAGTTGCGCCATGGTCGTGCCGAGCGAGTTGGACACGTTGAACTGGAACACGTGTTGTCCGATGCGCTCCTCGATACCGAAACTGAAATGGTGTACGCCCTGGTCGAAGCCGGCGACCCGGGGCACGAACTCGGCGAACACGTAGGCCCGCCCGGCGCGACTCAGCCGATACCGGCCGGCCAGGCCGAGCAGTGCCGAGTGGCCGGGCTCGGCCGCGAACGCCGGATCGACGTTCGAGTTGATGACGATGATCGGCTGCAGGTACACCGCACCGCGGGTGCCGATCCGATGCGAGAGGACGACGCCGATCGCCGACGAGAACACGTCGGCATCCGGCAGGGCGATCTCGTCGGAGAGCCCGAAGTTGTTGCGGCCCTCGATCGTCAGCAGGCCGTGCAGGGTGAACGGCCGCTCGACCGTCTGGACGAGGAACTCGTGCTGCGCGCTGAACTGAATCGTCCGATCGTTGGTCCGGTGCAGCGCCGCCTGGGTGCCCGGCCGCAGACCGTAGCGGACTTCGAGGCCGACGCGTGAGCTACTGTCGAGGCCGAAGAAGTCCGACATGAAATCGCCGAACGACCCTTCGTTCACCGGACGCGTGAACCGATGCGTCATGTGGAACACGCCCTTGCGGGCGGCCAGCCGGAGGGTCGTCGGCAGGGCGCCCAGCGTGAAGTCGGGCTCGGCCGGTACGGGGCGCAGGTCCGGGTCGAGGTCCTGCGGCGCGGCGGCGGGCGCCGTGCCGGTGTTCGCTTGTGCGGCGGCCGGCGCGGGGCCGGCGAGGGTCAGGGTCAGGGTCAGTACAGCGGCGATGGCCGCTACTTGGGTCATGCATGCCTCCATCGGCGTTCAGGCGAACGCAGGTCCGTACTGTACAATGACGACGAACGACTTCGGAGGGAGAGAATGGCCTACGTCATCACCGAGCCCTGCATCGGCACCAAGGACACGGCCTGTGTCGATGTGTGTCCGGTGGATTGCATCCATCCGCGGAAGGACGAACCGGCGTTCGAGTCGGCGACGATGCTGTATATCCACCCGGACGAGTGCATCGATTGTGGCGCCTGCGTGCCGGCCTGCCCGGTCGAGGCCATTTTCGTCCTGGATGAGGTCCCCGAGAAGTGGCAGGACTTCATCGCCAAGAACACCGATTACTACAAGCAGGGTTGACACCTGGCCGCCCCGTACCACGACTTCGATCGCGAAGCGTGGGCTGCGCTTCGCGCCGCCACGCCGCTGTCATTGACTGAGCCGGACCTGGCGGAACTGCAGGGCCTGAACGAGCAGGTGTCGATGGCCGAGGTCGAAGCCATCTACCTGCCCGTGTCGCGGCTCCTCAACCTGCAGGTGGCCGCGACCCAGACGCTGGCCAAGGCGACCGAACTGTTCCTCGGGCGGCTGCCCGGCAGCCGCCCGTACGTCATCGGCGTCGCCGGCAGCGTGGCGGTGGGGAAGAGCACGTTCGCGCGCATCCTGCGCGCCCTGCTGGCCCGGTGGCCGGATCACCCGCGCGTCGATCTGGTCACGACCGACGGGTTCCTGCAGCCGAATGCCGATCTCGAAGCGCGGGGCCTGCTCGACCGCAAGGGGTTTCCGGAAAGCTACCGCCGCCGCGATCTGGTCGAGTTTGTCGCCGACGTCAAGTCCGGCCGCGAAGCCGTCCGCGCGCCGGTCTACTCGCATCAGGCCTACGACATCGTCACCGGCGAGTTCCAGGTCGTCGATCGTCCCGACATCGTGATTGTCGAGGGGCTGAACGTGCTCCAGACGGGCGACGGCGAGCGCGTGTTCGTGTCGGACTTCTTCGACTTCTCGATTTACATCGACGCCGACGAGGCAGACATCGAGGCGTGGTACGTGGAGCGGTTCCTGAAGCTGCGCGAGACGGTGTTTCGCGATCCGCGGGCCTACTTCCACCGGTACGCGGCACTCTCCGACGTCGAGGCGCGCGCCACGGCCTGCCGCATCTGGGCCGAGATCAACGGCGTCAACCTGCGCGAGAACATCTCGCCCACCAAAGGGCGGGCGAGGCTCATCCTGGAGAAGGGGCCGGACCATGCGGTACGGCGGGTGAGGCTGCGGGCGAACTGAATTCGCTAATTCGCTGAATTCTCGTCGAATCGCCGCTTCGCCTCGAGCCGTGCCTGCCGGCGTGTCTCGGCGTCGCGCAGGCGGGCCCGCTCCTCGTCGGTTTCGGGCGCGAGCGGCGGCACGGGGACGCGCGCGCCCGAGCGGTCGATCGCCACGAACGTCAGGTACGCCCGGCTCGTGAGCTTCCGCTCGCCCGACAGGGTGCCTTCCGAGTACACCTCGACCTGGACCTCGATCGACGTCCGGAAGGCGGCCGTGACGGTC
>DATKDF010000038.1:0-12509 GCA_035512795.1 Vicinamibacterales bacterium
GGCCTCGGCCGCCGAAGGGCTGGTCGCCGCCCGGGCCGCCGCGGCCCGGGGCGCCGGCCGCCGGCGCCGGCGGGGCGGCCGGCAGGGTCCACGCGCCGCGCCGCAGCCCGGCCGTCTTGTCGAGCGTCAGCTCGCGCACGCGGTTGCCCTCGACGTCCGACACGGTGAGCACGAGCGTCGTCTCCTCGGCGAGCGTCTGGCGGACGTGATAGGTGAACACGGCGCCGTGTGGCGGATTCGGCGTCGTGAAGTTGCCGCCGAGACTCGCGAGGCCCGCCGACCCGGCCTGCGCCACGCCCCACGGCGCGAACTGATAGGCGTGGCGCAGGGGGAACAGGCGCGCGTCGTCGGCGAGCGTCGCCGCCGACACCTCGCGCAGCGGGCTGTAGTCGTCGAGCACCCAGAAGCCGTTGCCGAACGTGCCCATGACGACGTCGTGCTCGCGCCGCTGGATGTCGAGGTCACGCACCTGCGCCGGCGGCATGCCGCCGTGCAGTTGCACCCAGTGCTGGCCGCCGTCGACCGTGAAGAACAGGCCGAACTCGGTGCCGGCAAACAACAGGTCGTCCTTGACGTGATCCTGGGCGATCGCCCACACGCTGTGGAGCGCGGGCAGGTTGCCGGCGATGTTCGTCCAGGTCCGGCCGCGGTCGGTGCTTCTGACGACATACGGGCTGTAGTCGCCCGTCTGCCAGTTGTTGAGCGCGACGAAGAACACGTTGGCGTCGCGCGGCGAGGCGAACACGTCGCTCACGTACGCCCACTTCGGCACGCCCGGAAAGTCCTCGACGCGCCGCCAGTTGGCACCGCCGTCCCCGGTGATCTGCACCAGGCCGTCGTCGGTGCCGGCGATGAGCAGGCCGTCGAGGAGCGGGGACTCGTCGATGGAGACGACGTTGCTGAGCGCGGTCGTCGACTCGTGGAGCGCGATCGAGCCCGGCGGCCAGACGCGGCCCATGATCGGCATCGTCGTCCGGTCGAGGTCGCGCGACAGATCTGGGCTGATGCGCGTCCAGGAGTCGCCGCGGTCGTCGCTGCGGTAGACGAAGGTGCTGGCCCAGTAGAGCCGTGTCGGCGAGTGCGCACTCGTGATGTAGGGCGCGTCCCAGTTGATGCGATCGCCGCCGCGGCCCCGGCCGCCGCCGGCGCCGCGGCCGCCCGCCGCGCCGGCCTCACCCGCCTCGCGCGGCCAGTTGATCGTGTTGTTCGGCCCCGGCCGGATGCCGCCCTGCGACCGGCCCGTGCGGCGATCGAACCGCGCCAGGCCGCCGTTCTGCGACGTGGCGAAGACGATGTTCGGGTCGCCGCGATCCTGCCGCGTCTGGAAGCCGTCGCCGCCGTTGATCATGTACCAGTCGCTCGTACGGATCCCGACGACGTGCGACGTGCGCGACGGCCCGCACATCGAGAAGTTGTCCTGGGTGCCGCCGCAGATCGTGTAGAACGGCTCCTCGTAGCCGGCTGAGACGCGGTAGTACTGCGTGATTGGCAGGTTCGAAAAGAACCGCCAGCTCACGCCGTTGTCGTACGTCTCGTACATGCCGCCGTCGTTGCCGATGATGATGTGCTCCGGGTCGGTCGGGTCGAAGACCACTTCGTGGTGGTCGACGTGGACGTTGAAAGCGCCCGTCGGTCCCTGGTTCGTGGTGCTGTTCTCGATGCCGAGCGACGACCAGGTGCGGCCGCCGTCGCGCGTCCACTCGAAGCTGGTGTTGATGGACCAGACGGTGTCCTCGTGGCGCGGGTCGACGAAGATCCTGCTGTAGTAGGCCGGGCCGCCGCCGCGGTAGGTGGACAGGCGCGTCCAGGTGGTACCGTTGTCGTCGGACCGGTAGAAGCCGCGCGAGTCGTCGGGCGTCGGCGCCGGCGGCAGCGGCGGCGGACCGGCCGGCTGCTCGCCGCCGCCGGCGCCCCGTCCTGCGCCTCGCCCGCCACCGCCGGCGAGCTTGCCGTCGATGAGCGCGTACACGCGGTCGGGCTTTTTCGGATCGACGGCCAGCGCGATGCGGCCGACCTCACCCGGGGGCAGGCCGCTCGTCAGCTTCGTCCAGGTGCGGCCGCCATTGGTCGTCTTGAAGATGCCGCCGTCGGGGCCGCCGCCGATCATCATGCCCACGTGCCGCCGGCGCTGGTAGGTGCCGGCAAACAGGATGTCGGGATTGCGCGGGTCGAAGACGACGTCGGTGATCCCGGTGTCGTCGTTGACGTGGAGCGAGCGGGTCCAGGTCGTGCCGCCGTCGGTCGTCTTGTAGAGGCCACGGTCCCCGCCGGCCGAGAAGAGCGGGCCCTGCGAGGCGACCCAGACGGTGTTGGAGTTGCGAGGGTCGATGACGATCTTGCCGATGTGCTCGGAGCGCTCGAGGCCGACGCGCGTCCACGACTCGCCGGCGTCGGTGGACTTGTAGAGGCCGGTGCCGAAATGGGCGCTGCGCTGGCTCTTGTTCTCCCCGGTGCCGAGCCAGACGACGTTGGAGTCCTTCGGGTCGACGACGACGCAGCAGAGCGTGAAGGCTTCGACCTGTCCGGAACGCGGGAAAATCTGCCGAAAGGTGCCGCCGCGGTTGATGCTCTTCCAGAGGCCGCCGAACGACGAGGCGACGTAGTACGTGTTGCGGTCGTTGGGGTCGACTTCGATGTCGGCCACGCGGCCGGTCACCAGGCCCGGTCCGAGGCTCCGAACCTCCAGGCCGGCGAAGACGTCAGACGACAGCCGCTCCGGAGCGGTCGCCTGCCCGGCGCCAATGTTCACGGCCGCGTACAGGACAGCAACGGCCAGCAGCCACACAGTTCGTTTCATGGAACGGTCTCCCGGGAAAGTCGACGGTCAGCGGGGGCAATTCTGGCAGACGGCGGGTCCGGGGGCAATGGGGGGCGGCATCCTGTCGAACGCGTGCGGCGGGCCATCCGAAACTGAAGGACGGCCGTCAGCCGCCGATACTTCGAACGATGGCCCTCCTGCGAACCCGGAGATTCGATCTGGTCGAAACCGCCCTGATCGCCGTGACGTCGGCCTTCGCCGGCTTCCTCGCCTTCGGTGCGGCCGTGCCCTACGTGGCCTCGGAGCTGACGTTTCTCAAGGAGCTCAGGCCCTTTGCCGCGACGTACGGTCCCGAGCGGGAGTCGCAGCGTCCCGAAGAGTGGCTCATCCGCAACTTCTTTCAGGACCGGCGAGGGGGCTTCTTCCTCGACGTCGGCGCGAACCACTATCGCATCTACAGCAACACCTACTTCCTCGAAGTTGAACTCGGATGGGAAGGGATCGCGGTCGAGCCCCTCATCGAGTTCGAAGCCGACTACGCCACCTACCGTCCCCGGACGCGCTTCCGTCCCTTCTTCGTCTCAGACATTTCCGATGCACAGGCCACGCTCTACAGCGTCGATCGGGACCACCGGATCTCCTCGGGCGTTGCCGACTTCACAGGCCGATCGGGAGACGAGGTGAAGAGTCGTACGGTGCCGACCATCACTCTGAACGATCTGCTCGAGGCTGAGGGTATCGACCGCATCGATCTCCTGACCATGGACATCGAACTCTGGGAACCGAAGGCGCTGGCAGGCTTCGACGTGAAGCGGTACCGCCCGGAGTTGGTCTGCATCGAGGGACAACCGGAAGTGCGGCAGGACATCCTGGACTACTTCGCCGCGAGTGGATACGTCGTGGTGGGTCGGTACCTGAGGGCTGACATCTGGAATCTGTACTTCACACCGCAAGCCTCCGCAGGCGGCCCGGTCCGACGAAACGCCTCATGACCAGATTCTGGAGACAGCGGTTCGACGTCCTCGAGATCGTGCTCGTCGCGTTGATCTGCGTCGGCGGGTGGTGGGCCCTGAGCGTCACCGCCGCGCAGACCGTGCCATCTGATGAAGCGAAGACTCTCAAGCGAACGTACGGCCCGGCACGGTCGTCACAGCACGGCGAGGAGTGGATTATCCGGGACTTCTTCGGCGACCGGCGCGGTGGCTTCTTCCTCGATGTCGGCGCGAATCACTATCAGCGGTTCAGCAATACCTACTTTCTCGAGACGGCGCTTGGGTGGGAGGGCATCGCCGTCGAGCCGCTCGTCGCGTTTGCCGCCGATTACGGTCTTCACCGGCCCCGCACGCGTTTCCGTCCGTTCTTCGTCTCCGACGTCTCGAACGAGCAGGCAAGACTCTACGTCCAGGAACAGAACTCGCTGGTCAGCTCCGGCGACCGGCGCTTCAACGAGGCCTACGGCAGCGCTCCCGTGGCCCGGGACGTCCTGACAATCACCCTGACCGACCTGCTGCAGGCGGAGGGCGTCGAGCGCGTCGACTTCCTGAACATGGACATCGAGCTGTGGGAGCCAAAAGCCCTCGCCGGATTCGACATCAGGCGATACCGGCCCGAACTGGTCTGCATCGAGGCACACCCCGAAGTCCGGCAGGCCATCCTGGACTACTTCACGGCGAACGGCTATGTCGTGGTGGGCCGCTACCTCAGAGCCGACATCTGGAACCTGTATTTCACGCCGCTCGGAACGCCCGGCCCGTCGCAGGCCGCACGTCAGGGCGAACGCCGATAGATCCGCCACGGCGCACCCGACAAGGCCGACGACGGGTCGTCGCGGACCAGTACGCACGCACCACAGAGAGCCGGCGTTATCGGTGTGGACGGGCTACTCACGATCGTGAACTGAGCGTCGGTCGCCACGAGCACAATGCGTCGCGCGTCCGGGCCGAGCCTGCGCGCGTGGAAGTCGACCACCACCGGCGTTCGGAAGGCGTGGTCGGCTCCCACGGTCACCGCGCCCTGTGGCACGGCCGCCAGCAGGGATGTGAGTGCGGCCGCATAGTGGCCGCGGCCGTCACGCCAGAAGGACACCCAGGAAGCGGCGTGCAGGACGAGCATTGCGACGATGACGGCCCGGAACACGGGCGCAGCCACGCGCGCCCGTGCCCCGGCCACCAGCAGCGGCACGAAGGCGAGGCTCACGAGGAAGTAGCGTGGAAACAGGAACGGTGGCCGGATGAAGACCGCCGTCGCGACCGGCACGACGAGAATCGAGGCGTAGAAGACCCAGGCAAGGTGGATCGTGGAGGTCGAGCCGACGTCGCGGTTCCTGCCGATCACCCGCACCGCAAGGGACGCCAGCACGGCGGCGCCTCCGGCGACCGCCAGCCAGGCCGTCCAGGCGTGCCCCAGCGGCGCGCCGATCGACAGGGCTGCCAGGTCGAGGAGCAGTCCGACGACGTCGAGAGGTGGACCACCGCCGAACTGGAGATGCCGAAGGTCCACGATCGCAAGGCCCAGCAGCAGGGCGAAAGGAACCGACAGGGGCAGAAGAACCCGCGCCATCGACAGCTTTCGGGCGAAGAAGAGCGCGGCCACGAACACTGCGGTGGATCCCAGAACCGCGACGAAACTCAGGTGCGCCAGGAGCCCGACCGCGGCCGAGGCCCACGTCAACATGAGCCAGCGCAGACGGCCGCGCTCCAGCCAGTGCAGGAGATAGAGGAACGATGCCAACGCCGCCGTTGACGCAATGGCATACCCGCGGGCTTCGCTGGCGTAGAAGCCCAGGGGAAAGCTGACGGCGACGAGCAGCATGGCGAGCGTCCGGTTGACGCCCTCGACATCAGCCAGCCGGCCGGCAATGACGACAGCCGCCACACCTGCCAGAAACGACGGCAGCCGGTAGAGCCAGAAGGGCGCGTCCTGCCCCAGAACGTACATCCAGAGACTGATCAGCCAGTGGTTGCTGTCGTGATGGATGTCAGTGAAGATGCCGACCGCCGACGTCACGCGGTCGACGTTGTCCAGCGCCCAGATCTCGTCGAGCCAGAAGTCCGTCCAAAGGCCGGGCAGGCGCAGCGCGCAGGCCAGCACCACGATCCAGACGGTGGCCTGCCGGCGCACGATCCGCCTACTGGTCGTCCTTCGGTGCGAAGTAGCCGCCCTTGCTCTGGATCACGAGCCCCGGCTGCCGGGACCGGATCTCGACCGTCCGCCATGCGCCGTCGTGCTTGATGTTGGTCGACGTCCAGGTGATGACGTACCGGCGGCGCAGGTTCTCGAGGATGCGGCGGTACTCGTCGGCGAGCGACTGCACCTCTACCGGAAAGTACGCCTCGCCTCCGGAGCGATCGGCCAGCTCCTGCAGCTTCTCGCGGTCGACGTTCGGCCCGAGGCCGATCGGATACACGAGGGCATCGGCGTCATCGAGCGCCTCGAGCACCTCGTCATACGTGCGCACGCTGCCGGGTGCCGTGCCGGGGTTGTCTTCGTCGCGGCCGTCGGTGAGCACGACGACCACCCGCCGGCCCTCTTCGCGGCGAAGCCGCGCGAGGCCGGCAAACACCGCGTCGTAGAGCGCCGTGCCGCCGATGGCCTGGTACTTGTTGATGGCCTCGATCGTCCACTCGCGAATGCCCGTGATGTCGTGGGCGAACTCGGCCGTGTCGGCAAAGAGCATCACCGCCACCCGGTCCTGTTTCGGCAGCGCGCCCACGAACATGAGCGCCGCCTCCTTGACCGCTTCGGCATCGCGCCGCATGCTGCCGCTCGCATCGAGCAGGAGGGTGATGCGGACCGGCGTCAGCGCCTCCTGGAACGCCTCGACCTTCTGCTCGACGCCATCCTCGATCACCACCAGGTCCTCGGCGCCGACGTCGACGAACTGGCGATTGGTGTCGCGGATGGTCAGCTCGAGCTGCGGCCGGATCGGCGGCGGCGCCGGGGCGAAGTAGCCGGGCCGGACGCGGACGGTGTGCGTCGGGTCCGGCGTCCGCACCTCGATCGATCGCCACGTGCCGTCGAGCCGCTGGTTCGCGGGCGTGTAGGTCAGCACGTAGCGGAACTGCACGTCGGAGGCGATCATCGCGTGCACGTCCTGCAACTGGAAGTCGCGCGCCGGGAAGAACGCCCGGCCGCCCGTTTCACCGGCCAGCCGCTGCAGCAGGCGCTCGCCTTCGAGCGAGATGCCCGCCACGCCGCCGATGCCGATGACGTACACCGTCGCACTGGTGGCCTTGAGCGCCCCGAGGGCCTGCTCGAAGACCGTGTCGCTGTGCTCGTCGTAGCCGTCGGTCATGAGCACGATGGCCTGCCGGCCCTGAAGCGGGCTGAGCTCGGTGGCGATCTCGACGAGGCTGTTGAGAATGGCCGTGCCGCCCGAGGGCCGGATCTCCGCGATCGCGTCGGCAATCGTCTGATCGTCCTGCGTCGGCCCGGTGATGGTCCCCACCGTGCGCGAGAAGGGCGCCACGATGACCGAGTCGCGCGGCCGCAGCAGGCCGGGCAACCGCCGGGCGGCCGCCTGCACGAAGTCCATGCGCCGCGACATGCTCTGGCTGCTGTCGATGAGCAGCGTGAACACGGCCGGCATCTCCTCGGGTGAGGCCGCATCGACCACCTGTGGCACGCCGTCCTCGTACACCTCGAAGTCGCCCGCGGCCAGACCGGCAATCGACCGCCCGTTCGCGTCGAGCACCGACGGCTCGAGCAGCACGCTCGACACGTGCGCCTTGTCGCTGATCTCGAGCGGACTCAGGTGGACCGAGGCGCGGGCCGTATGGCCCGACATCGCCTGCACGTCGACGACAATCTCGCGCGGGAGGTACGGGTTGTCGTCGACCCACTCGACCGCGTAGGGCGGCCCGTCGGTGTCGTCGCCCACCGGCACGCCGTCGACATAGAAGCGCACGAGGCTCAGCTTCGCATCGCCCTTCGCCGTGATGCGCGCGACGATGCGGATGGGGCCGACCATGCCGGTCCGCCCGAGCGGCGAGGTGATCTCGACCGTGAGGGGCGGATCGCTCCCCCGCTGCGGCGCCGCCAGCACGAAACCGCCGGCCACGAGCAGGGCGCCGAGCGCCGTCGCCGCTACTGCGTGGCGCTGACGCCCTGCGTTTCGTCGACGAAGTACGTGTCGCACGCGGCCTCCAGCAAGTACGTCGTCAGGCGGCGTGGCTGCTCCAGGTACCGGGCCAGCGACAGCGCCTGATCGATCAGGTCGCGGGGGTGACAGCCGCGGAGGGGGATGTTCCGCGACGGGTACAGCTGGGTCAGCAGATAGTCGACCAGAGTCGGGTCGTACGGAATCTCGCGGACCCGGCAGTAGTTCTCGAAAATCATCCGGTAGTCATCCGGCGTCGGGCTCTCGGCCAGCACCTTGTAGTGGATGCGGCGCAGGAACGCCTCATCGACCAGTTCGGCCGGCTTGAGGTTGGTGGCAAAGACGACCAGCACGTTGAACGGCAGGTCCACCTTCTGGCCCGACTGCAGCAGCAGGTAGTCCACGCGGCTTTCGAGTGGCGCGATCCAGCGGTTCAGGAGCGCGTGGGGCGACTCGCGCTGGCGGCCGAAGTCGTCGATGACGAGCACGCCGCCGTGGGCCAGGAGCTGCACAGGCGCCCGGTAATAGCCCGAGACGGGGTTGAAGCTCAGCTCGAGCGCATCGAGCGTCAGCTCGCCGCCGACGGTCACGAGCGGCCGATTGCAGCGGATCCAGCGGCGGTCCTGACGCGGCGGCACCTCGAGCATCTTCGACGTGTCGGGCTCGGGCAGCCGGTCGTGGTTGACCGGGTCGTAGAGCTGAATGATGGCGCCGTCCACCTCGAGCGCCGCCGGCACCCAGAAGTCGTCGGTCATCAGGTTGCGGATGGCCTGGGAAATGACGGTCTTGCCGTTGCCCGGCGGGCCGTAGACGAACAGCGAGTGCTCGCCGTTGACGGCCGGACCGACCTGGTCGAGCACGCGGTCGCTCAGCACCAGGTGCTTGAAGGCGTCCTTGACGGCCCGGCGGTTGGCCCGGAGCGGATGCGAGCTCTTGTAGGCCTCCATGAAGCGCCGGTAGTGATCGACCGACACCGGCGCCAGGCCGGCGTACTTGTTCGATTCCAGGACGAGGCCGGCCCGTTCGCGGCCAACGTGCGTGATGCGATACCGGTAGGATGGCGGCCCGAGGTTGGTGCCGCCCACGATCTCGCAGAGCGACTGGCTCTTGAGCTGATCGATGGCCGGCTCGACAATCGGGAACACGAGGCCGAGCCGGTCGGCAATCGCCGACCCGGTGAGCTCGCCCGCCTGATGCAGGTGCTTCAGGACCAGCTGGATGATCAGGTCGAGCCGCAGCCCGCATTCCTCGAGCGTCTGTGGCTCGGGCAGCAGGCTTTCCTGCGCGACGTCCTGCGCCGATGGCTCGGGCCTCTTGAAGAGTTCAATCTCACCCATGATGTCTACTGCCTGCCTTCCAGGGGCTGGGTAATCCCTGCCCCGCCCGCCAGCCGCCGGGCTTCGCGTGCGCGCTCGTGCGCCCGGCCGGGATCCGGTTGCAGGCGCGCGGCGGCGTCGAACGCCTCGGCCGCGCGCGTGTACTCGCGGCGCGACAAGAGCGCCATACCCAGGTTGTACCGGGCCGTCGCTTCGTCGCCGGCCGCCGTCAGAAATTCCCGTGCGGCGTCGTCCCAGCGATCCGCCGCCGCGTGGACCAGCGCCAGGTTGTTGCGCGCCGCCCGGTTCGCCGGATCGACCTCGAGCGCGGCGCGGCACGCGGCGAGCGCCCGGTCTTCGTCGCCGCGCGCGAGCGCGGCGTAACAGAGGTTGCTCTGCGCGTAGGCCGCGCGGGGATCGAGCCGCAGCACTTCCGCGAAACGGGCCTCGGCGGCTTCGACGTGCCCCATGTGAAACAGCACCGTGGCCAGCGTGTTCTGCACGGCCGGCGATGCCGGCGCGGCCGACGCCGCGCGATAGGCATCGGCGAGGCCCTGGGCCGGTACGCCCCAGTCGCGCCAGAGCCGGGCCAGCGCCTCGAGCGTTCGTGCGTCGCGCGGCGCGCGGCCGAGCGCCTGGGTCAGGAGCCGATGCGCGCGGTCGAACACGCCAAGACGCCAGTACTCGTCGGCCGCGTCGAGCAGGGCCTCGACCGTGGGCCGGGTGTCGGCCCCTTCGATGGCCGAGAGGGCCGCCTGAAGCCGTGGGTCGAACGTCTCGAGCGTGTCCGCGTCGCGGATCTCATGGCGTGCCCGGACGCCGGGCACGGGCTCCGACGTGGCGGCCGCCCCGGGCCCGCCTTCGGGCGGCGCCGGCGCGGTCTCACCGGTTTCCCCCGGCTCGGCCGCCATCGGCCAGACGAGACCGCCCGGCCCGTCGGCGCCCCGGACGAGCCGGGATGCGAGGTTGGGCGCGGGCCTGGCCGCGCATCCGGCGACCAGGACGACCACGACCGTCAGGGCCGTACACGCCGCAGACGGCAGTGGTCGCCTCACCGGCCTAGTCCTCTTTGCTCATCCGATTACGCCTGCGCATCAGATACAGAATCAGGAACACACCGGCCACGACGGCCAGGATCGTCGTCGAACTCATCGCTGCTCTCCTCCTGAAAGGAACGGACGGGACTTACGGTTCAGCCTGGCCGAGTCGCCGGCGCCGGCGATAGAAGTACAGAACGAGCGCCATGGCGGCGATTGCGGCAAGAGCGGTTGACGGCATCAGTCCTCCTGAGAATTACTGGGGCACGACCTCGCCCACGAACACGCGGACGAACTTGACGACGGCCGGTCCGAGGAGCACGACGAACAGCGCCGGGAAGAGCAGGAACACGAGTGGAAACACGAGCTTGACGCCGATCTTGGCGGCGCGTTCCTCCGCGCGCTGGCGGCGCTTGGTTCGCGACACTTCCGCGTGCGTGCGGAGCGCCTGCGACACGCTCGTGCCGAAGCGATCGGTCTGCACGAGCATCGACACCAGGGCACGGACGTCGTCAACGCCCGTCCGGGTCGCGAAGTTCTTGAAGGCCTCGAGACGGGGCTTGCCGGCACGCGTCTCGGTGATGACCATCTGGAGTTCCTCGGCCAGGGCCGGATAGGCCAGCGAGAGTTCGTCGGAGACCTTCTGAATGCCCTGATCGATGCTCGACCCGGCCTCCAGACAGACGATCAGCAGGTCCAGCGCGTCCGGAAGACCGTTCTCGATGACCCTCTGCCGCGCCCGGGTCTTCCTCGAAACGATGAAGCCCGGCAGGATGAACCCGAGCAGCGCCAACGCCGCCATCATGAACCAGGCTTCGCTCAGCGGTTGAAACAGCAACGGCACGACGCCGAACAGCACCGGCAGCACGAGCCGCGCAATCTGGAAGGCGATCATGGGCGTGACGCCCTGGATACCCGCGCGGGTCATCCGGCGCCGGAGCGCCGTCATGTCCTTCGGCGACTTCGGGAGGAACGACTGCAGCTTCTTGATGGCGGCGCTGTCCTCGGCGGTGAGCGCCGTGCTGGCCGAGAGCACGCTGGCGGTCACCCTCGCCTGCTCGAGCCGGCGGCGTCCCGGCGCGCGGCGGCTCAGCGTGAGCTGGGCCACGGCCCCGGTGATGAAGGCCACCGACGCGAAAACCGCCACGACCGCGAAGAGGATGTCTGGACTCATCGCGTCAATACTCGATGTTCACGATCTTGCTGATGATGATCGCGCCGAGCACCTGCATGACCCCGGCCGTGATGATCATCCGGATACCAAGCGGATCACCAAGCAAGGTCTGAACGTGCAGGGGGCTGAGGAACATGGTGATGACCGCCACGCTCGGGGGCAACCCGACGAGCACCCAGCCGGTAATCCGGCCGTGGGCCGAGATGACGCGGACCTGGCGCTTGACCTTGAATCGCTCACGGATGACGGTCGAGAGGTTGTCGAGCACTTCGGCGAGGTTGCCGCCGGCTTCGCGCTGCGTCAGCACGGCCGTGACGAAGAAGCGGGCGTCGAGCACCGGGATGCGCGCCGCGAAGTTGCGGAGCGCATCACTCAGCGTCAGGCCGAAATTCTGCTCGTCGTAGAGCTTGCGGAACTCGAGGCCGACGGGCGCCGGCAGCTCGTCGGCCACCATGCCGAGGCCGGTCGGCAGCGCATGACCCGCGCGGAGCGCGCGGGCCACCAGGTCGATGGCCTCCGGAAACTGCTCCTCGAACTTGCGCATGCGACGGGTCCGCATCACGCGCAGGTAGACGAATGGCAGGGGCGCCATGACGAGCGCGCCGACGAGTCCTGCCAGCGCGTACCCGCTGAAATACGTCCCGGCCGCAAAGCCGGCCATGGGCGCGACGATGACGAGCAGGAGGAATGTGCCGACGTTGAGCCGTACGCCGGCCTGGTCGATCATCCGCTGGACGGGGCCGGTCACCTTGGCCGCCCGCCGCAGGGCGGCATCGAACGGCTCGACCGAACTCATTTTCTCTTCCTGCCGGAGCACGCCCTTGAGGACGCGCGACGCGGCCGTCTTCGGCTTGAGGCGATCGAGCACCTTCTGCTCGTCGCGCACGACGAACATGTAGTACGGCACGACGATCAGGCCGGTAACGAGCGCGAAGACCGCGAGGACTGCCAGGATTTCCATGGGCAATTTCTAGTGAATCGCGTGCACGTGTTCGAAGAGCGACATCGGCAGGTCCACGCCCGAGGCCGCCAGCCGCTCGCTCGCCTTGGGCCGGATGCCGGTGGCGCGGAACCGGCCGGTGACCTTGCCGACGGCGTTCAGGCCCGTCTTCTCGAACACGAAGAT
>DATKDF010000039.1:0-2348 GCA_035512795.1 Vicinamibacterales bacterium
CGTCATCGGCAAGCGGCTGTCGAGCCGCGCCTACATCACCTTCGCGCGCGCGCTCGGCAACGTCGTCCGCGACCAGAGCATCGTGCTCGAGTACGATCAGAGCGACCGGCTCGGGTGGGTGCTCACGCAGACCGGCGACCACACGTTCGCGATCGACTTCCGGGTGCGGCGCAGCTTCTAGTCACGGGACTCAGTGCGTGTCAACTTCCAACTCCCAACTCCCAACTCCCAAGCCGCGCAGATTTCCTGTACCGGTTTGGCTGAAATTCGAGCGCTGCCTGCGGCAGGGCCGCCGTTCAGAGCCAGCTTTGATTGGATTGGGCAAGTGAGCAGCTTGGGAGTTGGGAATTGGGCGTTGGGAGTTGACAGGCGGCGCGCCCTGCTCGCCGTCGTCCTCGCCGCCGCCGTCTGCGCGCCCGCGCACGCGCAGGTCTTCGATCCCGCCCAGCCGCCGGCATCGTCCGCCTACATCGGCCGTACGATTGCCGCCGTCCGGCTGCTGATCGAGGGCGCCGCGACGGATGATCCCGTGCTGCGCGACCTCGTGCAGACGCGCGCCGGGCAGCCGCTGTCGATGGCCGACGTCCGGCAGTCGATCGCGCACCTCTTCAGCCTGCGCCGGGTCCAGGACGTGCGCGTGGAGGCCCTCGACGCCCACGCCGTCGACGCGGCCGCCGACGCCGGCCGCGTCGAACTCGTGTATCACCTCGTGCCGCTGCGGACCGTCTCGCGCGTGCAGTTCCGCGGAAACCTGGCGCTGTCAGAGGGGATGCTGCGCCGCACGGTCACCGAGCGATTCGGCACGTCGCCCGCGCCCGGACGCGCGACCGAGATCGCCCGCACCCTCGAGGAGCAGCTCTACCGGGACCACGGGTATCTGCGCGCCAGCGTGAGGGCCGAGACCGCTCAGGATCGCGCGCCAGACCAGCTCACGCTCGTCTTTGAAGTCGACGCCGGCCCGCGCGCCCGCATCGGCGACGTGCACCTCACCGGGCATGTCACCGACCCTGGGGGCTTCCTCGAGAAGGTCGGGGCCATCAGCGGCGCGCCGTACCAGCCGCTCAGGCTGGATGACGAGATCAACCAGTACGTCGAACGGCTGCGGCGCACCGGCCGCTACGAGGCGACCGCGTCCCACCGGCCCATCGTGTCCGAGGATCAGACCGTCGTCGGCCTGAACGTCGACATCGAACAGGGCCCGATCGTCGCGCTGCGCTTCGAGGGGGATTCGCTGCCGGCCGAAAGGCTCGAGGAGCTCGTGCCCATCCAGCGCGAGGCGTCGGCGCACGAGGATCTGCTCGAGGACTCCGAGCAGCGCATCCAGCTGTACCTCGCGCAGCAGGGATACTGGCGGGCCTCGGTCAGCCACCGCACCGAGGACGGTGACGACCGGCGCACGATCGTCTTCGTCATCCAGCGCGGGCCGTTGTACCGGCTCGCCGGGAACGTCGAGGTCATCGGGAACCGGGCCGTGCCGTTCGAGGAGCTGCGCCCGATGCTGGGACGTCTCCAGGGGGGCGACATCTTCGTCTCGGCCCACCTCGACGCCGTGGAGGCGGCCATCGAAAGCCTGTACCTCGGCCGCGGCTTTGCGCAGGTCTCGGTTGACGCCGCCACGAACGAAACCGACCCCACGCCGGCCGGCGTCGGGCAGGTCCGGCCTGTCATCGCGATCGTGGAAGGGCCGCGCACACTCGTCGAGGACGTCACGTTCCTGGGCCACGAGCACGTGAGCGGCGATCGGCTGCGGTCGCTCCTGACGCTCACGCCCGGCGCGCCGTACTTCGTCCCCCGGCTGGCCGACGATCGCGAAAGCGTCCTGCTCGAGTACCTCAACGAGGGCTTTGCCGCCGTGGACGTCCAGGTCGAGCCCGTGCTGTCCGACGACGGCTCCAGCGCGAACCTCGTGTACCGCATCGTCGAGGGGCCCCGGACGATCGTGGACCACATCCTGATCATCGGGAACACCCGCACGAACCCCGATATCATCCGGCGCGAGCTGATGTTCCGGCCGGGCCAGCCGCTCGGCCTGGCCGACCTGGTCGAGAGCCGGCAGCGCCTGGCGGCGCTCGGCCTGTTCCGGCGGGTGCAGATTACCGAGATTTCGCACGCCGGGACGAACGAGCACGACGTCCTGGTGACCGTCGAGGAATCGCCGTCCACGACGCTCAGCTATGGTGGCGGTCTCGAGGCCAGCCGCCGGCTCCGGCGCGGCGACCTGGGCCAGGCGCGGGAGCGCTTCGAGCTGGCGCCCCGCGGCTTCTTCGACATCGGGCGCCGCAATGTCGGCGGCAAGAACCGCTCGGTCAATCTGTACACCCGCCTGAGCCTGCGCCCCAGGGATGCCG
>DATKDF010000040.1:0-7411 GCA_035512795.1 Vicinamibacterales bacterium
CACCGACGAAGGCCCGACTTACGACTCACCCAACGCGCCGGCGTCGCCGACGATTCCAATCTTCCGTTTGACCGGGTTCCCGTTCGCCAACGGCGGATCGGTCGCACCGATGGGCACGTTCACTTTTACGCGGATTCAGTAAGTCGATCGCGCTCAGCGAGGGGCCCGAATCGGCCGGCCAGGCATCCGCGTGCCGACCACGACCCGCACGCACCTCGTACCGGCCTCCTCGACGCCGGCGAGGAGCGCCACGAGCATC
The DNA here is from genome assembly GCA_035512795.1 of Vicinamibacterales bacterium. GTDB lineage: Bacteria > Acidobacteriota > Vicinamibacteria > Vicinamibacterales > SCN-69-37 > DATKDF01. The sequence continues at coordinate 260 of DATKDF010000040.1, forward strand.
AGGCGCGCCGGCTCGTGAACGACGCGATCGAGGTTGGTCACTCGTGCGCCTCCACCGGGTTGCGCGCGACGAACCGCCCGAACCGCGCCGCGCCCATCACCGCCGTGACCGCGCCAAGGGCGACGAACATCCAGTTCATGGCGTCCCAGCCGGCGCGGTAAGATCGCGCCCACCGCATGCGCAGGCTCTTCCTGTCACTTGCCGTGATGTTTGGGTTCGCGGCGCTTGGCGCTCGCGCGACCGTGCCAGGGGACCAGAACGCCGCGGCACTCGTCGCGGTCGATCCGCGAATCGAGCTGATGACCGTCGTGCAGCTCCTCGCGGGATACCAGCCGCTCACGACGGTCAACTCCCGCTATCGCGCCGACGCGCTCACGCACTTCGAACCGGTGAGGGACCATCGCGCGGTGCGGCTCTTTCGCGAGATGAACGAGGAGCAGTTCCGGTTCGACGCCGTGCCGAAAGTAGTCCTGACGTTCGGGCCGCCGCCGGCTCTGCCGCCCATCGCGCCCGTGGATCCGTCCGTGCTGCGCCGCGCGGGCGGAAGCCGTCGGGTGGAGGAGTTCGCGGCGGCGCTGCGCGACTTCGCGCGCGTCAGCCGGCTCGAGTCGTTTCTTTCGGGTCATCAGGACCTTTACGCCCGCGTCGTCAGCGCGCTCGGACCGGAGGTCGCAGCAGCGATCGAGCCACTCAGGCGTTACACCGGCATTTCGCTGGACAACTGCGTGCTCCTCGCCGCCCCCCTCATCCATGACGGCGGATTCCAGGCGACGATTGGCGAGGCCGGCCGCGCGCGCGTTTACGCCCTCATCGGTCCGTTCGGCGAACGCGACGGTGAACCGGTGTTCTCGGAGAGCGGGTCGGTGGCCGGGCTCGCGCAGCACGAGTTCAGTCACTCGTTCGTGAACCCGCTCGTCGAGAAGTTCAGCCGCGACGTGAACCGGTCGGCGAGGCTCTACGACGCCATCAAGGCCGACATGCAGAAGCAGGCGTATGGCGACTGGCCGACCGCCGTCCACGAGCACATCGTCCGGGCCATCACACTGCGGCTGGCCTACGCCCGCAGCCGGGCCGACGGCGACCGCGCGCTTCGCAACGAGGAAGCGCGTGGATTCAGGTACGTCAAGGCCCTCGCGGCCCGGCTGGAAGAGTACGAGGCGGCGCGCGAGAAGTACCCGACGTTCGAGACGTTCTTTCCGAGGTTACTCGAGGTCTTCCGCGCGCACTCAAGATCAGGTGATGCGGTCCGAGGGTCCCGCGGTCCTGATCAATCGCCTCTCAGGCTCCGCATGACGTCTACGGCTGCCGCGCGGCGGGCCGGCGTGACCACGGCCAGCAGGCTGACCGCGAGCAGCACCGCGGCCGTGATGATGAAAATACCGGGTTCACGAGCGGTCACACCAAACAGGAAACTCTCGATGAAGCGGCCGAACACCGCCGCGCCGGCAAGGCCTGCCGCCAGGCCAGCGCCGCCGACGAGCACGCCCTGCCGGATCACCAGACGGAACACCTGACGGCTGTCGGCGCCGAGCGCCATCCGAATTCCGAGTTCCCGCCGGCGCCGTCCCACCGCGTGGGCCAGGCTGCCGTAGAGCCCGATGGCTGCCAGACACAGTGCCGCCGTGGCAAATGCGGCAAAGAGCGCCGCGCGGAAACGCGGATCGACCGTCGCCCGGCCGACCCGATCCTGCATGAGGCCGAGGCCGATGACCGGCAGCGTGCCGTCGTACGCGGCGGCGGCGCGGCGCAGGTCTGGCAGCCCCGTGGCGGCCGGCGAGGACGACGCGCTCAGAAGGCGCTGACGCCGGCCCAGGCAGCTGTCCTTGTCTCAGGCGTCCCGCAGCGCGATATTCGGATCGACCTTGGTGACCCGGCGCGCGGGGATCCAGGAGGCGATGCCCGCGATGACCACCAGCACGACGAGGGCCGAGGCGAGTGTGGCCGCGTCGGTCGGGCGGACGCCGAACAGCAATCCTTCGACAAAGCGGCCGAGCAGCACCGCAGCGACGACGCCGACGACGAGGCCCGCGACCGTCATGAGCAGGCCGTCGCGGATCACCCCGCAGAGGAGCCTGCCGGGCTCGGCGCCGAGCGCCAGCCGGATGCCGAACTCGCGCGTCCGTTCGCTTACCGCGAACGCCAGCACGCCGGCGATGCCGACGGCCGCAATGGCCACGGCCACGAGCGCGAAGACCCCGAACAGGCTCGCGTTGAGCCGTGAGGGCGCCGCGCGCTCGCCCAGGGCGGTGTCGAGCGTCCAGACATCGGTCACCGGCCGGCGAGGGTCCAGTTCATGGACGAGCCGCGCGGCCTCGCGCGTGACGGCCGCCGGATCGCCCGCCGTCCGGACGAGCAGCGCCGGACCCGTCGGGCCCTGCACGGCCGACCGGTAGACGGTCGCGACCGGCGGGACGCCCGGGCCGAGTTCGCGGACGTCGCGCGCAACGCCAACGATCGTGAGCCAGGTGCCCCATGTCGTGCCATTGAACGACCACATCATCTGCCGCCCGATCGGGTCGGTATCGCCGAAGAGGCGTGTGGCCAGCCGCTGGTTGATCACGAGCGCCGGCGTCGCGCCGGCCGTGTCGTCCGGGCCGAATCCTCGGCCGCGGACGATCGGCAGGCGCAGCGTCTCGAAGTAACCGGGACTGACCGATTGCGTCAGGAGCTGCACGGGCTCTTCGACCAGTTCAGGTGAGGCGCCCTGCACCTCGAGGCGCCAGGAGACGAGCGACAGCGTGTCGTACGGCGCCGAGGTCGCCGTCGCGACCGAGGTCACGCCCGGGAAGGCCGCCAGCCGCGCCGTCACCTCGTCGAAGAACGCGCGGTTCTGCGCGGGTGCGGTTTGCGTGAAGTTCGGCGCCTTGAGCGCGACGACCGCGCTCGTGTCGAAGCCCCGGTCGATCTGTTCGAGGTTGACCAGGCTGCGCGCGAGCAGGCCGGCGCCCGAGAGCACGACGAACGACACCGCTATCTGCCCGGCGACGAGCAGGCGCTGAATCCGCCGCTCGGCGCGTCCGACCGTCGTGCGCCCGCCGACGCCCGCACCGGCCGATCCGGCGGCCGGCAGGCGAGGCACCCAGGCGAACAGAATCGCGACACCGACGCCGAGTACGAGCGAGAAGGCCAGCACGACCGGGTTCAGGCCCACTTCCTCGGCTCGGAGCGTCATGCGCGCCGCGTACCCGACGAGCAGGTCCATGGCGACCCAGGCCACCACCACACCCACGGCGGCTCCGGCGACCGAGAGGAGCAGGTGCTCGACGAGCAGGATCGCGCGCAGCCGTGCCTCCGTCGCGCCGAGCGCCGCCCGCACCGCCAGTTCCTGCTCGCGGCGCACGAGGCGCGCGAACGTGAGGTTGGCCACGTTGGCGCACGCCACGATCAGGACCAGGGCGACGGCGCCCATGAGGATCAGGAGCGTCGGCCGCGCCTCAGCGACGAGCACGTCGCGCCAGGGCGTGAGGCGGATGCCGTAGCCGCGGTCGGCCGGGTAGTCCTCCGGGTACTGCGTATGCAGCCGCGACGCGATGGCCTGCATTTCCGCGCGCGCCTGGTCGACCGACGGGCCGCGCTTGACGAGGCCATAGAGCGTCGTCATGCGGTGACGCCGCTCGTCCTGCATCGACGCGCTCATGTAATGGCTGTTGGTCGAGTAGTTGGCGTAGAGCTCGGCGCGTTCGGTGCCCGCGTAATGGCTGCCCGGCTCGAGCACGCCGACGATCGTGGCGGCGACGCCCGTCAGTTCGATGACGCGGCCCACCGTGCCGGCCTCGCCGCCGAATCGTCGCTGCCAGTACTCGTGCGTGAGCACGGCCACCGGCACGGCCCCATCGGCATCATCGTCGGCCGTGAGCGTCCGGCCGGTCGCGGCCCGGATGTTCAGGAGCGTGAAGTAGTTCGAGGTGACCAGGCCGCCGTACGCCAGGTGCGGGTCGCCCTGGCCGACGACGCTGAACTGCCAGTCGCCGTACTCGACCAGTTCCTGCATGGTCGTAGCCTGCCGGCGGAAGTCGTCGATCTCGAGGAACGAGAAACGCACGTTGTCGCGCGCCAGGCGCGTCTCCGGCTGCTCGATGTAGACGATGCGGTCCGCGTTCGGGTAGGGGAGTGGCCGAACGAGCACGCCCTCGACGGCCGAGAAGATGGCGGTCGTGGCGCCGATGCCGAGCCCGAGGGTCAGAATGAACGCGCCGGCGTACCCCGGGTCGGCGCGAAGACGACGAAGAATCGGACCGAGCATCGTGCTACCTCTACCGTGCGGTGAATGTCCTGTCGTCCCTTTACGCATCGGGGGGAGGGACCTTTTGAGTCAATCGCGGCGTGCCGACCGGGGCTGGACCAACTCTATGCTTTAGGCGTATATTCGTCGGGCGTAGAGAGGACGCCCGCATGGCACGAGATCGAGACCCACGCGACCTGCTGCCGCTCACCCCGGCCGCCTTCGAGATTCTCCTCGCCCTCGGCGACGGCGAGGCGCACGGCTACCACATCATGCAGAGCGTCGAGGCCCGCACGGGCGGCCAGGTGCGCCTGCACGCCGGCACGCTCTACCGTGCGCTGGCGCGTCTGCTCGAGACCGGACTCATCGCCGAGCTTGGCGAGCGGCCAGACCCCGGTCACGATGACCAGCGCCGTCGGTACTACCGCCTCACGCCGTTCGGCATCCGGGTCGCCGCCGCCGAGGTCGATCGGCTCGCCCATCAGATCCGGGCCGCGCGTGCGCTGCCGCTGCTGCGCCGAACGAGGGGCTGATCATGACGCGCTTCGAACGCCGCGTGTACCGTTTGCTGCTCCGCAGCTATCCCTCCCCCTTCGGTGAGCGGTTCGCAGGACCGATGCTGCAGGCATATGCCGATCGGCGGCGCGACGCGGCCGGCCGGGGGGTGGCGGCCCTGCTCCGATTCTGGGTCGTCGCATTCATCGATTGCGTCCGCAATGGCGTCGCCGAGAGACGAAACGCGAGGCGGCGTCGCCACGGCGCCCTCACGGGACGGAGTCCGATCGGCGGCGGGCTCGCGCACGACGTGCGGCAGAGCTGGCGCAATCTCCGCCGTCAGCCTGGCGTTACGGCAGTCGTGCTCCTGACGCTCGGGCTGGGGATCGGCGCCAACACGACGGTCTTCTCGGCCGTCAACGGGCTGCTCGGACCCCTGCCGTTTCCGGATGCCGATCGCCTGGTGCAGATCTGGCAGACGGTGCCGGAGCGCGGCCCCCGCCGCAACAACGTGACGCCTGCGGCAGCCGCCGACTGGCAGGCGCGCGGCGACCTGTTCGATGGCCTCGGTGTGTACGCCTACACCACCACCAACGTCACCGACGTCCAGCCGCCCGAGCGCGTGCCGGTCGCGCTGGTGACGCCGGGTTTCCTCGATGCCCTCGGGGTTGCGCCCATGCTGGGCCGGCGCCTCGTGGAAGCGGATGCGGCGCCCGGTGCGCCGCCGGTCGCCGTCATTTCACGGGCGATGTGGCGGTCGCGATTCGCGGAGGACGCCGACGTGCTCGGCCGCACAGTACGGCTCGGTTCGACGGCCCACACCGTGGTGGGCGTCATGCCCGAGACCTTCGAACACCTCTCGTGGCGCGGCGCCGACCTGTGGATTCCGTTCAGGCTGGATCCCGCCAACCGCTTCGCGGCCGCCTATCGAACCGTGGCCCGCCTGCGGCCCGGTGTGGAGCGCCGCCAGGCCGAAGATGCGCTCGCGGCGCACGCCGCGGAACGGAGCCGGGAGTTCGGACCTGGCGACTGGCCCTCGGGCGTCGCCGTGACGCCCCTGCACGAAGGGCTGGTGGGAGAGGCGGCCAGTGCCGTGCTGTTCGTGCAGGGCGCCGCGCTCGTCGTCCTGCTCATCGCCTGCGCGAACCTGGCCAACCTGCTGCTCGCCCGCGCGACGACGCGCCGTCATGAGTTTGCCGTTCGCGCGTCGCTCGGCGCCGGGCGCTGGCGCCTCGTCCGTCAGGCGCTCGTCGAAAGCCTGACGCTCGGCTTCGCCGGCGGCGTGGCCGGGGTGCTCGTCGCGGTGTGGGGCGTGAACCTGATTGTCGCCTACGCACCGCCGGACATGCCGCGCCTCGATCAGATCCGCCTCGACGGCACCGTGCTCGCCGGAGGGCTCTCGCTTGCCGTGTTCACCGGGCTCGTGTTCGGGTTGGTGCCGGCCCTCCGACTGGCGCGCGCCGGCGTGGATGGATCCACGGTGGGTGTCAGCCGCGCCGGCGTGTCCGTGCGGCAGCGGCCGTTGCAGTGGCTCACGGTCGTCGAAATCGCCCTGGCGGTCATGGTGGTTGGCGCGAGCGCGCTCATCGGACGTGGACTGGTCGCGATGCAGCAGACCGACGTCGGCCTCGACACGGAGCATGTCGTCGCGGCCGAAGTGTCGTTGCCCGAGTCGACTTACCCGACGAGCGAGGCGCAGCGCGCGATGTTCGATCGGATGGTCGCCCGCGTGGCGGCCCTGCCAGGCGTCGAGGCGGCCGGGGTGGTCGATACCTTGCCACTCAGCCAGTCGTGGAGCCAGTCGCGCTACCGGCTCGAGGCCGATCCGGAAGCACCCGCGGCCTTGTCGCTCGTCTACCGCGCGAGCCGCGACTACTTCGACGTCGTGGGCATCCCGCTTCGCGAAGGCCGGCACTTCGAGCCGGCCGACGCGTCCGGGCCTCCGGTGGTCCTCGTCAGCTCGGCGGTCGCCCGACTGCATTGGCCCGATGAATCGGCGCTCGGCCGGCGCATCTGGTTCGATCACAGCCCTGGGCCCTTCACGGTCGTCGGCGTCGTCGGCGACGTGCATCACACGGGTCTCGGACCCGATCCGGAGGCGGGCATCTACTACTCGACGAGCCAGGTCGCGCCCTTCCGCGGCGTGCTGGTGGCGCGGACCTCGGGCGACCCGCGCAGTCTCATCCGGCCGATGCGTGCGGCCATCGCGGAACTGGATCCGTCGCTGCCGCTCTTCAACACCCGGACGATCGGCGATCTCAAGAACGATGCGCTGTCGGCGCCCCGGCTCGTCGCCGGGCTCACGGGACTCTTTGCGGCGCTCTCCCTCGCGCTCGGCGTCGTCGGCGTCTACGGCATCGTGGCGTTCAGCGTCTCGACGCGGCGCCGTGAAACGGGGCTCCGCATGGCGCTCGGCGCGCGGCCGGCCGACGTCG
>DATKDF010000041.1:0-4138 GCA_035512795.1 Vicinamibacterales bacterium
GTGGCGGCGCGGTCCCGATGACTCCGTCCCGCTCAGGCATTAGTGCCGGCACGGCAGACCTCCTGGCGCGACGGCGCGCCGTGGTGGCGCGTGGTGTCGGGAGTTTCGCGGGCGACATCGCGATCGCGTCCGGCCGCGGCGCTGTGCTCGTCGACGCCGACGGCCAGGAATGGATTGACCTGGCAAGCGGCATCGGCGTCATGGCGGTGGGTCACAGCCATCCGGACGTGGTGGCCGCCGTCCAGGCGCAGGTGGCGACCCTGCAGCACACGTGCATTCACGTCGCCACCAACGAGCCGTACGTCGCGCTCGCCGAGACGCTCGCGTCGAAGGTGCCGCACGGCAATGCCACGCGCGTCATGCTCGCCAACTCGGGTGCCGAGGCGATCGAGAATGCCGTGAAGATCGCGCGTCAGGCCACACGGCGACCGGCCGTAATCGCCTTCGATGGTGCGTTCCACGGCCGCACGCTCCTGGCGCTGACCTTGACCGGCAAGAGCGGCTACAAGACCAACTGCGGACCGTTTGCGCCCGAGGTGTACCGGCAGCGTTTCCCGGACCGCTACCGGTTCGGCGCCGGGATGACCGAGGAGCAGTTCGCCAGCCGCGAACTCGACGACCTCCGCGATCGGTTCGTGCGCGGCCCGGTCCCGGCCGGGTCGGTCGCGGCGATCGTGATCGAAGTCGTACAGGGCGAGGGCGGCTTTGTGCCCGCACCGCTCGCCTACCTTCGCGGCCTGCGCGACCTCTGCGACGCGCACGGCATCCTGCTGATCGTCGACGAGGTGCAGACCGGATGCGGGCGCACGGGCCGCTGGGCGGCCTACGAGCACGCCGGCATCGTCCCCGACATCTCCGTCTGGGCGAAGGCGATGGGCGGCGGCTTGCCGATTGCGGCCGTGGTCGGCAAGGCCGCCGTGATGGACGCGGCCGAGCCGGGCACGCTCGGCGGCACGTACGGCGGCAATCCCGTGGCGTGCGCGGCCGCGCTGGCGGCGATCGACGTCATCGAGCGCGAGCGACTGGCCGACCGCGCCGTCGTGATCGGGCAGCGGATCCGGGACCGGTTCGACGCGCTCAAACGCGACTGCCCGATCGTGGGCGACGTCCGTGGCATGGGCGCGATGCTGGCCATGGAACTTTCCTGCGACGGCGACCCGACGCGGCCAGCGGCCGCCGAGACCGCCGCCGTCGTGGCCCGCTGCCGCCAACAACGGGTGCTCGTGCTCACGGCAGGACCGCACGGCAACGTCATCCGCATGCTGCCGCCGCTCGTGATCACCGACGCTGAACTCGAGCGCGGCCTGGACGCGATCGAGGAGGCCATCAGGTGCCCAACATGACGTCGACGACCATCAGGCGGATTCTCGTCGGGCTGTGCGCTATGGCGCTGGCCGGCACGGCCGTGCTCGCACGGCCTGCGGCACACGCGGCCAGCCGCCAGGACCGCACGGCCCGGGTCGACGCCCTCTTCGCGCGCTGGACGACCAGCACACCCGGGTGTGCGGTCGGTGTGGGCCAGGGCGGACAGGTCGTGCTGGCCCGCGCGTACGGCATGGCCGACCTCGAACGCGACGTGCCGAACACGCCCGACACGATCTTCGAGGCGGGATCGGTGTCGAAGCAGTTCACCGCGGCCGCGGTGCTGGCACTGGTCGACGATGGCAGGCTGACGCTCGACGACCCGGTCCGGCAGTACGTCCCGGAGCTGCCCGACTACGGCACGCCGCTCACGATCCGGCACATGCTCACTCACACGAGTGGGCTGCGCGACTGGGGCAGCCTGGCCTCCATCTCCGGGTGGCCGCGTGGCGACCGTCGTCACACGCATGCGCACGTCGTGGACATCCTCTCGCGCCAGCGGGCGCTCAACTTCGCGCCCGGCACGCGCTGGTCGTACAGCAACTCCGGCTACAACCTGGCGGCCGTCATCGTCGCGCGGGTGTCGGGGATGAGCTTTGCCGAGTTCAGCCACGCGCGCCTGTTCGAGCCCCTCGGTCTGACGTCGACGTCGTGGCGCGACGACTACACGCGCATCGTCCCGAAGCGCGCGGTCGCCTACGCCGCCGGGCGCGGCGGCGGCCCCTTCCGCCTGAACATGCCATTCGAGGACGTCCACGGCAACGGCGGCCTGCTCACGACGGTCGGGGATCTGGTGCGCTGGAACGAGCACTACGACAACCCGCCGCCGGGAGCCGCCGCGCGCGTCGCGCGGCAGCACGAAGCCGCGGTGCTCACCGGCGGCCAGACGCTCGAGTACGCGTACGGAATCTACGTGCGTCCCTACAAGGGCGTGCGCGAAGTCAGTCACAGCGGTTCGACGGCCGGCTACCGCGCATTTCTCACGCGATTCCCCGGCGAGCGCCTGTCGGTGGCCGTCTTGTGCAATGCCGCAAGCGCCAATCCCACGCAACTGGCGCACGCCGTGGCCGATCTCTATCTGGGCGCGCGCGCCAATCCCGACGCACCGGCGCCATCCCCCGTCGCCGAAACGCGCGGGCCGACCTCCGGCCTCGCACGCGACGCCGCCTTCAAGCCCACGGCTTCAGATCTGGCGGCGTATGCCGGCACCTACACCAGTGATGAAGTCGAAACGACGCTCACGGTCGAGGTTCGTGACGGCGGCCTCGTCATCACCGGACGTCCTGACCGCGTGATTCGGCTCCAGCCCCACTCCGGCGATCGGTTCGACGCGGCCGGACTGGGCCTGGTCACCTTCCATCGGGCGGGCGGCCGGGTCACCGCGTTCGGCGTTACTCAGGACCGCGTCTGGGACCTGCGGTTCACCCGCCAGTAGGCCGGTGCGCGTCATCATCTTGACTTCTGTCGATCCCTTGACGGGCATCAGGTCGTGGTACGTGAGAATTCGGCCAATTTCATCGCAAGTCTCCGTGGCACCGTGCTTGCTCGAAGTCAGCCTGTCAGGTTACTTCGGCAAACTGCCGCGCCCGGGTGCGCGGGAAACGGAGCGTCCATGTCTCTCACGGTTGACCGTCGCCGATCGCCTCGCGTCCCCGTAGCCGACCACCAGTTCCTGCCGGCCATCGTCCGCGACGTCAGCCTTGGCGGGCTCTCGATCGAACTGCCCGAGCCGTTGCCGCAGGGATCGATTCACGACTTCGACCTGCGCGTCGGCGACCGTTCGCGCGTCGTCCTCCGCGCGCGCGTAGCGCACACGACGACCGAACTGCGGGCGACCGGACCCGACGTCTTCGTCACGGGCCTCGAGTTCATTGAAGACGTGACCGAAGACGCGATGCAGAAGAGCGCCTGACCGGGCGGCCGGGGCCCCGGGATCCCGCCCGGGCCGCATCGCGATATCCTCACCTCCGATCCCGGAGGTTGCTGCCCATGCCCGCCCGCCCTGTCGCCATCGGTTTCGGCGTCCTGTTGTCCCTGACACTGGCGTCGGCCGCGCCGGTTCAGAAGCCGCTGTTCACCGACGCGTTTGCGCCGGCCGAGTTCGCCGCGCGGCGAGCCGCCGTGATGCGCGCCGTCGGCGACGGCGTGGCCATCATCAGCGGCGCCACCGAGCAGCCCAACTACGAGAAGTTCAAACAGAACAAACAGTTCTTCTACTTGTCCGGCGTCGAGGTGCCGCGCGCGATCCTGCTCATCGACGGCCGCGCGAAGACGTCAACGCTGTTCCTGCCGCCGCAGAATGCCGGGATGGAGCGATCGGAAGGCCCCGTGCTCGTGCCGGGCGCCGAGGCCGCGCGGCTCACGGGCCTCGAGCGGGTGGCCGACCGTGCGACGTTCGACGCGGCGCTCGCGGCGGTCGCGGCCGAGCGCCGGCCGATTCACGTGCCGTTCCGCCGCGAGTCGATTGGCGCGGTGGCCGTCGACCGCGTCCGTGCGCATGACCGCGCCACGGCGGGCGATCCCTGGGACGGCCGGCCGTCGAAAGAAGCGGTCTTCCGCGAGAAGGTGCAGGCCGCGGCGCCGGGCTCGGAGGTCGCCGACCTCGATCCGATCCTGGACGACCTCCGGCTCGTCAAGAGCCCGGCCGAGATCGCGCTCGTCCGTGAAGCGACGCGCATCGCGAGCCTCGCGCTGCGCGAAGGCATGCAGGCGGCCCGGCCGGGGATGTACGAGTACGAGATCGAGGCCGTCGCCGACTACGTATTCAAGCGCCACA
>DATKDF010000042.1:0-10471 GCA_035512795.1 Vicinamibacterales bacterium
CCGACGGCAGTCTGCGCCTGATCGTCCAGGGCCTCGGGCGCCTCAGGCTCGATCGGGTCATCCTGAACGAACCGTATCTGGTCGCCGAAGTCAGCGAGGCGGCCGATCTGGTGTCCGAACAGGATTCGCTCGAGATCGACGCCCTCCAGCGCAACGTGCGCACGAGCTTCCAGCAGGTGGTCCAGCTCTCGCCGGTCCTCTCGGACGACCTGACGACGCTCGCCGGCAACATCACCGAGCCGAGCCGGCTGGCCGACTTCGTGGCGTCGAACCTGAACACGCTGACGACGGCGGCCCGCCAGGACCTGCTCGCCACGCTCGACGTGCGGGCGCGGCTCAACCAGCTCAGCCGCATCCTCATCAAGGAACTCGAGGTGCTCGAGCTCGGTTCGAAGATCCAGTCGCAGGTGCAGTCGGAAGTCGGCCGCAACCAGCGGGAGTATTTCCTGCGCGAGCAGATGAAGGCGATTCAGAAGGAACTCGGGGAGGGCGACGATCAGGCGCGGGAGGCCGAGGACCTGCGCGAGAAGATCGAAGCGGCCGGGATGCCGGAGGCGGTCAAGAAGGAAGCCCTGCGCGAGCTCGATCGGCTGGGCAAGATGCCGGCCGCAGCGGCCGAGTACACGGTGGCCCGGACCTACATCGACTGGCTCGTGGCGCTGCCGTGGAATGTGCGGACCGAGGAGGTCATCGACCTGCCGAAGGCCCAGGCGGTGCTCGACGCCGACCATTCCGGGCTCGAGCGCGCCAAGGACCGCATTCTCGAGTACTTGGCGGTCCGCAAGCTGAAGCCGGACGTGAAGGGGCCCATCCTCTGCTTCGTCGGGCCGCCCGGCGTGGGCAAGACCTCGCTCGCGCGTTCGATTGCCGACGCCATCGGCCGGAAGTTCGTGCGCATCTCACTCGGCGGGATGCGTGACGAGGCCGAGATCCGCGGTCACCGGCGCACGTACATCGGGGCGCTGCCGGGCCAGATCATCCAGGGCCTGCGCCGAGCTGAGTCGCGCAATCCCGTGTTCATCCTCGACGAGATCGACAAGCTCGGCACCGATTTCCGGGGCGACCCGGCGTCGGCGCTCCTCGAGGTGCTCGATCCGGAGCAGAACAACTCGTTCCGTGACCACTACCTCGACGTGCCGTTCGACCTGTCGGAAGTGCTGTTCATCACGACCGCCAACGTGCTCGACACGATTCCCGGCCCGTTGCGCGATCGAATGGAGGTGCTCGAGCTGGCCGGCTACACCGAGGACGAAAAGGTGCGCATTGCGCGCGAGCACCTGGTCGGCCGTCAGATCGTCAACCACGGTCTGTCGGTCGAACTGGTGTCGTTCACCGACGAAGCCCTGCACCACATCGTCCGGGGGTACACGCGCGAGGCCGGCGTGCGCAATCTCGAACGCGAACTGGGCGCCATCTGCCGGAAGATCGCACGCCGCACGGCCGAGACGCCGGCCGGTCCCCTCGTCGTGACGCCGATCGTCGTCGAGGACATGCTGGGCGCGCCGCGTCATATCGAGGAGGAGGTGCGCGACCGGACGCGTGATCCGGGTGTGGCCACGGGCCTCGCCTGGACGCCGGTCGGTGGCGACGTGCTCTTCGTCGAGGCCTCGCGCATGCCGGGCAGCAGTCAGTTGACGCTCACCGGGCAGCTCGGCGACGTGATGAAGGAATCGGCGCGCATCGCCCTGTCGTGGTTCCGCGCGCATGCCACCAAGTACGGCGTCGACCCGCAGTTCTACAAGGACGCCGAGATTCACCTGCACGTGCCCTCCGGCGCCATCCCGAAGGATGGTCCGTCGGCCGGTGTCACGATGGTGGTGGCCCTCGCCTCGGCCCTGTCGGGGCGTTCGGTGCGCGGCGATCTCGCCATGACGGGCGAGATCACGCTGTCGGGCAAGGTGCTGCCCGTGGGCGGGATCAAGGAGAAGGTGCTGGCCGCGCGTCGCGCCGGTATCCAGGACGTCATCCTGCCGCGGCAGAACGAGAAGAACGTCAACGAGGACCTGACCGACCAGCTGCGCAAGGGGCTGGTTGTCCACTACGTCGACGAGATGGACGAGGTCCTCGCCCTCGCCCTGACGCCGCCGGGGCAGGCGACCCGCAAGGGCCGGTTCGTCAGGATGAGCGACGTCGCCAACTGACCGGTGCGGCGACCAGTTCGAGCCCGGCGACCGTCTTCAGGTCGATGATCTCACCCCGCCGGATCAAGCGGCGGACGTCGGCCAGGCGGAACGTGCGCGGCTCGATCTGTTCGTCGTCGTCGCCGGCAACAGGCCGGGCGGGTCGGCGCAGGCCCGTGCAGCGGTAGAACATCATGCGCTCGTCGCAGAAGCCCGGCGTCGGATAGAACGTGCCGAGCCGTTCGACCCGGTCCGGGCGCAGGCCGATCTCCTCGGCACATTCCCGGCGGGCGGCCCGCGCGGGTGACTCGCCCGGCTCGAGCCCGCCAGCCGGCAGTTCCCAGATCCACCGGCCCACCGCCCACCGGTACTGCCGAATCAACACGACCGTCTCCCGCTCCGGCTGGGGAATCAGCACCACCGATCCGCCGTGCCGCACGATGTCGTAGGTCGCCCGACGGCCGTTCGACAGGCGGACGATGTCGCGTTCCACGGTGAAGATGAGGCCGCGGAACCGCACGGCGTGCGCTTCGCGGACTGGGCGGTCGGACGACGGCATCGGTCTACTCCCTTCCGGGGTGGGCGGGCCGGACAGCGTCAAGGGCCTGGAGCACCGCGGTGAGATCGGCTGGCAGGGGCGCGTCGAAGGCGAGCGGATCGCCGCTCGTGGGATGCGCAAACCCCAGGTGCGCCGCGTGCAGAAACGGGCGATCGAGGCGGGCGAGCGGCGCCAGCCGCGACGGGAGTGCACGCCGCACGCCGCCGTAGAGTGCATCGCCGGCGACCGGGTGCCCGGCCTCACTGAGGTGTACACGAATCTGATGGGTCCGGCCCGTGGCGATCCGCACGCGCACCAGGGTGAGGTCGCCCCTCGCGGTGGCGTCGACCACGTGGGTGAGGGCCGCGCGACCGGCCGGCGCGCGGCTCGACATGCGCTGGCGGTGTCGCGGATCCCGGCCGATGGGCTGGTCGAGCGTCAGTCCCGCCGCGACCCGTCCCCACACGAGCGCCACGTACTGCTTGTCGACGCGCCGGTCCTGAAACTGCCGCGCCAGCTGGCGGTGAGCGCGGTCGTGCTTGGCGATGACCATCAGCCCGGAGGTGCCGCGATCGAGCCGGTGCACGATGCCCGGACGTTCGCGGCCACCGATGCCACTCAGCCCCTGCAGGTGATGCAGGAGCGCGTTGACGAGCGTGCCTCCGGCGTGTCCCGCGGCTGGATGCACGACCATGCCCGCCGGTTTGTCGACGACGGCCAGATCCTCGTCGTCGTACAGCACGGTGAGCGGCAGCGCCTCGGGTCTGGGCCCTGCCGGTTCAGGCGGCGGCAGGTCGATCCGGACCTCCAGCGGCGGGTCGATCGCGAGGGCCGGTTTCGGCGTGCCCTGCGAGAGGTGGACCTGTCCCCCGCGAATCAGCTGCTGGATGCGGGCCCGCGACAGGTCCGGCAGGCGCGCGGCGAGAAACCGATCGAGGCGCTCGCCGCGATCGGCTTCGGTGGCGACAAGCCGGATGGCGCCCGCTGCGCCCGTCATCTCAAGCTCGCACGCGGAGCCGCCAGAGCATCACGAGACTCACCGGCACGAGGAGGAGCGAGACGAACTGTGACGTGGACAGTCCCATGACCATGCCGCGCGCATCGCCGCGGAACATCTCGATGACGAAACGCGATACGCCGTACAGGACCATATAGCCCCAGAAGGTGCGACCCGGGAAGGGCCGGCCTCTTCGCTCGGTCACGAGCAGGAGCAGCATGATGACGAACTCGGCGCCCGCGTCGTAGACCTGGGTCGGGTGCAGCGCCTGGTGGAGCGGCGTGCCCACGTTGGCCGCCGCGACCGGGTCGGTGAACGTGATGGCCCACGCCACGTCGGTCGGACGGCCGTAGCAGCAGCCAGCCAGCAGGCACCCGAAGCGGCCGATGATGTGCCCGAGCGCAATGCCCGGCGCGATCAGATCCGCCGTGGTCCAGAGCGGGAGCTGGTACCGCCGCACGAGCCAGATGCCGGCCAGGAGCGCGCCGAGCAGGCCCCCGTAGAAGACACCGCCTGCCCGCACGAGCGAGAACAGCTCTCGCGGCTGCGCGCGGAAGTAGTCGAAGTCGACGAGGACCAGCATCAGCTTGGCGCCGATGAGCGCCGCAATGATGAGGTAGATGCCGAAGTCCAGGACCTTCGTGCCGTCGAGGCCGGCCCGGCGCGCTCGGATCACGGCAAACTGCAGCCCGGCCAGATACGCCAGCGCGAGCAGCACGCCGTACGAATAGACGGGCCAGTCGCCGATCTCAAACAGGATGGGATGCATGTCGGTTCACCAGCAGCAGATCCGCGAACACGAGGATCGCGCCAATCGTAATCGACGCGTCGGCGACGTTGAAAGCCCAGAAGTGCCAGGTGCCCCAGTAGACGTCCATGAAGTCGGTGACAAACCCCTGGCGCAGGCGATCGAACAGGTTGCCGAGGGCCCCCCCGAGGATGACCGACAAGCCGAGGCGCGCCAGCCATTCTTCGGGCCGGACCTGGCGCGCATAGTAGGCGATCCCCACGAGCGCGGTCAGGGCCAGCAGGCTCGTCACGAGCTTCTGGTACGCCGGATCGAGGTTGTTGAGAAACCCGAACGCCACGCCCGGATTGCGGACGTGGACCAGGTTGAGCAGATCCGGAATCACCGTCACGCTGCCGTAGAGCGGAATGGTCATCGTGATGGCGTACTTGGTGATCTGGTCGAGCACAATGAGGCCGATCACGATCCACCAGTGCACGCCGAGTATCCGGACGGCAGCCGCGGCTGTCGGGGCCTCGCTCGTCGTCCCGGGTGAGGCCGGGACACCGCCGGTGGTTGCTTCGACGCCGTCAGGCTGGTGCACGCACGCCCCCGAGCGCATCCGCGCAGCGATCGCAGAGCCCGGCCAGCTCGCCGTCGGCCACCATGGCGGTCACGAAGCGCCAGCACCGGGGGCACTTGTCGCCGGGGGCCCGGGCGATCTCGATGGCCAGCTCGCCGTCGGCCAGCCGGACCAGGTCGACCACCGAGGTCATCAGCAGCAGCGGCAGGGCGTCCCGGTGATGCTCGAGCAGGTCGGCCAGCGCCCCTGAAGCGCCGAGCGTCACGCGCGCCGACAGCGCGTTGCCGATCTCCTTGCGCTGCCGCGCGGTCTCGAGGGCGCCGTTGACTGCCGTCCGAACCTCGAGCAGCCGCTCCCACTCGGCCTCGAGCGCGCCATCCAGCCGCTCGCCGGCCGGCGCCGGGAACGTGGCCAGGTGCACCGAGGAGGTCCGCGCGCCGGGCAGGCGCCGCCAGACGTCCTCGGCGGTCACGGGCAGAATCGGCGCCATCAGCCGGGCCAGTCCATCGGCGACCAGGAACTGCACCGTCTGGGCCGAGCGCCGCTCGGCCGAGGCCGCACGAAACGTGTAGAGCCGGTCCTTGGACACGTCCAGATAGAAGGCGCTGAGGTCGACCGTCACCAGCTCGTTGACCGCCTGGAAGACCGCCTGAAACTCGAACGCCTCGTACGCCGCCCGCACCCGCAGGGCGAGGTGCTCGAATCGGGCGAGCGCAAACCGGTCCACGTCCAGGAGTGACGACACGGGGACCAGGTCGCTTGCCGGATCGAAGTCGTACAGGTTCGACAGCAGATACCGGAACGTGTTGCGGATTTTCCGGTACGCCTCCACGGTGCGGGCCAGCACTTCCCGGCCCAGCCGGATCTCGTCGCGGTAGTCGACCATCGCGACCCAGAGGCGCAGCACTTCGGCGCCCGACTCCTTCATCACCTGCTGCGGCGACGCGACGTTGCCGAGCGACTTCGACATCTTGCGGCCGTGTTCGTCGACCACGAAGCCGTGGGTCAGCACGGTCCGGAAGGGCGCGTGGCCGCGCGTGCCGATGCCGACGAGCATCGACGACTGGAACCACCCGCGGTACTGGTCGGTGCCCTCGATGTAGAGATCGGCCGGCCAGCTCAGTCCGGCCCGCGCGAGGAGCACGCCGTGCTGGCTCGAGCCGGAATCGAACCAGACATCGAGGATGTCCCGCTCGGCCGTGAACGACGTCCCGCCGCACGCCGGGCAGGCCAGATCCGGTGGCACGAACGCCTCCACCGGCTCTTCCCACCACGCGTCGGCACTCGAAGCCTCGAACACCGAGGCGGCCCGCTCGGCCAGGGCCGGCGTCAGGACCGACGTCCCGCACCCACCGCACTGCAGGGCGGGAATCGGCACACCCCAGGCGCGCTGGCGGGAGATGCACCAGTCGGGTCGGGTCTCGAACATGGCCGACATCCGCTCGCGACCCCAGGCGGGGATCCACCGGGTGCGTTCGCATTCGGCGATGGCCTGCTTGCGCAGGCCGTCCATGCTGATGAACCACTGCGAGGTGGCGAGGAAGATGACCGGCTGGTGACAGCGCCAGCAGTGCGGATACGAGTGCGCCACCGTGCCGGTGGCCCAGAGCCGTCCTTCGGCGGCCAGGGCGCGCTCGACCACCGGGTTGGCCTCGAACACTTTCAAACCGCCAACCACCGGCACGTCGGCCTCGAAGTGGCCGTCGGTCCGGATCGGGGCGTAGATGTCGAGGCCGTAGCGGACACCCGTGGTGAAGTCGTCGGCGCCATGCCCGGGGGCGGTGTGCACGACGCCCGTGCCCTGGTCGAGCGTGACGTAGTCGGCCAGGACCGCCATCGAGTCGCGGTCGTACAACGGATGGCGGAAGCGCAGTCCTTCGACGACCCGGCCCTTGAAGGTCACGAGCGGGGCTCCGAATGGGCGACCGACGGCGGTCGACACGCGTTCGGTCAGGGAGGCCGCCACGACGACGACGCGGTCATCGACCTCGACGGCGGCGTACTCGAAGTCCGGGTGAAACGCCACGGCCAGGTTCGACGGAATCGTCCACGGCGTCGTCGTCCAGATGAGCAGCGACACGGGGCGGCCGGCGAGCGCCGGCAGGCGGGCGGCGATCGAGCCGGCATCGGCCGGCGACAGCGCGAACTCGACGTAGATCGAGGGCGAGGTGTGCGACTCGTACTCGACCTCGGCTTCGGCAAGCGCCGTGCGGCACCGCAGGCACCAGTGCACGGGCTTCTTGCCTTTGTAGACCAGGCCCCGTTCCACGAACGCACCGAGCGCGCGGACGATCGCGGCCTGATAGGCCGGCGTCATCGTCAGGTAGGGGTGCGCCCAGTCGCCCGCAATGCCGAGGCGCTTGAAATCCTCGCGCTGTGACGCCACGTACTTGTCGGCATAGGCCCGGCACGCCCGGCGGAACTCGACGGGCGACCGGTCCTTTTCGGCCGCGCCCCGTTCGCGCTCGACATTCAGTTCAATCGGCAGGCCGTGGCAGTCCCAGCCCGGCACGTAGGGCGCGTCGAAGCCGGCCATGCTTCGTGATCGGACGATGACGTCCTTCAGGATCTTGTTGAGGGCATGGCCCATGTGGATCTCGCCGTTGGCGTACGGCGGTCCATCGTGCAGGACGAACAGGGGCGCACCGCGCCGCTCGCGGCGCAGCGCGCCGTAGACGTCGGCGGCCTCCCAGCGGGCCAGCATCTCCGGTTCGGTCACCGGGAGGTTGGCCTTCATCGGGAAGTCGGTCCGCGGCAGATTGAGCGTGTCCTTCCAGTCGCGCATAAGACGGGCCGAAACCAGCATTCTATAATTGCCGGGCGTGGCGAGCACGGCCGCGGTCTTCTTCGACGTCGACTTCACCTTGATCCACCCCGGTCACCGGTTCCAGGCGGCGGGGTATCAGGAGACGTGCGCCCGGCATGGCCTGTCGGTCGATCCCGCCAGGTTCGAGGCCGCCGTGCGGGGGGCCGCCGAGGCCCTGGAGTCGGCCGATCAGCTGTACGACCCGGCCCTCTTCGTCAATTACACCGGGCGGATCATCGAATTGATGGGCGGCGCCGGTCCGGCCGTCGCCGAGGCCGCCCGCGACCTCTACGATGCCTGGGCCGAGCAGCATCACTTCGTCCTCTACGACGACGTGGCCGACAGCCTGAAGGCGCTGGCCGAGTCGGGCTTCCGGCTTGGCGTCATCTCGAATTCGCACCGGTGTCTGCAGTCGTTCCGATCCCACTTCAACCTGAATGGCGTCATCTCGGTGACCGTGTCCTCACTCGAGCACGGGTTCCTCAAACCGCATCCGAGCATTTTTCGTGCGGCCCTCGCTCGGGCGCGAGTGCGGGCCGACGAGGCGGCGATGGTTGGCGACAACTTCGTGCATGACGTCCTCGGCGCCCGCCGGGTCGGCATGCGCGGCATCCTCCTCGCGCGGGGCGGCACTGAGAGGCCCGATGTCGACCCGCCGGTTGACGTCATCCGGTCGCTCGTTGAGCTGCCGGCACTCCTGGAGCCGGTGTGAGCGACATCGGCATTCGCGACCTGCACACCCTCGACGAGTGCCGCGGTGTCGTCGATCTGCAGGTTGCCGTCTGGGGGCACGACATGGAAACCGTGCCGGCCGGCGTGCTGCTCGTCTCGGCCAAGCGCGGCGGCATCCTCATCGGCGCATTCGACGGCGACCGACTGGTCGGGTTCGTCTGGTCGATGCCGGGGTGGCGCGACGGGCGGCCGACGCATTGGTCGCACATGCTGGGCGTGGATCCGGCCGCGCGCGCGAAAGGACTTGGCGCGGCACTCAAGATCGCGCAGCGTGCGCGTGCGCTCGCGCAGGGCGTCGACCTGGTCGAGTGGACGTTCGATCCACTGCAGGCGGCCAATGCTCACCTGAATTTCGCCACCCTCGGCGTCGTCGCGAGCGAGTACATCGTCGATGCCTACGGCGAGTTGACCGGTCCGCTGCACCGCGGCACGCCGACCGATCGGCTGATTGCCGAGTGGTGGATCGATCGCCCGCATGTCGGCCGCCGCCTGGCGGTCAGGAGCGGGACGGTCGTGGCGCGAAGCGCCGAGGTGCTCGACGCGCCGTCCGTCCTCGACACCCGCGCGACCGGCGACTGGAGCGCCCCGGTGGCCGAGCACCTCGAACTCGATGTGCGCCGCGTACGGATCCCGGTGCCGGCTGACTTCGGGCGCCTGCAACTGGAGGCCACCAGTCTCGCACTCGAGTGGCGCCTGGCCGCGCGGCGCGCCTTTCAGGCGTATTTCGCCCGCGGCTACCGGGCGGTCGATTTCTACCTCGACCGCGCCCGCGGCGGCGGTGTCTACGTGCTGGCGTTGCCCGACGAGGGCTGAGCGATCGCCACGGACCGTTGGTCCGCCACGACGCTAGCCGGGCGGCCAGTGCATCGTTCGCCCTCCGAGCAGGTGCAGGTGAATGTGGAACACCGTCTGGCCTGCGCCGGCGTTGCAGTTGAACACCGTGCGGAAGCCGGCGTCGGCGATGCCCCGTTCGGCGGCAATCGCGGCCGCCGTCCGCACCAGGGCCCCGACGAGGCCGTCGTCGTCCGGGCCGAGGTCGGTGACGGTCGCGATGTGCCGCTTCGGCACGACCAGCACGTGGGTGGGCGCCTGCGGATGGAGATCGTCGAAGGCGACGATCCGGTCGTCTTCGAAGACCGTCGAAGCCGGCAGCTCGCCGGAGACGATCCGGCAGAAGAGGCATGTGGACATGCCTGCGATTATGACGCCAGGGACGCCGGTCGGGGCGTGCGCCGCGCGACCATGACGCGCGGCCGTGCCTCGATGTCGGGGAGCACGTCCACCGCCTCGAGAGCCGAGGACGCGACGAGCGCCCGGACGTCGGTCTCCTGATCGAAGGCCATTTCGAACAGCAGCCATCCACCCGGCGCCAGGGCGGCGGCACTCGCGATGAGCAACCGGATGGCATCGAGGCCGTCCGGGCCGCCGTCGAGCGCAAGCGCCGGCTCGTAGTGGGCCACGTCCGGCGGCAGCGTCGAACGGTCGGCGTCCCGGATGTAGGGCGGGTTCGAGACGATGAGGTCCGGCGCGTCGGCCAGACCGGCCAGCATCGAGCCCTGGCGGAAGGCCACGCGATCGCTGACGCCGATGGCCGCGGCGTTGCGGCGTGCGACCTCGATGGCGTCAGGTGACACGTCGGTGGCGACCACGCGCGCCGTCGGGCACTCGGCGGCCAGCGAGATCGCCACGCAGCCGCTGCCGGTGCCGACATCCACCACGAGCGGCGCGGGCCGGTCGCAGGCGCGGGTCCGCGCGATGGCCGCGTCGACGAGCACTTCGGTGTCGGGGCGGGGAATGAGCACGGCTGGCGTGACGAGAAAGTCGCGACCGGCGAACTCACGATGGCCGGTGATGTAGGCCACCGGTTCGTACGCTGCGCGGCGGGCGATCCGCGCGGCATACGCGTCGGCAAATCCCGGGCTCGATTCGGATCGCGCGTCGGTCAGCCACCGCGCCGCATCCCAGCCG
>DATKDF010000043.1:0-4741 GCA_035512795.1 Vicinamibacterales bacterium
TGCGCCATGCGGATCTGCTGGTTGCCCCATTCGGGCACGGCGGTCGTGGCCTGCAGTTCGATGGACCACCACATGCCCGGGATGATCCGTGCGTCGCCGCGTCCGGGCACGCCGTCCTGGTAGTCCCACAGGCCGATGAGCGGGCCGGCGCCGTGGCCGTGCAGGCCGATCGGATGCGAGTAGACCGTGCCGTTGATCCTCCCCTCGCGCATCCGCGCGAGCGACGCCGCCAGGATCTCGTTGCCGGTGCGGCCGGGGCGGATCTCGTCCATGACGATGTCCTGGAGGGCGTTGGCCTGGGCGAGCGCGCGCCTGAGGCCTTCGGGGGCGGCGGTTTCGCCTGGGCGCAGCACGTAGGCGTTGTGCTGGGTGTCGGTCGAGAAGCCGAGGTAGACGATGCCGAAGTCGGTGTGGAGCATGTCGCCGGGCAGGATGATCCGCGAAGCGGGCACCTCGCCACCGGCGCGCTGGATGCTCACCGACGGATGGAACCACGAACCCAGCCCGAGCGTCGCCACCCGCTGCCGCA
Organism: Vicinamibacterales bacterium; assembly: GCA_035512795.1. GTDB lineage: Bacteria > Acidobacteriota > Vicinamibacteria > Vicinamibacterales > SCN-69-37 > DATKDF01. The sequence continues at coordinate 530 of DATKDF010000043.1, forward strand.
TCCACCACACCACGTCGTCGGTCGTCGTCACGCCGGGCGTGATGACGGCGTTCGAGAACGCTTCGCGGATGATCTGGTGCGCCACCGTCATGACGTGGCGGTAGGCGGCGGTCTCTTCCGGCAGCTTGGCTTCGAGCCAGCCGACGGCGAGCATCTCCGCGCTCCGGATCCGCCCGGCGTGCGCCGGACCGAGCGTCGCCACGAGCTGGTCGCGCTCGTTGGCGGTGAGTCCGTCGGCGTGGTTCCAGGCGTTCGAGGTGTTCACGCCAATCGTGGCCGGGTTTCGCGCGTCGACCAGCTTGCGCAGCCCCTCCCACTGGCCGTCGTTGGGTGTCTGCACGAGCGTGAAGAGGCGGTCGTAGTCGAACCGGCCGACCGAGAACCGCTCGACGCGGTCGTCCGCCAGGCTGAAGACGAGGATGGTCCGCCGGCGCGACGAGAACGTCGTGAGGGGCGCCATGGATCGGAACACCGGGTCGTCGTTGTACTCGCGCGAGATGACGATCCACATGTCGAGGCCGGTGCGCTTCATGAGCATCGGCAGCAGCGTGTCGAACCGGCGCTCGACCCAGCCGCGCACGTGCGTGGCCTGCTCGCGATGCGTCAGGACGCGGTCGGCCGGGAAGGTCGGGTTCGACTGCGCGCCTGGCTGAACCACGGCCAGGAGCGCCAGTAACGCGATCGCAAGCCCGGTCCGCACGTGCGGCGTCGCTGGCATGGGACCGCCATGCTACCAGCTCCTGCGGGGTGGGTGCCGCGACGCCGGCCGGCTTGACCGAACCGGCGGCCTGTGGGGCCGTTCGGTGATACAACCACCTCCACGGTCCATGGCCCTGCCGCCCTCTCAGCCCACGCTCACGCGCGCGCTTGGCAAGTGGGACCTCACTGGCATCGGCGTCAACCAGGTCATTGGCAGCGGCGTGTTCCTGTTGCCGGCGGCGCTGGCGGCCCATGTGGGCGGCTGGAGCTGGATGGCCGTCGCGCTCGTCGCGCTCCTGGCCCTCCTCATCGCACTCAACTTTGCCGAGGCGGGCAGCCGGTTCGACGGCACCGGCGGCGCCTACCTGTACACGCGCGCGGCCTTCGGACGATTCGTCAGCTTTGAAGTCGGGTGGATGCTGTGGGTGGCGCGCGCCACGAGCTGGGCCTCGGTCGTCAACGGTCTGGCCGACGCGCTCGGGTACTACTGGCCCGGGGCCCGGGCCGGCGGCCTGCGGGCGGCCATCATCACGACGGTCATCCTGTTCATCATGACCGTCAACATCCGCGGCATCCGCCAGAGCGCGGTCGTCGTCAACACGCTGGCGATCGCCAAGCTGGCGCCGCTCGTGCTCTTCATCCTGATCGGCCTGCCGGCGGTCGCACCGGAGGCGCTCAGGCCCGACATCGCGCTCACGTGGCCGAGCGTGTCGGCCACGGCGTTGCTCCTGATCTTTGCGTTCGGCGGATACGAGACCATTCCGGTCCCGGCTGGCGAGGCCACCGATCCCCGGCGGGCCGTGCCGTTTGCGATGATTGCCACGGTCGTCGTCGTGGCCATCGTGATGATCCTGGTGCAGGTCGTCGCGCTCGGGACGCTGCCGGGGCTGCCCGATTCACGGACGCCCCTGGCCGACGCCGCGGCCCTCTTTGTCGGCGGCGGCGGGGCGCTGCTGATGACGGTGGGTGCCACCATCTCGATGTTCGGCAACAACATGGGACAGGCGCTGTCGGGCTCGCGGAACCTGTTCGCCCTGTCCGAGCAGCGCGACCTGCCGGCCATCTTCGGGCACGTGCATCCCCGCTTCCGAACGCCGGACTTCGCGATCGTCTTCACGTCGGTCGCCTCGCTTGGCCTCGCCTTCTCGGGCAACTTTGCGACGATGGCCGCCGCGAGCGCGGTGGCGCGACTGCTGGTGTACGCTGGCACATGCGCGTCGGTGCTCGTGCTGCGCCGGCAGGGGCGCGCCGCGTTCACGATTCCGGGCGGGCCGATCGTGCCGGTGACCGCGCTCGTGGTCTCGGTCGCGATTCTCTATGGCGCCACCGCGACCCAGTTGCAGGTGGGGGCCTGGGCGCTCGCAGCCGGAGCCGTGCTGTACGGCCTTGCGCGGCGGGCGCGGTGAGCACCGCCGCAGAGGAGGACACAGGATCATGTCGCGTCGAATCAGACGGTTCGGGTTCACGCTTCTCTCGGCCCTCGTGCTGCCGGTGATGTTGTCGGCCGACGCGTCGGCGCAGCAGGTTGTCTACCTCGTCCGACACGCCGAACGGGCCGACCAGCAGGCGCCCGGGGGGCAGATGATGGCCGCGACCGATCCGCCGCTCTCGCCGGCCGGCGAGGCGCGGGCCACGCGGCTCGCCGCCATGCTGAAGGACGCCGGCATCTCGACTATCTTCACCACCGACTATCGCCGCACGCGTGACACCGGCGCGCCGCTGGCGGCCTCACTCGGCAAGTCCGTGGTGGTCCACCCGGCACGCGACACGCCGGGGCTCGTCGCCAGGCTGCGCGCCGAGCACAGCCGGGACGTCGTGCTGGTCGTCGGCCACTCGAACTCGGTGCCCGACATCATCAAGGCCCTGGGCGGTCCGACGATCACCATCGCCGAGTCCGAGTACGACAACCTGTTCGTCTTCGTGCCGGCGACCGGCGCGCTGTCGCGCATCAGGTTCTGAACCGGAACGTCGCGCCGCGACCGGCTGCGCCGCCACGGACCCGACCAGTGGGTATTTCGCGCGTGGCGGGGGGCCGATCCAGCCGAAATTACACGCCCCCCGACGGCCGGGCTTCTGCCGGTGGTCGACTGTAAGTGATTGTGTGGTATGGTGATACGTCACGTTCGAATGGGCAGAACGTCGATGGCAGGCCTCTTGCTATCACCTCAGGTGTCGCGCGTGTCCGCAGCGGTGCGGCACGGCACCCGACACGGCTCCCCGGTCGTGAGGAGCGCGTGGACGGATTCACGCTCATACTGAGAGAGAGAGAAGAAGTCATGCGTCATCGAATCCTCGCAGCGATCGTTTCGATTGGAATCACATCGGCCGCGGCCGCCGGGTGCGCACAGGTTCCCCAGGCCGATGTCGACGCCGCCAAGGCGGCCGCCGATCAGGCCGCCGCGTCCGGCGCGCAGGACTACGCCGACGCGTCGTATCGCGCTGTGCAGGATGCGCGGACGGCGCTCGACGCCGAGTTGGCCGCCCAGGCCGACAAGTTCTCGATGACCCGCTCGTACGCGCAGACGACCGAGCTGGCCACGGCGCTCAAGACGGCGGCTGAGAAGGCGTCGGCCGACGCCGTCGCTGGGCGCGACACGGCCCGCACCGAGTCGATGACGCTCATCGCCGATGCCAAAACCTCGCTCGATCAGGCGCAGCAGATCCTTGCCAAGGCACCACGCGGCAAGGGCACCGCGCAGGATCTCGAGGCACTCAAGGCTGACCTCGACGGCGCGGCAACCTCGATTGCCGAGGCGGAAGCCGCGTTTGCCACCGACAACTACATCGAGGCGAAGGCCAAGGCCGAAGCGGCCAGGGCCGCGGCGGCCAACGTGACGGCTGCCGTCGAGCAGGCCATCGCAGCCCGGAGGGGCGGCAACTAGTTCCATGCAACGCCGGCGCGAGGTACGCTCCGCTCGCCGGCGCTGGGTCTGGGCCACGATCGCGACCGTCTCGGCTGCGATCGTGGCTTTCGTGTCACTGGGCGCAGCCCACAGCCGGGCCGAGGCTGCCGACCGGCTGGCCAGCCGGGCCGCAGGAGCCGTCGACGCCGCCCGCGGTGCCGACGCCCGGCGCTGGGCAACCGACGAATTGACGAGTGCCGAGGAGTCGTTGCGGCTGGGCGCGATCGAACGACGACGCCAGGACATCCGCTGGTGGATTCCGAACTACCAGGCCGCCGAGGGGCACTGGCGCGCGGCCGAAGTGCGCGCAACCGAAGCCGCGTCGATGGCGGCCGAACGGCGTCGTCACGCCGAAGCGACCGCGCACGAGAGCATTGTGTCGGCCGAGGGTGCCATCGCGGCGAGCAGCCGGCTGTCGTCGTCGATCTACGGTGGCACCAGCCAGCGGGCCGCCCTGTCCGAGGCACGACTGCGTCTCGGCGAAGCACGTATCTATCTTCGCAACGGCGACTTCACCCATGCAGCCCGCAGTGCCGACCTCGCGTTTGCGCTCACACAGCGCACCAATGCCCACACGACGGCGGCCGTCGCGCGGTATGCCGACGACGGC
>DATKDF010000044.1:0-12363 GCA_035512795.1 Vicinamibacterales bacterium
GGGGGCGTGGGCGCCGGGGGCGTGGGCGTCGCGGTGCCGGCCAGCGCGGAGAGCTCGACGGCGTCGATAATCGATGGTGTCGTGCCGTCGGCGTTGGCAGCCGGCGCGACGAATGACACGTCGAGGAACCCGTCGACGGCGCGGACCGACAGGTCGGCGATGCGCGCCGGGTCGGGCCGGAGCGGCGGCAGCGGCGCCCCCTTCTTGCCGCAGCCCGCGCCGAAGATCGCGACGACGGTCGCCCCGGCCGCGAGCGTGGCCAGGGCTCGCGTCACAGGATGTACCGCGACAGGTCGTCGCTCGCGGCGATGTCGGCCAGCATGCGGTCGACGTAGGCGACGTCCACGGTGATCGACTGGCCGCCGAGGTCCGGCGCGTGGAACGAGACCTCGTCGAGCAACCGCTCCATGACCGTGTGCAGACGCCGCGCGCCGATGTTCTCGGTGCGCTCGTTGACGAGGGTCGCCAGTTCGGCCAGCCGCTCGATGGCCTCGGGCGTGAAGTCCAGGGCCACGCCTTCGGTCGACAGGAGCGCCATGTACTGCTTGATGAGCGCGCTCTTCGGCTCGGTCAGGATGCGGACGAAGTCGTCCTTGCCGAGCGCCTCGAGCTCGACGCGGATCGGGAAGCGGCCCTGCAGTTCGGGAATCAGGTCTGACGGCTTCGACACGTGGAAGGCGCCGGCGGCGATAAACAGGATGTGATCGGTCCTGACCATGCCGTGCTTGGTCGTGACGGTCGTGCCCTCGACGATCGGCAGGATGTCGCGCTGCACGCCTTCGCGACTGACATCGGGCCCCTGAACGCCCTGGCTGCCGGCAATCTTGTCGATCTCGTCGAGGAAGATGATGCCCGCCTGCTCGACGCGCGTGACCGCAGCACGGGTGACCGTCTCCATGTCGATGAGTTTCTGCGCCTCTTCCTGCGTCAGGTACTCGTAGGCCTCACCGACCGGCAGCTTGCGGCGGCGCGTCCGGCCCTGGAACATGCCGGGCATCATGTCCCGCAGGTTGACGCCGATCTCCTCGACCGACGAACCGGTGACCAGCTCGAACGACGGCATCGTGCGGTCGCGCGTCTCGACCTCGACGCTCTTGCCGTCGAGCCGCCCGGCGCGGAGCTGCTCGCGCAGACGTTCGCGCGTGGCCCGTGCCTGATCGCGCGTCATCTGCGCCTCGGTCGACTGCTCACCGAAGGCCGTGGGGGAGGCCACCGGCGATGGCGGCAGGAGCAGATCGAGCAGCCGCTCTTCGGCCGCTTCGCGCGCCTTGTCACGCACCTCCAGTTCGCGTTCCTCGCGCACCATCTTGACGCCGATCTCGACCAGGTCGCGAATCATCGACTCGACGTCGCGGCCCACATACCCGACCTCGGTGAACTTGGACGCCTCGATCTTCAGAAACGGCGACTCGGCCAGCTTGGCAAGCCGGCGGGCAATCTCCGTCTTGCCGACACCGGTCGGGCCGATCATCAGGATGTTCTTTGGCGCGACTTCCTCGGCCATCTCGGGTGGCAGCCGCTGGCGTCGATAGCGATTACGCAGGGCAATCGCCACGGCACGCTTGGCCTTGGCCTGGCCGACGACGTACTTGTCGAGCTCGCCGACGATCTCGCGTGGGGTGAGCGCCTCGGCGAGCGAGGCCGATGATTCGCGGAGGGGGATCGGCGTCATCAGAGTTCTTCGAGGACCAGGTGGCGGTTCGTGTAAATGCAGATGTCGGCCGCGATCGTCATCGCCTGCTCGACGATCGCGCGCGGTTCGAGCGTGCTGTGCGCGATGAGCGCCCGGGCGGCCGCCATCGCGAACGGGCCGCCCGACCCGATCCCGATCACCCCGTCGTCAGGCTCGATGAGATCGCCAGTGCCGGAGAGCAGGTACGTGTTCCGGGCGTCCGAGACGAGCAGCATCGCCTCGAGCCGACGCATGGCGCGATCGGTGCGCCAGTCCTTGGCCAGCTCGACAGCCGCCCGCTCGAGGTTGCCCCGATGCGCCTCGAGCTTGCTCTCGAACCGGCTGAAGAGCGCAAACCCGTCGGCGGCCGACCCGGCGAATCCGGCGAGCACCTTGTCGTGGTGGAGCCGGCGCACCTTGCGGGCCTGGTGCTTGACGACGGTCTGCCCGAGCGTCACCTGGCCATCGCTCGCCATGACGGCTCGTCCGGCGTGGCGAACGGCGAGTACGGTGGTGGCATGGACGGTGGACATGGACATCGCGACTCGGGAAGGGCCGAATGGCCATCGTAGTGCCGTCCGCCCGGGAGGGCAAGGCCGGGGGACAGTCGGCCCGGGGAGGACCCGAAACGGATGGGTTTACGGCCACAGGTGATGGGGGTAGAGTGGCAGGAGTGTTGCACAACCATCCGGTGAGGTCGTCCGCCATCGGCGGCCTCGGGGAGATGACCATGACCCCGTTCCTTCGACTCGCCACCACGATGCTCGTCGCCATCGGGCTGACGGCACCACCGGCTTTCGCCGACCAGGCACGCCCGCGCCCGGCCGGGTCGTCCTCTGCCGGGTCCTCTGGGTCGTCATCCGGCTCGAGCACCGGTTCGGCAGGCGCTGGAAGGAGCACCTCCGGCGTGGGCTCGGGCACGGCGGCACGGTCATCCGGCTCGGATGAACAGGCGCGGCCACGGCCGGCCGGGTCGTCAACGACCGGCAGAGCGACCAGTCGCAGCACGCCACCGCCGGCCGGCGGCTCCGGCTCGAGCGCCTCTCGACCGGGCGGGTCGTCGTCTGGCCCGGGCGGATCGGCCTCGGCTGGCTCGTCGAGACGCACGGGCAACACCGTCTCCTCCGGGCGCAGCGCGATCGTCAGCGGCACGCGCGATCGCGGCAACCGCGCCGTCACCGGGTCGGCCGCCCGGCGCGACCTCGGCGGGATCGATGTCCCCCTGTTTGGCCCCTGGGGCCGCTGGTTCCCGTACTACGGGACGAGCTGGGGACCGAGTTTCGGGTTCGTCGCATTCAACCCCTGGGGCATCTGGGGCGCCACCTCGTGGCAGTGGGGTCGGCACGGCTACTGGTACGACCCGTACGGCTACTACCCGTATAGCGGCTACGGCTACTACGGGGGCGGCGGGTCGTATGCCCGGTCGGCTCCGGCCGACGAAGGCCGGCTGCTCGGCTCGATTCGCCTGAAGGCGTCGCCGAAGACCGCGATGGTCTACATCGACGGCGCGCTCGTGGGCACGGTGGACGACTTCGATGGCCTGAGCGATCACCTGAAGCTCGACGCGGGCACGTACGAGCTCGAGTTGCGCGCGACCGGCTACGAAACCTATACGGGTGAACTGGTCGTCGAACCCGGCAAGACGCTGACCGAGCGCGTGTCGCTGAAGAAGATCAACTAGGGCTGGCGTCTCGATCTGGCGAAGAACCAGTAGACGGGCAGGCCCGCGCCGATGATCGCCACGCCAGCAAGCGACGTCGTCGGGTTGTTCCAGATTTCGTAGACCACCATGATCGCGCTCGCCGCGACGAACACGGCGGGCGCGATCGGGTATCCGAGCGCCCGATAGGGCCGCGGCACGTGCGGCTCGCGCCAGCGCAGCACGAAGAGCGCGGCGACGGCAATCCCGGCAAACAGGACGACGGCAAACCCGGTGTAGGCCACCAGTTGCGCGAGCGTGCCCGAGAGCACGAGCACCGCGCTCCAGATGGCCTGCGCGGCGATGGCCACGACCGGCGTGTGATGGCGCGGGTGCACGCGGCCGACGGCCGCCAGGAACACGCCGTCGCGCGCCATCGCGAAGTAGACGCGCGGCCCGGCCATCACCATGGCGCTGATGCTGGCCGCGATGCTGACGATGGTGAACGCCCCCAGCAGATTGCCCGCGGTGAACCCGAAGAGCCGCTCGGCCACCGTGTCGGTGAGTCGCCCGCCGGGCAGCGCGGCCAGGTCGGCAATCGGCATCGCATAGAAGAACAGCAGGTTCAGCGCGAGGTAGATGGCCACGACCGCGAGTGTCCCGAGCGCGAGCGCGCGGGGGACGTTGGTACCCGGGTCGCGGATTTCCTCGGCGACGTACGCCGCGGCATTCCAGCCCGAATAGCTGAACATCACCGGGACCAGGGCGATGATCCAGCCGGTGACGGGCGCGGCGACCGCGTGCGTTTCCGACAGGTGTCCCCACGAGCCGGCGCCGAGGGTCAGGCCGAGCGCGATGAAGGCGAGGAGGGCCGACACCTTGAGACCCGCGAGCAGGTTGTGGACGATCCGGCCCGACCCGTGCAGGTGGACGAACGATAGGGCCAGAATCGCGCTGATTGCGACGATGGCCTTCGGGCTGATCGTGAGGGGCAGAAACGGCAACGGGATGCTGGCAATCGCCGCGTCGCTCGCGGCAATCGGAATGAACCGCCCGAGATAGTCGGCGAGCGCCACCGCGCCGGCGGCGATCGCACCCGAGAAGCCGGCGACAAACGACGTCCAGCCCGTCAGAAACGCGGCGCCCTGCCCGAAGGCGTCGCGCAGGTAGACGTACTCGCCGCCGGCGCGCGGCCGGAGCGTCGCCAGCTCGGCGTACGCCATCGCGCCCGCAAACGCGAGGAGCCCCCCGAACGCCCAGACCCCGAGCATGGCCCAGGCCGACGAGACGAGCCCGGCCACGATGACCGGCACGAAGAAGATGCCGCCGCCGATGACGTTGGAAACGACGATGGCGGCCGCATCGAGCGGCCCGAGCCGGCGCTCGAGCGTGGCGGCCTCAGCGGCAACCGGCAGGTCGGCGGCCGCTCCGTTCACGGGCGGCCGGCGGTCGTCTGGGTGAGAATGCGGCGCTCGATGGTGTACTCGCCAATCTGCACGATCTGGCCCGAGCGGCGCGCGAAGAACCGGACCGTGAAGTCCCTGAACTGACTGTGGCCGAACAACTCCTCGAGGTCGGGATCCTCGAGCGTGTAGCCGCGCTCGGCGCGGATCACGTTGAGATCCGACTGGCCGCCCGGCGCGAGGCTGAGGTGCGGGAGGAGCTTCGAGTCGAAGTCCTCCTCCATGCCGACCCGGCGGAACTGCACGGTGATTTGCAGCGAGTCCAGTTCGAGGTCCGTCTTGTTCTGAACCCGGAAACTGACAGTCGGCAGCAGGTGGCGCTTGCCGTCCTTCTGGCCGTTGTCATAGAAGCCGCCGGATGTTTCAACGACTTCGAGGGCCGTGGTCAGATCGACCGACGGCCCGCACGCGGCCGCGGAGACGAGACAGGCAACGAGCGCCAGGCTGGGAAAGGCTCGAACGACCATGGCGCGGCGATTGTAGATCAGAACCGCCGCTCGACAATGCGCGTTCGAATCTGGTCGCGCGAGAGTTCCCCGCTGCGGAAGGCCGCCAGATCCTCCCCCTTGAGGCTGAGGATCAGCTTGCGCGACCGGTTCCGGTACAGCGGATTGGTGATGGCCACGTCCACGCCGTTGGCCGCCACATGGAGCCACTGCCCGGCTTCGATCGGCAGGATGCGCGCGCCGTCGACGATGGCCTCGATGAGCTCCTCGCGGACGAGGTTCGAGTACTGCTCGTTCGGCGTGAGCCGCTCGGTCGCGCCGGGCGGCGGGACGGTCATCGGATCGGCTGGCACGGCCCCCGTGCCGGACACCGGTCCCCGGCCGACGGGTGTGGCACCGGCCGTGCCCGATCGCGGCCACTGGCGGAGCACCAGCATCATCGACGTCTGGAGAATTTCCGGAATGCGGACGTCGAAGACGACGCTGTTGTCGGGCAGCGGCGTGGCCTCGACGACGGGATTGGCGGCAAACGCCAGCTCGATGCCCGGCGCAATCTCCCCTGCCCAGTCGGCCAGGCGCTGGCCGCTTCGCTCGATGGCATCACGCAGCCGGTAGTTGAAGGCGTTCAGTTGTGCCCGCAGTTCGGCGTCAGCCAGCGCCTGTGCCCGTTCGGCCGGATCCTCGACCGTCTGCTGGCCGGCGGCCGGCGCAGCCACGAGCGCCAGGCTCAGAACGAATCCGCTCATTCGCATCGTCCGCATCGTCGACACCTTCACTTCAGACCTCCGGGACCGCGCTCGGCGACCAGCTGCAAGTCAGTCACGCCCTGCTGCAGGTTGTTGACGTCCGTGCGGATGCGCGCGGTCTCATTGCCGATCCGGAGCATGAACTCGTCGAGATCGATCAGCCGCCGGTCCGACTCGCGGAGCTCGGCGCGCACGCGCTCGAGCAGGCGGGCTTCGACGGCCGACAGGTCGAGGCCCACTGACGGCCCCGCCGGAACCGGCTGCCACGCCTGCATCTCCGTCCGGACCCTCCCGAGCAGTCGCGACTCCATCTCGGAAAGCACGACAGGTGTCAGGGCCGGCTGCACCGGCGCGGCACTGACGACCACGTCGCCCGGCTCGTGCGGCACGAGCGCGTGCGTGGCGACCCCGCCGGCCGCGCCGACGGCGAACATCGCGACCGCGGCGGCCGCCAGGGCCCAGGAGGGCACCTCGCGCCACGACCACGCGACGCGTGGCGGCGCAAACGGCTGCCACACCGATCCGTGCTCCGGCACGTCCCAGGCGAGCAGGTCCTGCCGTACGCGGCGCAGGCCCCCGATCTCGTTCCGGCAGACCGGACACTCGTGCAGGTGCGACTCGACCTGGCGGCGCTCGGGATCGCTGCACTCGTCGTAGACGTACTCGATCAATCGTTCGCGTTCATCACACATGGCTGGCACCTATGAACCGCTCTCCCACGTCGCCCGCCGCAGGCTCGCTTCCTCCGCCTGCCGCCGCTCCAGGCGACGGCGGAGGACCGAGAGCCCCTGATACAGACGCGTCTTCACCGTACTCAGCGGACAGTCGAGCAGGTCCGCAATTTCCTGGAACGTCAGTCCCTGGTACTCCTTCAACATGATGGCGGTGCGTTGTTCCTCGGGCAGTTCCGCCATCGCCCGTGACACGGCCGCCGACATCTCGCGCCGCGCCACCAGATCCTCGACCGACTCGGCCGGCGACGCCTTCGCGTCCGCCAGGTCGACCGGGTCGGTGCCTTCGGGCACCTGCACGACCGGGGCACGGCGCTCGCGCCGGATCCAGTCCCGGCACAGATTGAGCGTGATGCGATAGAGCCACGACGAGAACTTGGCCTCGCCCTTGAACGCCCGCAACCCGCGATAGGCCCGGAGAAACGCATCCTGCACGACGTCGCGTGCGTCTTCCTCCCGGCCGAGCGTCCGGTACGCGAGGGCGTAGATCGGCCGTTCCCAGCGCTTGACGAGCTGGTTGAAGGCTTCGGTGTCCCCCGCGGTGGCGCGGGCGACCAACTCTTCGTCGGTCCGCATCATCAGATTGTCTGTCGCCCGGTCGCCGGGCCGGGTGCCGACTGCCACCCCGGCCTGGCCTCACGTGGATCGCGCGTCCTGCTTCGTTAGACGGCTGGGGCCGCGCCGCAGTCGGTACGGCTGCCCGGGCCTGCGGGCCAGCATACCGCGGGTCGTCAGGCGGCGGCCCCGGGTTCCCAGCCGGGACCACCCGTTGTAAGTTGAGGGGTTGGAAGCGCCTGTGATCCAGCTGTCCGGCCTGACCAAACGCTTCGGCGACCGCGTCCTCCTCGATGAGGTGAACTGGCAGATCACGAGCGGCGAGCGCGTCGGGCTGGCCGGGCCGAACGGGGCGGGCAAGACCACGCTGCTGCGGATGCTTGCCGGACTCGACGACCCCGACGCCGGCCGCATCGTCCGGCCGGCCGACCTCACCGTGGGGTACCTGCCGCAGGACGGCATCGAGCATTCGGGACGGACGCTCTTCGACGAAGCGTCCCAGGCCTTCGCGTCGCTGCTCGAGGCCCGGGCCGAGATCGACCGGATCGAGCACGCGCTGGCCGACACGACACTGCCCGACGGCGAGCACGAGCGCCTCCTCGTGCGCTACCACGAGGTGACCGAGGCGTTTCAGCACGGCGAGGGCCACAGCATCGACCTGCGCGTGACGCAGGTCCTCGACGGCCTCGGATTCTCGCGCGACGACTTCGGCAAGCCCACCGAGACGTTCTCTGGCGGCTGGCAGATGCGCATCGCGCTCGCCAGACTCCTGCTCAGCCGGCCGACGCTGCTCCTGCTCGACGAGCCCACCAACCACCTCGACCTCGACGCGCGCAACTGGCTCGAGTCGTTCCTCCGCGGCTATCCCCACGCCGTCATCCTGGTGTCGCACGATCGCTACTTCCTCGACACGGTCGTGACGCGCATCTCGGAGATTTCGCTCCGCACGATTGCCGACTACGTCGGCACCTACTCGGCGTTCCTCGTCGAGCGCGATGCCCGGCTGGAGCGGCTGCGACAGGCCCGGCGCGAGCAGGACGAAGAAATGGCACGCCTGCAGGCGTTCATCGACCGGTTCCGCTACCAGGCCACCAAGGCCGCGCAGGTCCAGAGCCGCATCAAGATGCTCGACCGCATCGTCCCCATTGAGGTCCCGCCGGAGCGGAAACGGGTGCACTTCACGTTTCCGACGTGTCCGAAGAGCGGGCGCATGGTCATCGAACTGGCCGCCGCGCGAAAGGCCTACGGCGAGCTGGTCGTGCTCGACGGCATCAACCTGCACATCGAGCGCGGCGATCGCATCGCGCTCGTCGCGCCGAACGGCGCGGGCAAGTCCACGCTGATGCGCCTGCTGGCCGGCGTCGAGCCGCCCGACGCCGGCACGCGGCGGCTCGGCCACCAGGTGGTGATGCAGTACTTCGCGCAGGACGAAGCCAACCGGCTCGACCCGTCGCGGACGGTGCACGAAACGATGCAGGCCGACTCACCCGTGTCGATGGTCCCGATGATTCGGAACATCCTCGGCGGGTTCCTGTTCACCGGTGACGACATCTACAAACGGGCCGGCGTGCTGTCGGGTGGCGAGCGGACCCGGCTGGCCGTGGCGCGCATGCTGCTGCGGCCGGCCAACACGCTGCTGCTCGATGAGCCGACCAACCACCTCGATCTCGATTCGAAGGACGTGCTGCTCGACGCGCTCGCCGACTTCGGCGGCACGCTCATCTTCGTGTCACACGACCGCTATTTCGTGGACCGACTGGCCAACAAGATCGTGTCGGTCGGGCACCGAGGCATCGAGGTCTACCCGGGCACCTACGAGCAGTTCCTGTGGAGCCGCACGGCCCGCAGTACGTCGGCGTCGTCCACTGAGGCCCGGCCGGCCGGCCCGGCCCGACCAGCCACCGCGCCGGCCCCGAGGTCCCGGGAGACCAGGCCGGCGGCCTCCGGCCCGGACTCCTACCGAGACAAGAAGCGGGCCGACGCCGAGACGCGCCGCGAGCAGCGGGCCGCCGACGAGCGGGCCAGACGCGTGGGCGAACTCGAGAGCCGCATCGCCGAACGCGAAGCCGCTATCAAGGCACTGGAGGCCGACATGGCCGTACCCGGCTTCTACGACGACCGCACGCGCGCCGAGGCCACCGCCGCCCGCCATCAGGCGCTCATGTGGGAAGTCGGCGACCTGATGAACCAGTGGGAAGCCCTCCAGACCTCTAAAGTCATCGACTGAAACCGCCGATTACATCTCTGTAATCGAGTGTCCGATTTGTAATTGGATGGAAAGGCCCTTCGAGTCGGGCCCCTTTTCGCCGCACATTTTCGTGGGTAGCCCAGGCTGGCCGGTCGGGTACAGGCCTTGCCTTCTGACGGGTGCACCCGGAAAACGGGGACGAGTACCGAATGGCACAACAGGGCACGCACGCGACGTCGACTGCGACAGGACGCAAGCCGCTCCGGGCCAATCCGGCGGCGTTTTCGGCCCGTCCGCCCGTCAAGGCCGACCCGCTGCTCGACGATCGCTTCTTCCGCCACATGGTCTCGCACCTGCGAACCGGCGTGTTGGCCATCCGACGCGACGGTCGAATCGCCGTCATGAACGACGTCGCCTATCGGGTGCTGGGCCTGGTGCCGGAAGCCGACGACCTCGGGCGGCCGTATGCCACCGTGCTGCACGACTGCCCGGAAGTGGCGCGCGTCCTCCAGCAGGCGTTCGAATCGACCGTGCTGCCCAACCGCGCCGAGATGCGGCTGCGCAAGACCGGCCGCTCGATTGGGTACACGCTCTCGCACATCAACGACGACGGCGGCCAGGTGGTCGGTGCGACGTTCTTCTTCAAGGACCTGACCCGGGTCGAGCAGGAAGAGGAGCGCGACCGGTTGCGCGACCGGCTGGCGGCGCTCGGCGAGATGGCGGCGGCCATCGCGCACGAGGTCAAGAACCCGCTCGCGAGCATCGAGGTCATGGCCGGCGTGCTCAAGCGCCAGCTCGTCGACCGCGACGACGCGCGCGACATCCTCAGCGACATCATCAAGGAGGCCAAGATGGCCAACTCGATCGTCGTGGAGGTGCTGGAGTTCGTGCGGCCAATCAACCTCCAGGTGGAGCGGGTGCTGCTCGACGACGTCATCAAGGACTCGATTACGCTGGCCGAAGGCAAGCGGCGGCGCGGCGCGGTGACGATCAAGACCGACCTCGGCACCGAGGTGCCGGAACTCCTGGCCGACCCGCACCAGCTGCGTCAGCTCTTCTCGAACCTGCTGGCCAACGCGTTCGAGGCGCTCGGTGGCGAAGGCCACGTCGACATCACCGGCCAACTCGAATTCGACGAGTCCGAGCCGGACAGTCACGACGTGGAGCCCGAACCCCCGAAGGTCGTCGTCGACATTCGCGACCGTGGGCCGGGAATGAGCGCCGACGACCTCGAGCGCATTTTCAGTCCGTTCTTCACGACCAAGCCCCAGGGCACAGGCCTCGGCCTGGCCATCGTCCGCAAGGTGGTGGACGCGCATGAGGGCCAGATCACCGCCACGTCGGCGCCCGGGCAGGGCGCCATGTTCCGGGTGAAGCTGCCGGTCGTGCCGTCCGAGAGGAGCATGAGGAGATAGGTATGGGTCGCATTCTTGTCGTCGACGATCACGATTCACTCCGCAAGGGTCTGGTGCGGGCACTCGGCAACGCCGGCCACGACGTGGAGGAAGCGGCCAACGGCACGATGGCCATCGAGCGGCTGCAGGACAGCCAGTTCGACGTCGTGCTCACCGACCTGCGGATGGGCGGCGCCGACGGGATGGACGTGCTGCGGACCACGCGATCGCTCCAGCCGAGCGCGGCCGTCATCCTGATGACGGCGTTCGGCTCGATTCACACGGCCGTCGAGGCGATGAAGATCGGCGCCTTCGACTTCGTGCAGAAGCCGTTCGAAATCGAGGAGATGGAGCTGAAGATCGAGAAGGCGACCGAGCTCCGCCACCTCAAGCACCAGGTGGACTACCTGCGGCACGAGCAACAGGAGGCGTACGACTTCGACCGCATCGTGGGCGCGAGCGGCGCGCTGCAGCAGGTGCTGTCGATCGTCAAGAAAGTGGCGCGCAGCAACTCGACCGTGCTCATCCGCGGCGAAACGGGCACCGGCAAGGAGCTGATCGCCGGCGCGATTCATCACAACTCGCACCGAGCCAACCGCGCGTTCGTCAAGGTCAACTGCGCGGCGCTGCAGGAAAACCTGCTCGAATCGGAGCTGTTCGGCCACGAGAAGGGCGCCTACACGAGTGCCGACAAGCAGCGCATCGGCCGGTTCGAACAGGCCGACGGCGGCACGCTCTTCCTCGACGAGATCGGCGACATGAGCGCCAGCACACAGGCCAAGATCCTGCGCGTGCTCCAGGAACACGAGTTCGAACGGCTCGGCGGCACGCGCACCCTGCGCGTGGACGTGCGAATCATAGCTGCCACCAACCGGAACCTGTCGCAGATGGTGGCCGAGGGGCAGTTCCGCGAAGACCTCTTCTACCGGTTGAACGTCGTGTCGGTCGAAACGCCGCCGCTCCGCGACCGGAAGGAAGACATCGCCGAGCTCGGCGACTTCTTCGTGCGCCGGTTCTCGGGTGAGCTGAAGAAGAAGATCGAGGGCATCGACGGCGAGGCGCTCAAGGTGCTGATGCGCCACAACTGGCCGGGCAACATCCGCGAACTCGAAAACGTCGTCGAACGCGCCGTGCTGCTGACCGATGGGCCGATGGTGCGCGTCGACGACCTGCAGATCGGCGATCAGACCTCGGCGTCGGCCGGCGGCGGCGACAAGGGTCTGGCGGTGCGCATCCCGCCGACGGGCATTCCGCTCGAGGAGATCGAGCGGCAGGCCGTCGTCGAGGCCCTGCGCATGTCGAACTGGGTGCAGAAGGACGCCGCGGAACTGCTCGGCATCAGCCCGCGCGTCATGAACTACAAGATCAAGATCCTGACTATCGAGATCCCGCGCAGCCGTCGCCAGAGCACCGCCGCGGCCGCCGAGCCCGTGCCGACGAGCCTGGCCTGATGAGCGCGAGGCCCTGAGCGAGGCGCAGGGCCGCGTCGAAGGGCTAGTCCGACCGTCGAGTTGTTCGTCGCGTGTTCC
>DATKDF010000045.1:0-9656 GCA_035512795.1 Vicinamibacterales bacterium
CGATAGCGCCGGTGTGCGCCGTCCACCGCTCTCCCTCGTGCTCGTCGCCCTGCTCGGCACCGGATGTGCGTCGGCGGGGACGCTGACCGGACCGGCCGCGTTTCCTGGCGCACCGGCATCTGGCGCCACTCCGCGCTCCGCCACTGCGGACCCACTCGTCCACGCCGTGACGCAGACGGCACTCTCGTATGTCGGCACGCCGTACCGCCTCGGTGGCGACGACCCTTCGTCCGGATTCGACTGCAGCGGCCTCGTGCGGTACGCCCTCGGCCAGCACCAGCTGGACTTCCCTCGAACCGTTGCGGAGCAGTTCGCCGTGGGGCGGGCGGTGTCACGCCGCGAAGTCCAGACCGGCGACCTTGTCTTCTTCTCCACCATCGGCCCCGGCGCGACACACGTCGGCATCGTCGTCAATCCCCACGACGCCAGCTTCGTGCACGCGCCTGCCACGGGCGGCGTCGTGCGCGTCGAGCACCTCGACACGACGTACTGGGCCTCGCGGTTCGTCGGCGCGCGCCGGCTGTTCTAGCTCAGACGCTGTCACCAGTCACATGCGCCGGAGAATGATTGCCTGCCTCCGGAGCAGCCGTGCGTTCGGCTGGCCCGGGTTGTACACGCGTGGATTGATGAGCGCCCCGGCCAGGAGCGCCGCCTGACCGGCGTCGAGGCTGGCTGCCGGAATGCCGAAATAGGTCCGAGCGGCGGCCTCGGCCCCCCATAACCCGTCACCCCACTCGACGACGTTCAGGTACAGCTCGAGGATGCGACGTTTCGGCAGCTCGGCTTCGAGCCGGCGGGCCAGCAGCAGCTCGGTCAGCTTCCGCAGGGGATTGCGCGACGGCGACAGGTAGAAGTTCTTGGCAAGCTGCTGCGTGAGCGTGGAGGCCCCACGGAAGTCGCCGTCGCCGAGTCCCTCGCTGAACGCGATGCGCAGCTCGGCCATGTCGATCCCGGTGTGCCCCCAGAAGCCTGCGTCTTCGCTGACGACGACCGCCCGCTGGAGCAACGGCGAGATTCGGTCGAGGGGCACCCAGATCCGCGTCGTTCGCCCCGGCTGTCCGGCGGCGTCCGCCTCGGCTGCGCGAAGCGCCATGAAGGCGGTCTGGCCCGGCTCTCCACGTCGCAGGACCCGAACGTCCGGCAGCGTGATCCAAGAGTAGACGACGATCGCCCAGCCGCAGGCCAGTGTGCCGACGGCCGCGCGAAGCACCCCGGCGGCCCGCGGAGCCCGCGTGGCCCACAGGCGTCTCACGTCATCCGCCGACTACGATGCGGATCCGGGCGCCGACGCGGGGCGCCGTGGCCGGGTCGCTGCCGTTCATGATGGCCAGTGTCGACGCGCGCAGGCGACCGTCCGCCCGTTTCGCCAGCGCCTCCCACGTCTCACCGCTCCGCACGACGTGGAAGTCGAGGCGGTCGGGCTGCAGGCGATCGGCTTCCGAACGGCTGAGCTCGCGAAACGATCCGATCGTTCCGTCGAACGCATCATCGACGCGCTGGAACTGATTGGCCGTGGCCAGCCCGGCGAGCAGGTACGTCCGGTCGCCCACCTGCACGTGCGCCGCGCGCGAGGCGATGCGTGTGGTCTCGACCGTGGCCTCGTAGGTGCCGACGTAGGCATTGAGCCCGTTGATGGATGTCCGTCGGCCAGACACCTCCCGGAAGCCGGCGCGGGTCATCGAGGCGCGAGCCGTCTGGTCAACCGACGACGACGGATTCGCCACGATCCGCAACACGATGCCCACGTCGCCCGCGTCCGATTGCTGGGCCGTGACCTGGTCGTTGCTGTTGCGAACCGGCCAGCCGGACGGGAATCGCAGGCCGATGCGGAGGACCGGGTGGAGAAAGTCCGACCCGCGGACGAAGCCCTTCTCGCGGCTGTCGCCGACCACCACGCCGTCGATGAGCCGCTCGAACTCGGCCTGATTGGTCGCCGCTCCGCTGGCCTGGACGGCCGCCACGGCTTCCTGCACCTTCGCGACTCGGTCGGCGGCGGGTGGATGGGTCAGCGCCCAGTTGGGCACACCTCGGCTCGAGCCGGACGCTTCGTCGAGCCGCGCGAGCGTCGACAGCAGCCCCGGCACACCGCTCGGGTCCCACCCCTGCGCGGCCGCGTATCGGACGCCGAGCTGATCGGCTTCGAGTTCTGCTTCGCGACCGTGCCGCAGAAACATCAGGCCGAAGGCCGCGCCGGCCAGGCCCTGGAACTGGCCGATCTCCTCCACGAAGATGCTGCCGATGGCCAGTCCGCCGCCGGCCAGCAGCTGTTTCGAGTAGGCGTCGACCCCGTGACGCCCATCGACATGGCCGATCTCGTGCCCCAGCACGCCGGCGAGCTCCGATTCGTCACGGAGGAACGGGAGGATGCCTCGTGTGAGGTAGATGAACCCGCCCGGCAGGGCGAAGGCATTGATGGCCGGCTCGTCGACCACTGTGAATGTCCACGGCAGGTCGGGACGATACGACGACTGGACGAGGCGCCGGCCGATACGGTCCACGTAGCGCTGCAGATCGGCGTTGTTGTACACACCCATCTGCTGGCGGATCTCCTGGTCGGACTGGCGGCCCAATTGGATCTCGTCGGCCTCGGACATCAGGATGAGCTGTCGTCGGCCCGTGGCGGGATTGGTGGCACAGGCAGCCGCGACGAGCGCGGCCACGAGCAGGAGTATGCGGCATCGCATCATGCTCTTATTGTAGGCACGGAGCGGGACGGAAGACCTGTTCAGTCGAGCACCTGTTGAAGTGCCCGCGCCACGCGAGCCACGTTGGCGACCGTCGAACCCGATCCCATCAGTCCGACCCGCCAGATCCGGCCTGCGAGGGGCCCGAGTCCGGCGCCGATCTCGATGTCGTGCCGGTCGAGCAGGGCCCGCCGCACGGCCGCCTCGTCGACCCCATCGGGGACGCGCACCGCATTCAGGCTCCAGAGCCGCTCGCCGGGCGGGGGGAAGAGCACCAGGCCGAGGCGACCGAGCGCGGCGGCAAACGCCTGGTGCGTGGCGTCGTGGCGCTCCCAGCGCGCCTCGAGTCCCTCCTCGTCGACCTCGGCAAGCGCCGCGGCGAGGGCGTAAACGAGCGGAGCCGGAATCGTGTGGTGATACCGCCGCCGGATCCAGTAGTCCTCGATCAGGCCGAGATCGAGGTAGAAGCTTCGGCTCGGCACCCGCCGGGACAGCGCGCGGGCCGAGAACGTGATGGGTGACAAACCCGACGGCGCGCCCAGCCCCTTCTGCGAGCAGGCATAGCAGACGTCCAGATCCCAGCCGGCCACGTCGAGCGGCATCGCGCCAAGCGACGTCACCGCATCGACGAGCACCAGCGCGTCGACTTCCCGGGCGGCGCGCGCGACTTCGGCCACCGGATTGAGGACGCCCGTGGAGGTCTCGGCATGGACCACGGCGACGATGTCGGCCCGGCGCGAGCGCAGGGCAGCGCGGACGTCATCGGGATCGACCGCACGACCCCACTCCACGTCGAGGCGTTCGACATCGGCGCCGTACCGCGCGAGGATCTGGGCGAGCCGATCGCCGAAGTAACCCGACACGACCACCAGGGCGCGACGCGACTGGTCCGTCACGTTGGCGACGGCTGCTTCCATGCCCGACGTGCCGGTGCCCGAGACGGCCAGCGTCGAGCCGCCCGGTCCCACCCGGAACACGCGCTCGAGCCGGGCGCGGATGTCGTCGAGCAGCGCGAGCACGTCGGGATCGAGGTGTGAGCGCTGCGGGGCGGACAGGGCGGCCTGCACGCGGGCCGACACGGGCGAGGGCCCCGGGCCGAGGAGCAGGCGTTCGGTGCGCGGCAACATCAGTCGGCGACCACCGGTCGATGGCCGTGCGCCGCGAACCAGGCCTCGAAGCGTGACAACTCGGCTTTGATGGCGGCCCGCGCGTCTGTCGAAAGCGCCGCCAGCGGCGCACGGGGCGCGCCGCCGCTCATGCCGATGGCATCCAGCGCGGCCTTGAGGCCGGCCACGCCGTGCACGGTCGAGACCATCTGCGCCAGGCGGAGGATCTGCCGCTGGATGGCGAGCGCCTCGAGGTGACGGCCGGCACGGACCGACGCGTGAATCGCCAGGCACGCCTCCGGACACACGTTGGCCACAGCCAGGATGCCGCCTGCCGCGCCCACCGTGAGCGCCGGATAAAGCACCGGCGCCCACCCGGTGAGCACGGCGAAGCGATCGGGTCGCACGGCGGCGAACTGGGCGAGACGGTCGAGCTCGTTGCTCGTTTCCTTGAGTCCCACCACATTGGGATGGTCCGCCAGGGCCTCGACGAGCCCGAGGGTGAAGCTGAACCCGGTGACACCGGGCAGGTTGTAGAGCACGACGGGCACGGGCGACGCGTCAGCCACGGCGCGGAAGTGCGTCTCGAGCACGTCCGGGGTCATCTGATTGCGGAAGAAGGAGGGCGCCCGGACCAGCACGGCATCGGCGCCGAGTGAGGCGGCCCGGAGGCTGGCGGCCACCGTGGCGCGCGTCGACTCGCGGCCGATGCCGACCAGCAGCACGCGGTCCTCTGGCGTGGCTTCGCGGGCCGCGGCAATGACCCGATCGGCCTCGTCGTCCTGGAGCAGTGCGGCCTCGCCGTTCGACCCCAGGGCCAGGATTCCGTCGAGCGGCGTGGCCATCCATCGCCGGACGTTCTCGCCCATCGCCTTGGCGTCTACCTCGCCGGTTGCCTGGTCGAACACGGTGGGAATGGGCGGAAAGATGCCCGAGAGACGGTCGCGCATTGTCCTCGGGAGGCTACGCGGGAGCGTCGCCGGGTGTCAATTGACGCCAACCTGACGTTCGGTTGGCCTGGAACGGAGGTTGCTCTGTATCCTGTCCGTGAGGAGTCAGCACATGCATCCGTTCACCCGCCGGCTGGCCGGCGCCTGTGTCGCGGCGACCGTCGTGGTCGCCATGACCGGCGACGGCCGGGCTCAGACGACGACTGGACCGACCCAGTTCACGGCCCAGCTCATCAATCTCAACACCCAGCTCAACCTGCCGCAGCAGTCACCGGTGGACATCGTGGTGGCGCGCTGGTCCACCGCCGGCGAACGGGAGCTGTTCGTCACGGCGCTCAAGGAGGGCGGACCGGAAGGGTTGCTGAAGCGGATGCAGGAACTGCCGCGCATCGGGAGCATCCGCATTCCGGGCTCGCTCAACTACGAGTTCCAGTTCGCCCTGCGCGGCGAGGGCCGCGATGGCGGCCAGTCGATCACGCTCATCACCGACCGGCCCGTCAGTTTCGAGGAGGCCGTCGACCGTGCACGCACGCTCGAGTACCGGTTCCTGGTAATTCAGCTGCAGATCAATCCCATCGGCCGTGGCGAAGGCCGCATCTCGATTGCCACTCGCGTGACGACCGATCGCATCACGGGCGAGATCAACCTCGACACGTGGGAGAACCTGTTCGTCACACTGCGGGACGTGCGCCGGACGTCGGGACGCTAGCACGGGCCGGCGTCCGGACACCGACCGTCAGCACACCGCCGGCATCGCGGGCACGCCCGGCCAGGTGTGCGCCGAGCACGACGACGAAGATGGCGGCGGCCGGCGCCAGCATCCACGGCGCTTCGGACATCGCCCGAATCGTCGCGGCCTCCTGGAGCTGTGTGCCCCAGCTCGCACGCGGTTCGGGAAACCCGAGCCCGAGGTACGAGACGGTCGCCTCGGCCGACAGCAGGGCCGGGGCCAGGAGCATGGCTTCCACCGCGAGAAAGCCGCGCGCGGCCGGCAACAGGTGGCCGGCAAGACGAACCGAGCCGGCGCCGGCGGCTCGCGCGCCTTCCGCGTAGTCCAGGTGACGCTCGGCCGCCACGATCGCCCGCACGCCCCGCGCCACATGCGGCCACGCTGCCACGGTGAAGAGGATCGTCAGCAGTCCGAAGACTTCGTGGGTCTCGAGCACGAGCGGCAGCACGCCGCGGAGCACGAGCACGAGGTAGGCGGCCGGCAGCACCAGTACGAAGTCGGCCAGGGTCATCAGCACGAGGTCCGATCGCCCGCCGAGGGTGCCCGAGAGCCCGCCGATGAACACGCCCACGAGCAGGGCACCGATCACGCCGAGCGCTGTCACACCAAGTGACAACCGGCCGCCGTGGAGTGTCCGCGCCAGTACGTCTCGTCCGAGCGCATCACCGCCGAACAACAGCAGCGGGCCGGCCGACGAATCGATGGAGATGAGCCGGCCGGCCGTGAACCAGCGCAGGGTGGCCGGTCGCGCGCGGTCCTCGACGTAGACCCGCCCGAGCCGATCCTGGAGTACCTGCGGATAGACGAACGGCGCGCGGAACCCGCTGGCGTCACGCACCCGGATCGACATGGGCGGCGCGTAGGCCCGGTCGGCAAACTGGGTGGTCGGTGGATTGGGCGCCACGACCGGCGCGCCGATCGTTGTGACCATCACCAGCGCGAGCAGTACGACACCGGCGACCCGTGCAACCGGCAGCGTCCGTTCTGCTCGCCAGCGAAGCCGAAGGAGCGGGGTCATGTGTCCCTCACACGCGGATCGGCGGCCGCACGGAGCAGATCGGCCATCACGTTACCCACCGTGATGAGGACCGAACCGGCCAGCACGCACCCCACGAGCAGGTGTAGATCGCGCGCAATGAGCGCGTCGTAGGTGAGGCGGCCAATGCCCGGCCAGGACGTGATCACCTCGACCGCGAGCGATCCGCTGAACAGGCTTCCGATGACGATGCCGTAGACACCGAGGACCGGCCGGAGCGATTGCCGCACGGCGTGGACCCAGATTACGCGGCGGCGCGGAATGCCCCGTGCCACGGCCGCCGCAAGACTTGGAGCCGAGAGCGCGTCGCCGGTGGCCCGGGCCTGCAACCGCTCGAGCCCGGCCGAGAGCGGCAGGGCGAGCGCCAGGACGGGCACGGCCAGATGGCCGGGTTCGACCGACAGCCACACGCCGTCGGTCCGCACGGCAACGAGCAGGAGCGCCAGCGTCGCGACGATCGGCGGGCACGCGAGCAGGGCCGCCGACACGGGTGTCAGGAGCCGCGCGGCCCAGCCGCGCGGGCGCGATCCGGTGACGACCCCGAGCGGAAGCCCGAGACCGGTCGCGACGAGGAGCGCCAGGGCGGCCAACTGGGCCGTGTGCAGCAGGCCGGTGCCGACCAGTCCGGCGACCGGCTGGTTGTAACGGCTCGAATGGCCGAGGTCGAACGATGCCAGTCCGGCCAGCCAGGAGCCGAGGTGTGACAAGAGCGGCCGGTCGAGGCCCAGACGGGTCCGCGTGTCGGCCACCGAGACGGCGTCGACGCCCGAGAGCACGAGCGTCGACGCCGCGTCACCCGGCGCCAGGCGACCGAGGATGAACGCGGCGATCGACACGAGCAGAACGAAGGCGAGACCGGCCGCCAGCCGTCGCGCCACGAACAGCGCGAAGGGCGTCTTCACCGCTCCGTCGTCGCGCCGGCCGCGGTGACCGACAAGGTCTCGGCGTTCCAGAGAATGGCCGGCTGCAGGACCGACGGCCGGGCTCCCTCCACGCGCGCGCTCGTCGCGTACGTCACCTGCGGAGCCGCGAAGTAGAGAATCGGCAGATGCTCGGCGAGCGTGCGCTGCGCCTCGGCAAACAGGCGCTGCCGCTCGGCATGATCGAGGGTCGTGGCCTGCTGTCTCATCAGGTCGTCGATGTGCGCCTCCCAGGAGGTGGCCGGTGTCGACTGGCTCGCGTTCCAGAAATGGAACGAGCCCGAACTCAACCAGAATTCCATGCTGCGCGCCGGATCGAACGAGTCGAAGGCCACGTAGAAGAACATCGTGTCGTAGTCGCGCGCCTGCCACCGCGCCACCATCGATCCGACATCCAGGGCAATGACGTCCACGGTGAGGCCCACGCGCGACAGATGGTCCTGGATGACGGCCACCGAACGGTCGCGGACGCCGCTGCCACGGGCCGTCAGGATCGAGAAGCGCACAGGCCGGCCACCGGCGTCTTCGAGCACGCCGTCGCCGTTGCCATCGGTCAGGCCGGCCGACGACAGCAGATCACGCGCCGCACCGGGGTCGAAGTCGGTCCGTGGCAGATCGGGCAGATACCAGTCGCCATGGCCGGGCGTGACGGGCCCGAAGATCGGTTCGGCGGCGCCGAGATACACCGTGTCGATGAGCGACCGGCGGTCGACCGCATGCGAGACGGCGCGGCGGAAGGCCGGGTGGCGAAGCCACGCCCGCTCGTCGGAGGCCGTCGGCGACAGGTTGAACCACAGCGCATGGGGGCTCACCGTCACTCCGGCCGAGGCGAGCTTCACGCGCCCGCGTTCCTCCAGTCGTCGCATCGCCGCATAATCCTCGGCCCGAATTTCATCGGTCGTCAAGTCCACCACACCGGCTTCGAGGCGAAGCATCTCGGTGTTCACGTCGGACACGATCTGGACCTCGAGTTCGTCGAGGTACGGCAGCACCGCACCGGATTCGGCCCGAAGCCAGAAGTGGGGATTGCGGCCGAACAGCAGCTGCCGGCCCGGAGTGTATCCGTCCAGAACGAAGGGGCCAAGCCCGACGATGTCGGACGGTGGCGAGGAGAGCCCCCACGCGTCGCGAAACGTCCCGTTGGCGAGCGCCTCGGCGAGCCGGTGCCTCGGCAGAATCGGCAACGCGTCGAGCAATTGCAGCCCGGCCCCGTAGGGCGCGGGAAACCGGATGACAACGGTCCGGCTGTCGGGTGTCTCCACCTGAAGCGGTGCGCCGGCAATCCGCAGACTCGAGCCGAGCTCGCTCTTGACTCCTGGATCGTAGAGCGCCTCGAACGTGAAGGCGACGTCCGCCGAGGTGAAGGGCTCGCCGTCCGAGAAGCGGGCCGCGACCAGCTCCAGAGTCCACGTGAGCCCGTCGCCTGAGACCGCCCAGTGGTGGGCCAGCCGCGGCTCGAGCTCCCCCGTCGACCGATTGAGTCGGACCAGGCTCGCCTGCGTCAGGCGCGAGACGAGGTCCACACCCGCGAAGGGAGCGACGAGCCTGTTGAAGCTCTGCGGATCGGAGCGCATCGTCGCCACGAGACGACCACCAGCCACCTGAACAGAATCGTCATCTGACGACTGGCCTCCGCGGTCAAGGTAGCGCCAGGATGCCAGAATCGTGATCGCCAGAACCGCAAAAGCAAACAGAAAGCGCAAAGATCTGCTCATCGTGGGCGCCTCATCTCGGCCGTTCGGGTCGGCTATTACATTTCTGGTATGTCAACCGGCTCCACGGGCCGACGTTATTACGAATCGGTTGCAAGCCGTGCGCTGAGACAGGCTGAGACAGACGAACAACTACGATCATGAGGTCTGCCCGCTCGGATTCGGTGACGGAATCGTAAGCCGTACGCGAGAATTGTGTACCCAAGACACCGATCTCAGATCTGCACTTACGAGAAACGTCTGGAAACTGGCCAGATTTCAAAATTGGCTGACTGGTACGGTACCTGCCTTACAGAATCGCGAAGCAGGGGACATTTGTGTCTTTCTGCCTTGAGTCGGATTGCGATTATGAAACTCCAGTGCGCTCTGTTGACCTTCCGTGCCCTCCGCCTCGTTACAGTTATCGGCCTCACCGGCGCGGCACTTTTGCAGCCGGCGGCGGCCGAGGCCCAGCGGCGGGCCCACCTGTCCAAGGGC
Source organism: Vicinamibacterales bacterium (assembly GCA_035512795.1). Classification (GTDB taxonomy): domain Bacteria; phylum Acidobacteriota; class Vicinamibacteria; order Vicinamibacterales; family SCN-69-37; genus DATKDF01. The sequence continues at coordinate 9,616 of DATKDF010000045.1, forward strand.
GTAGCCGACCACGTCGCGGCCCGCAGTGCCGCGACGCTGAA
>DATKDF010000046.1:0-7035 GCA_035512795.1 Vicinamibacterales bacterium
TCGCGATAGAGCCGATCGCCGGGCGTGACGCCAAACGCCTCGTAGAACGCCGGGATATTGCCAAGTGGGCCATTGGCGCGGAACTCGGCCGGTGCGTGCGGATCGGCCAGCACCTGCCGGCGCAGGTACTCGTCGCGGGCCTTGAGCCGCCAGGCCTGCGCCCAGCCCATGAAGAACCGCTGGTCGCCCGTGAGCCCGTCGATGACCGGCGACGGCCGGCCGCCGAGCGCGATCGTCCAGGCGCGATGCGCGATGGCGAGCCCGCCGAGGTCACCGATGTTCTCGCCGAGCGTGAGTTCGCCGTTCACGGTGAGGCCCGGGGCCGGACTGTACGCCGAGAACTGCTCGACGAGGAGCGCGGCGCGCTTCTCGAACTCGGCCTCGTCGGCCGGCGTCCACCAGTCGCGCAGGCGGCCGTCGCCGTCGAACCGGCGGCCCTGGTCGTCGAAGCCGTGGCCGATCTCGTGACCGATGACCGCGCCGATCGCGCCGTAGTTGACCGCGTCGTCGGCCTCGACGTTGAAGAATGGTGGCTGAAGGATGGCCGCCGGGAAGACGATCTCGTTCTTGACGGCGTTGTAGTAGGCGTTGATGGTCTGCGGCGTCATCAGCCACTCGTCGCGATCGGGCGGACGGCTGAGCTTGCGGACCTGGAAGTCGTGCTCGAACTCGCTGGCGCGCTCGACGCTGCCGACCAGATCCCCGGCCTCGACGCGCAGCGTGCTGTAGTCGCGCCACTTCGGCGGATAGGCGATCTTCGGACTGAAGGCCGCGAGCTTGGCGAGCGCTTGTTTGCGCGTCTCGGGCGTCATCCAGTCGAGTTCGGTGATCGACTGGCGGTAGGCCTCGATGAGGTGGCCGATCATCGCGTCCATGCGCGCCTTGGCCGACGGCGGGAAGTGCCGCTCGACGTAGAGCTGGCCGAGCGCTTCGCCCATCGTGGAATTGACGAGCTGGACGCCGCGCTTCCAGCGCTGCCGGCGCACCTGCTGGCCGCTCAGCGTCCGGTCGAACATCTCGAACTCGGCCGCGTCGAAGTCCTCGGCCAGGAGCGGCGCGCGTACCGTGATGAGCTGCGCGGCCAGCCACGCCCGCCACGTGGCGATCGGCGTCTCGGGCACGAGCTTCGCGAAGCCCTCGAAAAACGACGGCTGGGCGACGACGATCTCGGTGTCCGGCAGGCCCTGTGCGTCGGCCCAGGCGCGCCAGTCGAAGCCCGGCGCGCGATCGGCCAGCGCCGCGAACGTCATCTTGTTGTAGGTCTTGATGGCGTCGCGGCTCTCGACCTGCGTCCACTGGATGCCTGCCAGTGCCGTCTCGAGCGCGAGCACGGCGCGCGCATCGGCCTCGGCAGCCGGCCGGCCGACGAGCGTGAAGACGCGCGTGAGGTACTCGACGTACCTCTGCCGGACGGCGCGGAACTGCGGCGTGTCCTCGAGGTAGTAGTCGCGATCCGGCAGGGCCGTGCCCGCCTGGAAGAGATAAAGGATGACGCGGTTCGGATCGCCGGCGTCGGCGTTGACGAAGGCGCCGACCGGGCCCGGCAGGCCGAGGCGCGACAGCCGGCCGGCCAGTGACGCGAAGCCAGCCGCGTCAGCCAGCCGGTCGATCGCCTGGAGGCGAGGTCGAAGCGGTGCGGCGCCGAGCTGGTCGAGGCGCGTCTGGTCGACAAAGGACGCAAACAGGTCGCCCACCTGCTGAGCGGTACTGCCCGGCCGCTTGTCGGGCGTTCCGGCCAGTTCCTCGATGAGTGCGTAGAGATCGGCCTCGACCTTCTCGCTGAGTTCGACGAACGAACCGTACACGGGGAACTCGGCCGGGATCTCGGTGGTGGCCAGCCAGCCGCCGTTGACGTGCCGGAACAGGTCGTCCTGCGGGCGAACCGTCCGGTCGAACCGGCCCGGATCGAGACCGGACGTCGGCGCGGGCTGCTGGGCGGCGAACGACGACGCCAACGCCGCGGAGAGGACGACCACGGCGGCGGATCGACCGAGATGCATACAGGCCCCAATCTACCAGATGCGCACGCGCGACTCGGGCGGCCGGAACAGCGCGTCGCCGGCCGTGACGCCAAAGGCGTCGTAGAAGGCCGGCACGTTAGTGACCGTGCCGTTGGTTCGGAAGGGCGCCGGCGCGTGCGGGTTGGACAGGACGAACGCGCGCAGGTATTCGTCGCGCTGCTTCTCGCGCCAGATGCGTGCCCAGCCGATGAAGAAGCGCTGGTCGCCGGTCAGGCCATCGAGCACCGGCGACGGGCGACCCTCGAGCGACAACTGCCAGGCGCGATGGGCGATGATGAGACCGCTGAGATCGCCCAGGTTCTCGCCGAGCGTCAACGCGCCGTTGATCGCCACGTCGGGCAGCGGCCGGTAGCCACTGAACTGGGCGACCAGCGCCGCGGCACGCCGCCGGTACTCGGCGTCGTCGTCGGGCGTCCACCAGTCGCGCAGCCGGCCATCGGCGTCGTAGCGGCGGCCGCGGTCGTCGAGCGCGTGCCCGATTTCGTGACCGATCACGGCGCCGATGGCGCCGTAATTGACGGCATCGTCGGCCGCCGGATCGAAATACGGCGGCTGCAACAGGGCGGCCGCGACGACGATCTCGTGCGACGACGGGCCGTAGTAGGCGTTGACTGTCTGCGGGGTGATGAGCCAGGCCATGCGCTGCTCTCTGGCATCGAGCGAGCGGGAGCGATAGGCGGCCTCGAAGCGTTTGGCCCGTTCGATGTTGCCGACGAGGTCGTCGGCACGAATCACCAGACCGTTGTAGTGGCGCCAGCGCGAGGGATACCCGACCTTGATAGTGAGGGTCGACAGCTTGCGGAGGGCTTCGCGCCGCGTCGACGCGGCGAGCCAGTCGCTTGCCTCGAGCGCCTGGCGGTAAGCCGCACGCACCTGCTGGACCATGCGTTCGACGCGCGTCCGGGACGCGGCCGAGAAGTGCCGCTCGACGTAGAGCCGGCCGAGCGCATCGCCGAGGTACCCGTTGACGAGCGACACGCCGCGTTTCCACCGCTCGATCGGTTCTTCCTGGCCGGTGAGCAGGCGACCGAAGAAATCGAAGCGGGCCGCGCCGAAGCTCTCGTGCAGAAACGGCGCGGTGCTCGTCAGGAGCCGCGCCGCCAGCCAGAGCTGCCACACCTCGAGCGGCTCGCTCTGGATGAGCCCGGCGAAGCCCTCGAAGAACGAGGGCTGGGCGAGCACGACGGTGGCGTTCCGGCTGATGCCCTGCGGCTCTGCCCAGGCCCGCCAGTCGAAGCCGGGCATCTGGCGTTCGAGGTCACGAAGGGTGAAGGGCGTGGACGTCCGAAGCGGATCGCGACTGTCGGCCCGCGTCCACTGCACGCCGGCCAGTCGCGTTTCGAGCGCGACGAGCGCCGCCGCGTCGTCGTGCGGCGCCGGGCGTCCGACGAGGGCGAAGATGCGCGCGAGGTACCTCACGTAGTCCTGACGGGCCGCCACGTAGACGTCGCGGTCCTCCAGGTAGTACTCGCGATCGGGCAGCATGACGCCGCTTTGCGACAACCGGATCGCGGGGACCGACGGCGTGGCGGGGTTGAAGGCGAGCGAGGCCTCGAACGGGCCACCGCGGCCGGTCGAGGCCATCCGCCCGGCTTCGGCGGCGATGCCCGACGGATTCGTGATGGCGAAGATGCGATCGAGGTCCGCGCGGATGGGGGACACACCGAGCGATCTGAGGCGCTCGACGTCTATCAGGCTGCGATAGAGATCCGCAATCTGCTGGGTTGGCGACCCTCGCCGCGGCCGCTCCACAGCCACGGCGTCCTCGATGATCGTGTGCAGGTCGGCGAAGACGCCATCCTGCAGTTCGGTGGCCGCCGAGTACAGCACGCGGTCGCCGGGCAGCGCCGTCGCCTGCAGCCAGCGGTCGTTGACGTGGCCGTACAGGTCGTCCTGCGGCCGGATGGCCGGCGAGAGGGTCGCGAGGTCGATTCCCGACGAGGGCGCCCGCTGGCCGGCCGCGAGCGCAGATCCGGCCGCGAGCGCCAGACCGATCGCCACGCGGTGCACGGCGCCCGGCGTCATCCGTCGTCCTCGACCGGAGGCAGCAACCGGGCGCGCACCTGCTTGACGCCGCGGCCGGAGATGGCCAGGACGTCGAGCTCCACCCGGCCGTACCGGACGAGATCGCCGACGACCGGCGGCCGGCCGAGCAGCGTCAGGACGAGGCCGCTGACGCTTTCGACCTCGTCGTGCTCGAGATCGAGCTCGAAGTGCTGCCCGAGTTCGTCGAGCCGCAGCGTACCGGCGGCCAGCGCGGTGCCGTCGGGCTGCGGCGCGAGTGACGGCATCGCGGGCGCGCCCTCGTCGATCTCGCCCACGACTTCCTCCGACAGGTCCTCGAGGCTCAGCAGCCCGGCCGTGCCGCCGTGTTCGTCGATGACGAGCGCCAGGTGGGCGTTGGTCTGCTGCATCGAGGCCAGCACGAGGTCGAGGGTCGCCGTCTCCGGCACGACCGGGATCCGGCGTGCGTCGGCCGTGGTGACCGGTTCCTCGAGCAGCAGCCGCCGCAGCAGATCCTTCACGTGCACCATGCCAATGATGTGATCGAGATCGCCATCGTATACCGGGTAGCGCGTATGGAGCGAGCGGGCGAGAATCGCCCGGATCTGCACCGATGTGGCACCGACCGGCACGCCCATGATCCGCACGCGCGGCACCATGGCCTGGCTGGCCGTCAGGTCGCCGAACTCGAACAACTCACGCAGGATCCGACCCGAGTCGGCGCGGAGGGCGCCACCCTGCTCGCTCTCCTCGACGATGAGCTGCAGCTCTTCGGGCGTGTAGAGGTTCTCGGGTTGGTTGACGCTTCGGGTGATCCCGAGCAGCCGCAGACAGGCATTGGCTACGCCGTTCGAGACGGCCACGAGCGGATAGAGCACCAGTTCGACCGTCCGCATCGGCCAGTGCGCCAGGCGCACGACGCGCTCCGGCTGGTGCAGCGCGAAGCCCTTCGGGATCATCTCGCCGATGATGATGTGCGCGATGGTGAGGAGCGTCAGCGCCAGCCCGCCGGCGATCGCGCCCGCGCTGAGGAAGGGCAGGACGGGGAGATGGCGCTCGAGCAGGACCGCAAGCGTATGCTCGCCGTACATGCCGAGGCCCAGGCTCGCCAGCGTGATGCCGAGTTGTGCCGTGGCCACGTACCGGTCCTGGCGTCGCGCCGAGGACAGCACCGACAGCATCCTGCGCGCGAACCGGCTGCCGCCCGCGGCCTGCTGCTCGAAGACGAACCGCGACGATGAGACGAGGGCGAACTCGGCTGCGACGAAGATGCCGTTGAGGAGGACGATCGCCAGGCTGATGGCGAGGACGATGGCGATCTCGGTCATGGGGGCGTCCCCGCCGCCTGGGCCGCTGGCCGCCGCACTTCGAGCATCTCACTGAGCACGTCCTGAATGGTGACGAGCCCGAGTGTCTGGTCCTGCGAGTCGACCACGATGGCCTGATGCGCGCGCCGCTCGCGCAGGAGCTGCACGAGCCGATCGGCGGCCAGATCCTCGGCGACCCGCACGAGCGGCCGCATGAGTGCCGTCACCGTGGACGGTCCCTCGGCCACGTAGCGTCCCACCAGATCCTTGACACGCAGCGTGCCGATGATCTGGCTGGGATGGCTACGATAGACCGGAATCCGGCTGAACGGGCTCGACGCCACCGTGTCGAGCACGCTGGTCCACGGCGCATCGACTTCGAGCATCGTCAGCCGGTCGCAGGGCACCATCAGGTCGCGCGCCGTCTTGAAGCTGAGCCGGAGGGCTCGGTGCAGCCGTTGCTGTTCCTCCGGCTCGAGCAGACCGCCGTCGCGGCTCTCGGCAAGGAGCAGCGCGATCTCCTCGGGGGAGTGCAGGTGGCGGTGGCCGTGCGCCACGATGCCGAACAGCCGGAGGACCAGTGTTGCCGACCCGTTCAAGAGCGCCAGGATGGGCCGGAAGAGCCACAGGGACCAGCGCACCGGCCAGATCGTGGCCAGGGACGTCTGCGTCGGATACTGGAGTGCGATCGACTTCGGCACCAGTTCGCCGAGGATCAGCTGCGCCGATGTGAGTACGATCAGGACGACGACGGCCGTGATGGTCAGGGCAAGTTCCGGTTCGAGTTGGAACCAGGCGGCGGAGAGTGGCGCCAGCGCCGGGCTGATGGTGGCCTGGGCGAAGGCACCCAGGGCGAGGCTCGAGAGCGTGATGCCGATCTGGCACGCGCCCACGAGCTGGTCGAGCGCGGTCGTGTCCTGCACGTGGGGCAGGAGCACGCGTGCAGTCCGGTTGCCGTCTTCGGCCATCCGCCTTACGCGGCTTCGCCGGACGCCGACGGCGCCGAACTCGGCCGCGACGTACAGCGCGTTGATCAGGATCAGCACCACGAGGCCGATCCAGACACCCGGTGTCACGTCGGGAGTCTAGCGTGTCCAGGGGGTCGGGAACGATGTCAAGGCCCGCCAGCACGATCAGCCACCAGAGGCCGCGCTTCGAACGGGCCATCGTCACGCGGGCAGCCAGCATCATCGGCAGGACGACCCGCGGGTAGGCCCCGGGCGTCCCTTCCCAGACCGCCTGGTCGGTGACAAGACCGAGCGCCAGGAACCCGAGCCCGGTCAGCACCCATGCCGATCGGTCACCACGGCCGAGGGCCAGCCAGAGCAACCAGCCCGCCTGCCCGACAAACGCCGCGAGGGTCGCTGCATCATCAATGACGATTCGCGTCAGGCCGCCGGACTCGATCTGGGTGGCTATCGACGACACCTTCCACAGCACGCCCGACAGCGGCAACACGAAATGGTCGCTGCCTTGCCAGGTCGTCGTCCGGTAGATCGCATGCACGTAGTCGATCCAGACGAGGAGCGGCAGTACGGCCAGCAGTCCGCACGCGGCCGCGCGCAGCCATGTGGCCGGATGACGGCCGATAAGGCTGGCGAAGAGCGTTCCGCCGACCAATGACGAGTCGCGCGTCAGGCCCGCGGCGCCCAGGGCGAGCGCCCCGATCCACGCGCGGCCACGCTCGATGGAGAGCACCGCGC
>DATKDF010000047.1:0-9060 GCA_035512795.1 Vicinamibacterales bacterium
CGCCACGCGGACGATTCCGCGGGCGCTCGTGATGGGCACGCTCGTCCTCACGGCGTGCTACGCGGGCCTGAACGCCATCTACCTGAGCGTGCTGCCGCTCGACGAGGTGCGCAACTCGACCCGCGTGGCGGCCGATGCCGCTGACGTGCTCTTCGGTGGTGGCGGCGCGTCGATGATGGCCGCGCTCGTGATGGTCTCGACCTTCGGCGCCGTCAACGGCATCATCCTGGCCGGCCCGCGCGTGTACTACTCGATGGCCGGCGACGGCACGCTCTTTCGCTGGGCCGGAGCCGTGCATCCCGTGTTCGGCACGCCCCACCGGGCCATCGTGCTGCAGGCCGTCTGGGCCTCGGTGCTCGCGTTCACGAACACGTATGGCGCGCTGTTCTCGCGAGTCATTTACACCGAGTGGATCTTCTTCGCGGCCATGGCCGTCGGGCTGATGCGCCTGCGACGGCGACCGGACTATCAGCCGGCGTACCGGATGTGGGGCTATCCGCTCGTCCCGATCGTCTTCGTGGTGGCATCGGCGATCGTGGTCGTCATCCAGGTGCTGGCCGACCCGGCCGATAGCGCCATGGGGCTCGGCCTCGTGCTGCTGGGCGTGCCCGTGTACGGGTTCTGGGCGCGCGCGCGTGCGACCGGCCGGTGAGGGGCGATCCCGCCAGCCGCGCCGGGAGATAATCGCCCGACAGACTTCGCGGAGGACTCGTGATGATCAGGCTCACCCGACTGGCCCTTCTGACGGCCGTGGCGATCGGATCGTCGATCGCCGGCCCGCATTCGGCCGCCGACGTGCCCGGCCCAGCCGGATGGTCGGCGGCGGCGGCAACCCAGGCGCCGCCGCAAGGCGGCCGCGGCGGCGGGCCGCAACCGTTCGACGAGGCCCGCGCCCGCGAGCTGTATGTCAGTAACCGGCCCGAGGACCACCCGCCGGCCAACTACCAGGCGCAGCTCGACACGCGTCTGGCCGAAGAGGCCCGGTACCCGGACGCCTGCCGGGCGGCCGCGATGGAATGCCGGAAAGTCACCTACCGATCGAGTGTCGGTGACATGGACATCCCGGCGTACCTGTTCGCGCCCCTCGAGAAGCGGGGGTCCCGTGGTCACGCGGCGATGATCTGGGTGCACGGCGGCGTGCACGGTCGCTGGACCATCTCGTACTTCCCGTTCGTCCGCGAGGCCGTGAGCCAGGGCTACGTCGTCATCGCGCCGGAGTACCGCGGCAGCATCGGCTACGGCGAGGCACATCACCGGGCTATCGACTACGGCGGGAAGGAAGTGGATGACACGATGAGCGCCGTCGACTTCCTGAGAACGCTCGCCTACGTCGATCCCGACCGGCTCGGCATCATGGGCTGGAGCCACGGCGGTTACATCGCGCTGCTGTCGGTGTTCCGCGCGTCGCATCCCTTCAAGGCCGCGGCCGCGATCGTGCCGGTGAGCAACCTGATCTTCCGGCTGTCGTACAAGGGCCCGCGGTACCAGCGGAGCTTTGCCACCCAGGAGGCCGTCCAGGGCCTGCCCTTCGAGCGGCGCGACCTCTACGTGGCGCGGTCACCGGTCTTCCACGTCGACAAGCTCCAGGTTCCACTGCTCGTCCATGTCGCGACCAACGACACCGACGTCAACTTCGTCGAGGCCCAGCAACTGGTCGACGCGCTGCAGGCGCGCAAGCCGGACCTCTCCGAGACCAGGGTCTATGTCGACCCGACACCCGGCCCGACCAGCCGGGGCCACACGTTCAGCCGCCGCACGAACACGGAAACGCTCGAACGCGACGATTCACCCGAGCAGATCGACTCGTGGAACCGCGTCTGGACGTTCTTCCGCTGGAACCTGAAATGAGAATCATCGATATTCACAACCACTACTACCCGCCCGCGTATCTCGACGCGTTGAAGCCGTCGGGCAGCGTGCTCGAGATCACGCAGGACGACGACGGCAACCCGGTCGTGCATTATCCGGGCGACTACAACGTCATGGTGCCGGGCCACCGCGACATCGCCTACCGCCAGGCCGTGCTCGACGAACACGGCGTGACGACGCAGGTCATCACGCTCACGACGCCGGGGACGCACGTCGAGACGCCGGCCGTCGCGGTCAAGCTGGCGACCATCGTCAACGACGCGATGGGGCGGATCCGCGCCGAGCGTGGCGAGCGATTCATTCCGCTGGCGACCCTCCCGCTCTGCGATCCCCAGGCCTCGGTGACCGAACTCGACCGGGCCATGAGCGCCCTGCGCCTGCCCGGCGCGATGCTGTTCAGCAACGTCAACGGCGTCGGCCTCGACGATGAGCGGTTCTGGCCCGTGTACGAACTGGCCAACGACCGCGACGCGGTGCTGATGATCCACCCGACGTCCCCGGTCGGCGTCGAGTCGATGGAAGACTACTGGCTGATGCCGCTGAATGGGTTCCTGTTCGACACGACGCTGGCCGCATCGAAGCTCGTGTTCAGCGGCGTCGTGAAGCGGTACCCGCGGATCCGCTGGATTCTGGGCCACCTGGGCGGCACGATCCCCTACCTGGCCGAACGGCTCGACCGCGGCTGGCGGGCGTTCCCCGAGTGCCGCGCGCACATCGACGAGCCACCGACGGCGTACCTGAAGAGGCACTTCTGGTACGACACGGTGAACTTCGCCCGCGGTCCGCTCATGCTGGCCATTGACTTCGCCGGCGTCGACCACATTCTGGCCGGCAGCGACTACCCGCACAGAATCGGCAGCATCAAGCTGATGCTCGAGGCCATCCGGGCGCTGCCGATCCCCGACGAGGATCGGGCCGCGATCCTCGGCGGCAACGCCGCGACGCTGCTGGGCGTCTGATGCAGCTCCGGCGCGGCTCGCCGACGCCCAGCTCGGGGCCACGACCATGATCGGCAAGACGATCGGTCCGTACGAGGTCATAGGCAAGCTGGGCGAAGGCGGCATGGGCGAGGTGTATCGGTCGACCGACACCAAGCTGAAGCGCGACATCGCGCTGAAGGTCCTGCCGCCATCGGTCGCTGCCGATCCCGACCGGCTCGCCAGGTTCCGGCGGGAGGCGGAGGTGCTCGCCTCGCTCAATCACCCGAACATCGCGGCCATTTACGGCTTCGAGGACTCGACCTCGGTCAAGGCGCTGGTGATGGAGCTTGTCGAGGGACCGACGCTTGCCGATCGCATCGGCCGCGGCCCCATCCCGCTCGATGAAGCCGTCCCGATCGCCAGGCAGATTGCCCAGGCCCTCGAGGCGGCTCACGAGCGGGGCATCATCCACCGCGATCTGAAGCCCGCCAACGTCAAGGTCCGGCCTGACGGCACCGTGAAGGTGCTCGACTTCGGCCTCGCGAAGGCGTCCGCACCGGGCGGACCCACGCCGCCTGGAACGTCGGACTCGCCGACCATCACGACACCGGCGATGACCGAGGCGGGCGTGATCCTGGGCACGGCCTCGTACATGTCGCCCGAACAGGCGCGCGGGAAACCCGTCGACAAGCGCGCCGACATCTGGGCGTTCGGCGTCGTGCTGTCCGAGATGCTCACCGGCCGCCGGCTCTTCGCGGGGGACAGCACGCTCGACGTGTTGACGGCCGTGCTGCGGCAGCCTGTCGACGTGGCCGGCCTTCCCGCCGACACACCCGCCAGACTGCGCCGCCTGCTGCGGCGCTGCCTCGAGCGCGACCCGAAGGAGCGCCTGCACGACATCGCCGACGTGCGGCTGGAACTCGACGACCTCGCGGGCTCATCCGACGAGAGCGCCGTGACGCCGGCCGAACCGCCGCGGTCGAACCGGATGGCGATGGTCGGCTGGGCGGTCGGCCTCGCAGGCATCGGCGTCGTGAGCGTGGCCGCGCTCCTCAGCGGCCGCGCCCCGGCCGCGACAGCCGTGGAGTACCGCTTCACCGTCCCACAACCCGGCACTGGTGCCAACCCGCCCGTGATCTCACCCGATGGCCGGCATCTCGTGTACGACACCGGCAGCCGGCTCCTCCTCCGTGCGCTTGACGAGGCCGAGCCCCGGCGAATCGACGGCACGGACGGCGGGCGCGAGCCGTTCTGGTCGCCGGATGGTCAGAGCATCGGGTTCTTCCCGGACGCCGAGCTGAAGCGGGTGTCGATCGCCGGAGGGCCTCCCGAGGTGCTGGCGCCGATCACGCAGGGATGGCCCACGGGTACCTGGTCGTCGACGGGCGCGATTCTCGTGGAAGTGACCGAGAACCCCGAGAACGAGGGTTGGTACCTGCTCGATCCCGGCGCGACCTCGCTCCGGAAGATCAAGGCGTTCGCGCGCGACCGGCCCATCAACCCCGACAAAGCGCTCCCCTCGTTTCTTCCCGACGGGGAACACTTCCTGTTCACGCATCCAGTCGGCACCGTGGCCACTCTTCAGGTGGGGTCGATCAGGTCCGACGAAACACGAGCGCTTGTCCCGGCCGATACCCGGGGCACCTACGCGGCCGGCCACGTGCTGTACGTGCGCGACGGCACGCTCTTCGCGCAGCGGTTCGACCCGGCGTCGCTGACGCTCGCAGGCGACCCGGTCGCCGTGCTCGACGACATCGACTATTTTTCGCCCACTGGCGAGGCCCACTTCTCGGTCTCCCGTGACGGCACGCTCGTCTACCGGCACACCGAAGCGGGTTCCGACCTCCGCTGGTTCGATCGCGAAGGGCGGGAGACAGGGCGCCTCCTCGATCGGGGTATCTACCACGATACGAGGCTCTCGGACGACGGGACTCGGCTCGCCTTATCGATCCGTGACCCCCGCCGGAGCACCAGAGACATCTGGACCGTGGACGTCGAGCGCAACGTGCCGACCCGCGTGACGTCCTCGCCGCGAACGGAGATGAGGCCGGTGTACTCACCGGATGGCCGGCGCCTCGTGTTCTCGACCGACTGGGAGGGGCCGCCGAATCTCTACATCGCCGACGCGTCGGGCGGCCAGCCGCGTGTCCTCGTGCCGTTCGATCGCACGCAGCAGTTTCCTGGAGGCTGGACGCCTGACGGAGCGAGCGTCGTCTACAGCAAGCGCACCGAGACGTTCGGCCTCGACATCTGGGTGGTCGACGTCCTCACCGGTAACCGCCGCCCGGTTCTCGAGACGGTGTTCAACGAGTGGCAGCCGACCGTTTCGCCAAACGGCCGCTGGTTGGCTTATGCGTCGAACGCCTCCGGCCCATCGGAGATCTACCTCCGCGACTTTCCGGACGGCGGCTGGGAGGATCGGATCTCCGTTGGGGGCGGCAGCATGCCGAACTGGCGCCGCGACGGCCGGGAACTCTTCTATTACGAGCCTGGCGGCGCGGTGGTCTCGGTCGCGATCGAAGCGGGCTCGACCGGCCGTCCGCGCGTCAGTCGCCCGACACCGCTCTTCACGGTGGACGACAGCCGGTTTCGCTCCTTCACCGTCGCTCCGGACGGCCAGCGTTTCCTGCTCAACCTGACGGATGCCGGCGGCCTCGTGCCACCCGACTCGGTCATCGTCAACTGGACGCGGCTCATTCGAGACTGATGCGCGACCTCTTCGCCGACCTCCGCTACGCCTGGCGACAGTTGAGGCGGACGCCGGCGTTCACGGCGCTGGCGGTCCTCACGCTGGCGCTCGGCATCGCGACGAGCACGGTGTTCTTCGGGCTGGCCAACGCGCTGGCACTGAAGCCCGTGCCTGGCGTGAACCTCGACGGCGTGTACGCCTCCGGCGGGTCGGTCGTCGAGCGCTTCCGCCGGCTCGAGGAGGCGCCGCCGGCGTCGGTGCGCGCCGCCGCCGCGCATCGCTCGTGGGTCGCCGTCGTCCACGTCCCGGGCCGCGCTCAGCGCCTGAATGTCGGCGTCGTGTCGGCCGGATACCCGCTGGTGCTCGGGCTCGGCACGGAAGCCGGCCGCTGGTTCACGAGGGACGAAGAACGTGGCGCCGCGCACGTGGCCGTCGTGAGCGATCGGCTGTGGCGCGACTGGTTCGGCGCCGACCCGGAGATCGTCGGCCGTTCGACGATCCGGCTGCACGCGCGCGCGCACCTGACGATTGTCGGAGTCGCCACGCGCGGCTTCCGCGGACCGTACCCGGGTTACGCACAGACGACCGACGTCTGGCTGCCGCTCGGCACCATGCAGGCGCTACAGCTCGAGTTCGTGCCGGCCGAGCGGCGGGCCAGGGCGACGGCCACGTTCCCGGTCTCGACGCTGGTCAAAGCCGCCGACGGCGCGAGCCCCGTTCAACTGACGAGCGACCTGCAGCCGATCCTGCGCGTGCCGATTCCGCCTGGATCGCCGGCGAGGCCGACCGAGGCCCGGCAGGTCACCGCCGCAATCGACGAGATGCTGCCGACCACCGTGAGCCGGTTCGCGATGACGATCCTCGTACTCGCGACCCTGGTGCTCGTGGCCGCGTGCGCGAATCTGGCGAACATGCTGTACGCGCGCGGCGCGGGCCGCGCCGGTGAGGTGGCGGTGCGCCTGTCGCTCGGCGCGAGCCGGCGCCGTGTCATGCGCCTGTTCCTGGCCGAGACCGCGGTGATCACCGGCCTCTCCGCGCTCGTCGGTTTCGCGCTGGCCGTCATCGGCCTCACGGCTGCCGGCCTGACGCTCAGCGGCCTGCAGCTTCCGGAGATCCGATGGACCACGCTGGCCCTCACCCCGTCGGCCGATGGACGCGTGCTCCTCTTCGCCGTCCTCGCGGCGACGGTGGCCGCGGCGTGCGTGGGCCTGCTCACCGCCTGGCGGTCGAGCCGGGTCGAGCCGCAGCGCGCGTTCGGCGCCTCGAGTGCGCAGACCACCGTCGGCGCGCGCGACGGCTGGCTGCGGACGGTGCTGGTCTCCATCCAGATCACCGCGGCGGTGCTGCTCGTCATGGGCGCCGGCACGGCGCTCGAATCGACCCTACCGCAACTCAGCCGGCGGCTGCACTACGACACCTCGCGCGTGCTCGCCTCGCAGCTCGACCTTCGGCTGCACGAGTACACGCCGGCTGACGGCCGAGCGTTCATCACGCGCGTGCTCGGCGCGGCCGGGGCCATCGGCGACGTCGAGGCCGTGGCGGTGGCCGACGGCGTGCCCGGCGGCGTCGGCGGAACCGGTGCGAGACTCAGCCCCCTCGTGGCCGAGCCCCCTCCCGGCGGACCGACCGGCGCCGGCCGTCGTGTCTACGCCACAAGCACGCGCGCCACGCCCGGGTTTCTCGACGTCATCGGATTGCGTGTCCTTCGAGGCCGCGACTTCCGGGCGAACGACGCCGACGCCGCACCGCTCGTCGTCATCGTCAGCGAGGCAGCCGCCGCGGCGCTCTGGCCCGGCGACGACGCGCTCGGCAAACGCCTGCAGCTCGGCACCGGGCCATGGATCTCCGTCGTCGGCATCGTGGCCGACCCGATGAGCTCGGCCGAGCGGTATCAGGACTACAGCCCGGCGCCATGGGCCACCGTGCCGTTCGATCAGTGGTACCAGCCGAACCTGCTCGTGCTGGCGCGCTCGCCGCGCGCCTCGGCCCTGTCGGGTCCGCTGCAGCAGGCGATCCGCGGCATCGACGACGAGCTGGCGATCTTCGAGACTGCGACGATCGACCAGTCGATCGTCGCCTGGGCCGGCCCGCGGCTCGGCGCGGCGCGGCTGCTCGCCACGCTTGGCGCCATTGCCCTCGCCATTTCGACGATGGGCGTCTACGGTGTCATCGCGTACTTCGTCAGCCGTCGCACGCGTGAGTTCGGCCTGCGGCTGGCCCTCGGCGCCACGCCGCGATCGATCGTGAAGATGGTGTACGACCACGCCGTCCACATCGTGCTCGTGGGCCTCTTGCCGGCCGTGTTTCTGGCGGCCGTCGGTTCGCGAATCCTGGAGACGCGCGTCGCAATGATCTTCCCGAACGAGATCCGGACGTGGGTCATCGTCCCACTCGTCATCCTGACCGCCGGTATCGTGGCCGCGCTCGTCCCGGCCCGGCGGGCGGCCCGTGTCGACCCGAACGTGGCGCTCAGGGACCTCTGAACGGGCCTACGAGTCCTTGAGGGCGTCGGCAGGGTCAACCGACGCGGCTTTGCGTGCCGGCGCCGTCGCAGCCACCAGACCGCTGAGACCAAAAACCACTGCCGCACCAGCAAGCTCGCGGCCGGCCCGGTCCTGCAGTTCGCGGCGAACGGCCGCGCTGTACGCTACGACGTAGGAGAAATCAGGCGCTCTCGATGCGCCCAGGACACGGGCCGAAAGAACTGGGCCGGCCGCGGCTAATAGGCTGTGGACGAGGACACCCGATTATGGACAAGGCCCTGCAGACACAACTGGCGAACATCGAAACACGCACCGGCAAGAGCCTGGACGAACTGACCCGCTACGTAAAGGCGAGCGGGCTCACCAGGCACGGCGAGATTCGCACCATGCTGATGGAGACCCTCGGTATGGGACACGGCGACGCGAACACCTTGGTTCACTACGCGCTGAAATCGGCCGCGATGTTCGCCCAGACGGCCGCGAGCGGTGATGTCGACGCCGAGCTCGACCGCATCTACACCGGCCCGAGAGCCGCCCTCCGGCCCATCCACGACAGGGTCATGGCCGCCGTCACGAAGTTCGGGCCATTCGAGATTGCGCCGAAGAAGACCTACCTCAGCCTGCGGCGCAAAAAGCAGTTCGCAATGGTCGGTCCGGCCACCAACACCCGGGTCGAGGTCGGACTGAACATGAAGGGCGTCAAGGGCACGGGTCGCCTCGAGGCGCTCCCACCCGGCGGCATGTGTCAATACAAGGTGAGGCTCTCGTCGCCGGCCGAAGTCGATGCCGAACTCCTTGCCTGGATTCGCCGGGCGTATGACGCATCAGCGTGACGCCGATCGACCGCGTACCTCAAGCGCCGCTTGTCGAAAGCTCACATGAAGCTCATGAAGATGAGATGAAGCGGCTGGCTACTCGCTAGTCGCGTGGTAGCTTGCGCTCCACAAGGAAGTGATAGCGCTCGGCGGAGGCCGAGCCTCACAAAGGAGCAGCCAGCCATGGTCTATGGTGCCATCGATCTTCATGCACGGTACAGCCAAGTTCGAGTGATTGATGCCGAGGGGCGCGTGTTGTGCCACAAGCGCGTGGTGACGGATGC
>DATKDF010000048.1:0-7158 GCA_035512795.1 Vicinamibacterales bacterium
GGGCGGCAAAGTCGCCGCGGGGTCCGGACTCACGATCTCGAGGCCGATCGACCGACCGCCCCGCGCGCGATCACCTCGTGGCGAAAGCACGTCACGAGGTGATCGTTCACCATGCCGACGGCCTGCATGTAGGCGTAGCAGATGGTCGAACCGACGAACCGAAAGCCGCGCTTCCGGAGGTCGCGGCTCATGGCGTTCGACTCGGCCGATCTCGCCGGCACGTCCGACATCGACCTGGGCCGGTTCACCCTCGGTCGCCCGTCGACGAACTGCCAGATGTACGCGTCGAACGAGCCGAACTCCTTCCGGATGGCCAGAAACGCCCGCGCGTTGGTGATGGTCGATTCGATCTTCAACCGGTTGCGCACGATGCCGGCGTCGGCGATGAGGGCCCTCACCTTGCGGGCGTTGTAGGCGGCGATGGTCTTCGGATTGAACCGATCGAACGCCCTCCGATACGCTGCCCGCTTGCGCAGGATCGTGATCCAGCTCAGTCCCGCCTGCGCCCCTTCGAGCGTGAGCATCTCGAACAGGCGCCGGTCGTCGTGGACCGGTACGCCCCACTCGGTGTCGTGGTACCGGACGTAGCGCGGGTCGGTGCCGGCCCACGGGCAGCGGGACATGGCCGCGTCGCTCACCGCCCGAGCATCTTGTCTCTCATCGCCTTGAACTCGTTGCCCGGCTTCCACTCAGGGAATCGATCCGCGTTGGCCACACGTACGCCGACCGCCATCAGCAGCTTGAGCTGCTCGGCGTAGCCGGACAGATCCCACGCCGGGTCGATCTCGTCGGACGGCGCATGGTACCGGCTCGCCGTGTACTCGTCCTTCTTCTGGCGGCCGAAGCCTTCGGGCTGGTCCACGTACAGGATGCCGTCGTCGGTGTTGAGCGCCGGCACGCCGACCTTGGCGAAGTTGAAGTGGTCCGAGCGGTAGTAGAAGCCCTTTTCGGGTTCGGCGTCGGGGCTGAGCGTGCGGCCCTGCTCGGCGGCGGCGTCGCGCAGGTAGTCGTCCAGATCCGACGCGCCGAGGCCGATGACGATGACGTCGCGCGTGCGCCCCCAGAGCGGCAGGTTGGCGTCGACGTTGATGTTGGCCACCGTCTTCTCGAGCGGGTACAGCGGGAAGCGCGCGTAGTACTCCGACCCGAGCAGGCCCTGCTCTTCGGCGGTCACAGCCAGGAACAGCGCCGACCGTTTCGGCGCCGGATCGAGCGACCGCATCGCGGCGGCCATGACCAGCAGTGCCGCCGTGCCCGTCGCGTTGTCGACGGCGCCGTTGTAGATCGTGTCGCCATTGACCTCGGGGCCGATGCCGAAGTGATCCCAGTGCGCGGTGTAGACGACGTACTCGTCGCGCAGGACCGGGTCGCTGCCCGGAAGGCGCGCCACCACGTTCTGTGAATCGAGCATGCGCATCGTCTGCGTGAAGGACATCGCGGCCGTGGCGCCAAGCGGCACCGGCGTGAAGTCGCGCGTGGCAGCCCGCGCCTTCAGGTCGGCAAAGTCGAGCCCGGCCGCCTGGAAGAGGCGGGTCGTCGCTTCGGCCGACAACCATCCCTGAATGGCCGCGCGGCCCATGTTCTGGTCCGGGGTGACCAGATCGAACCGCTGCCCGCTGAAGCCTTGAACCACGTTCCAGCCGTACCCCGCCGTGGGCGTGTCATGGACGATTAACACGGCGGCCGCACCGAGCTCGGCGGCCTTCTCGTACTTGTACGTCCAGCGACCGTAGTAGGTCATCGCCGGGCCGCCGAACGTCGCCGGGTCGAGCTCTCCGCCGGCTCCGGTCACGGGTGGATCGTTCACGAGCACGATGAGCGTCTTGCCCGCGACGTCGAGCCCCTTGAAGTCGTCCCACTGGAACTCCGGCGCCTGCACGCCGTAACCGGCAAAGACCACGTCCGACCCCGACAGATCGATCGTCTCGGTGACGCGCTGGCTGTAGGCGATCACGTCGGTGCCGTGTGCGAAGCGGTGCGCCCGGCCGCCGTGCGTCACGGTCAGCGGCGAATAGCCCGATGGCGTGATGCCCACGAGCGGCACCTGCTGCACGTAGGTGCCGTCCGGGTTGCCCGGTTCGAGGCCAAGCGCCGTGAACTGGTCCACGAGGTAACTGACCGTCAGCGCCTCGCCCGGCGAGCCGGGGGCGCGGCCCTCGAACTCGTCCGATGCCAGCCGTTGCATGTGTCCGAGCGCGGCGGCCGTGTCGATGTCCGGCAGGTCGGCCACTGGAATGGGACCGGCCGGCGCCGACGAACAGGCGGCCGTGCCGACGACAGCGAGGAACAGGGTGAGGAGCGGAAAGCGTGAGCTCATCCGGCAATTATAGGAAACTTGACACCTTCTACAGTTGTAGTAGTCTGCCGGTCGTGGCGCGACGTCCGGATCACCCGGTCCTGAGCGAGGCCGAATGGAAGCTGATGAACGCCGTCTGGGACGGGACCGGCGCAGTCTCGGCGCGTGAAGTCTGGGAGGCGCTTCGGGCCGAGACGGGCTGGGCCTACACGACGGTCAAGACACAGCTCGACCGGCTGGTGCAGAAGGGCGTGCTGTCGGTGACGATCGACCACCACGCGTCGCAGTACCGGCCCGAGCTCCGGCGCCAGCGGGCCGTTGCCGCCGCGGCGCGCGACCTGGCCCGGCGCGCGTTCGGCGGCCGCATGGCGCCGCTCGTCCATCACCTGATTCGGGCCGAGCGGCTGTCGCCGCGCGACCGCGCCGAGCTGCGACGCATGCTCGATGACGATGCCGAAGGGAAGGTGCGCGAGTGACCGCCGCCAGCCTGCTCGCCGTCACGCTGGCTCTGGCGGTCATCTGGGCCATCGACCGCAGCGTCGGGCTGCGCCTTCATCCGCGTCTGCTCAGTGGTCTCTGGCTGCTCGTGCTCCTGCGCCTCCTCGTACCTGCCGAGCTGCTGTCGGCGATCCTGCCCGATGTCGTTCGGTGGCCGCTTCCCGTGTGGCCGGCGGGCGAGACCGCGCCGGCGGTGCCCTTCGCCGCGGCGGTCCCGGCCGGCGTCGGCTGGATCCGGATCCTCTGGCTCGGCGGCATCGTCGTCGTGGCCGTCCGCTGGGCTGTCGAGACGTGGCGCGCGCGGCAGCGCCTGACCGAGATGCCGGCCGATGACCGCCGCAGAATCGACGACGTGACCGCACGGGTCGCGCGCCTCGTGCGGGTGCGCCTGCCGCACATGGCGACCGACCCGCTGGCCGGCGCGCCGTACGTCACCGGCCTCGTCCGACCGCGCCTCGTGTTCGGGGGGTCGTGGCAGGCGTGGCCGCCGCCGGTCGTCGAACACGCCATCGGCCACGAGCTGCTGCACCTGCGGCGCCGCGACCTGTGGGTCGAAGCGCTCTGGATGACGGCCGCGGCCATTTACTGGTTCCACCCGCTCGTGCACGTCGCGCGGCGACGCGCGCACGAGGCGCGCGAGCTGTCGTGCGATGCCGACGCGGCCGTCCTCCTGGGCCCGCCGTACCGGACGACGCTGCGCCAGATGATCGGCGAACACGGGCTGGGCCGCCCGATCTTCGCGAGCGGCCGTCACGCCTGGGGCCCGGCCGTCACGCGGCTGAAGGCGATTGACCGCTGGCAGCGTCCGGTGTCGCGTCGCGCGCGGCTGGCGGTGGCGGTGGTGCTCTTCGGTGCGGCGGCGGCGCTCGGCGCGCTGCGGCCAGGGGTCCCGGCACTCGCCTCGGTGGTGCCGACCATCGAGGAGCTGGTCGATCCGGTGTCGCGTCAGGAGCGCGGGCTCGGCTCGCTGCACCTGCGCTACGCGCTCGTCGGCCGTGCCGTCACCGAGCCGGCGCCGGCCGAAGCGTCGCCGTCGCAATGAATGTTCACGGGGAGGACCATCACACATGAGCTGTTCACCAACGCGTCTCGTTCTGGCTCTCGTGCTGTGGCTGTCGTGGCTGCCGTCACCCGGATGGGCGCAGACGACCAATCAGGAGGCATTGATGAAGGAAATGCAGGCACGCATGGAGGAGGCCGCGCGGCTCGGACCGCACCATGCGGCGCTCGGGGCGCTGGTCGGCGCGTGGGATGTCGAGCTGGCGATGGTGATGCCCGGCGCGCCCGCGCAGCGGTCGAAGGGCAGGGCCACGTACGCCTGGGCCATCGAGGGCCGCTGGCTGACGCAGCAGATCACCGGCGAGCTGATGGGCACCCCGTACCAGAGCTTCAGCCTCATGGGGTTCGACACGTACGCGAAGAACCATGTCGTGGTCTCGGTGACGTCGATGGACACCGCCATGAACATGGCGCGGGGGCTGGTCGTCGATCCGACGCACCAGGTCACGGCGGTCTACGGCACGCTCGACGAGTACACGACGGGCGAGCTGCACAAGCCCTACAAGGTCGTCGTCCGCCGGGCGTCCGATGCCAGACACGTGATGGAGATCTGGGACCTCGGCATCGGCGACGCGGGCGCCAAGGTGCTCGAGTTCACGTTCATTCGACGCCCCTGAACGCGCGCGCCAGGTCGAGGGGTGGTACGAACAGATCGTCGTCGGCGACCAGGCCGTCACCGAGCGCCGCTATCGGCACTGGCGCGGGCGCACGCTGCCGGCCTCCATCCGGCTTTCATCCCACGCCGCCACGGACCGTGCGCATTGGCCTGACCATTGGTGTCTGACCGGCGCTGCCGGCGGGAACACGGCTACTATAGACACCTGATCACGCGCCCATCGGCCGTGGAAAGGACATCTATGCGCCGCGCCGTTGCCGTAGCCATCGCCGTGCTGGGTCTCTCGCTCGGGTCGGCCACGCCTGCTGAAGCCCAGAGCTTCTGGCGCTGGCTCGAGTCGCTGAGTGGCCCCGGCCCGTTCAAGAGCGTCTTCGGGATCGAGTTCGCGCCCGTCTGCTTCGGCGACAATCCGACAGATCCAGACAATCGCTGGCTCGATCTGTTCTGCACGCAGAACCGCCTGCGGGAGCCACGCGTGTCGTTCGTCTTCGACGTGGCCTGGGGTTCCGGTACGAACAACCTCACGTACGCGCCTGGCGCCACGCCGAACGGTGTGGCTGACACGGGCGTATTTCTCTTCTCCGGCGGTCCGATGTGGCATCTGCACGACCGCGCAGTGGACGTCGGGGCGGTCGTCGGGGTGGCGCGTTTCTCGAACCTGCCGGTGGTTGGTGCGGTGTCGAAGTCGACGATCGAGCCGCGCCTCGTCTTTCGTCCCCTGGTCCTCATGCGGGGCGCAGATCGGTACCGGATGTCGTTCCTCGAGATCCGGTACTCGCCGATCATCGTGTTCAGCGGGTTCACGCTCGCCGATTTCGGCGCCGTCGGCGGAGATCTGACCGGCGACCCGGAGACGATTCACAGCGTGCAGATCCTCGTCAACATCGCGCCGCTCATCCGGCGGTGACACCCATGGTCGGCGAGAACGACCCGCCGGTCGCCGATCCCGACTCGTCCGGTCAGACCCACACATCCGACGGCCGGGGTGAGCCGACGACTACGCGCCGGCGGACGTGGGGCGACCTCGAGCTCCGGTCCGAAATCGGCGCCGGCGGATACGGCCGGGTCTATCGCGCGCGCGACGCGACGCTCGCACGCGACGTCGCCCTGAAGGTCATCGCGCTCCGCGACGCCGAGCATGCCGCCGAAGTCCTGCGCGAGGGCCAGATGCTGGCGCGCGTGCGGCATCCGAACGTCGTAACCGTCCATTCGGCGCGCCGCATCGGCGACGAAGTCGGCCTGACGATGGAACTGGTCGACGGCCAGCACCTTGGCGATGTGATCCGCCTCCGTGGACCGATGGGCGCCGAGGAGGCCGCCATCGTCGGCGTGCGGCTCTGCCAGGCTCTGGCGGCCGTTCACGCGGCCGGGCTCGTCCATCGCGACGTGAAGGCTAGAAACGTCATGCGCGAGGCCGGCGGCCGCATCGTACTCATGGACTTCGGGACCGGCCGCGAGCTGGCCGACGCGCCGCGTGGGCCCGGCGATGACCTGTCCGGGACGCCGCTCTACATGGCGCCGGAGCTGTTCGCCGGAGGAACGGCCTCGGCTGCATCCGATCTCTACAGCCTGGGTGTCCTGCTCTTCCACCTGGTCACGGCGAAGTACCCGGTGAACGAACGGTCGGCGATGTCGCTGGTGATCGCCCATGCCTCGGGCCAGCGCCGCCTGCTGTCGGACGTCCGGCCGGACCTGCCCGTGGCGTTCGTGCAGGTCGTCGAGCGCGCGCTCATGCGCGATCCGGCGCAGCGCTTCGCGTCGTCGGGCGCCATGATGACGGCGCTCTCGGACACGATCTCGAGCGGCGCGGCCGGAATCGGCGACCACGGACGGGTGCTTCCGGCTACCGGCAGCGGGGAGGCCGGAGCGGTTGCGCGGCCGCGCATCGGGCGGGTGCTGGCCGGAGTGGCCCTCGGTGCTTCCCTGCTGCTGTTTTTCGGGATGGCGACGTCGGCGGCCTACAACCTGGCCCTTGGCCGCGTCGACGGCTTCTCGGACGACACCTTGCTCGACTGGTGGATCTACGGAGTGCAATCGGTCGTTCCCGTGGCGATCTATGCCGCGCTCACGCTCATCGTCGCGGCCGCCGTCCGGGCGCTGTGGCGGCTTGGGCGCCCCGGCCGTGCGACCGGCGACCGGCGGCCGTTGGATCCGGCACGCGCCGCGCAGGCCCTGCTCGTCGCGCAGGCCGCTGCGCTCGTCCTGATTCTCTGGGGATTCGGGCACGTCTGGCCGGTGGCACTCGGCTATATCGAGTCGGCGGAACCCGAAGCGTTGCGTGTGCTGAGTGTGTCCAGTGACGTGCCTGTGTACTTCAGGCAGGCGCTCACGGTGGCGCTCGTCTTCACCGTGCTCGGCTGGCGTGCCGTGCTCTCGCGACCTGACACCCGGCGGGTCGTCGACACGGTGACCAGGCTTGGCGCGGCGGCGATTGCGATCGTGATGGTGCTCCTGCTCGAGGTGCCGTATCGGCTGATGTTCAAGGCCCACGTGCCGGTCGTCGAGCACGCCGGCCTGACCTGCTACGAGCTCGGCCGGCGTCCCTCGGAGGCGCCGCGTGAGGTCCTGACCTACTGCCCGGCGTGGGCGACACCCCGCATCCGTGCGGTAGCGGTGGCCGACGTCAACCCGACCACGCGCCGCGGGAACGTGTTCGATTAGGGGTCGGAGGTGTTTTCCACAGTTTGCC
>DATKDF010000049.1:0-12761 GCA_035512795.1 Vicinamibacterales bacterium
CTCGAGCGCCTCGGTCGCCTCGGGGAGCCGCCCGGCCTCCCGCGATCGACGGCTCGCTTCGATCAGCGCCTGAACCTGGTGGAATCGCAGCAGTTCGATGCGGCTCCGCAACTCCAGCGCGCGCGACGGGTCGAGCGCCGCAATGCGCTCGAGCGGCCGAAGCGCGTCGGCTTCCCGCCCTTGCTCGAGCCGGGTCGTCGCGAGCCCCTGCCAGGCCGGCAGGTAGGCATCGTCGGCCGCCAGGGCACGCTCGAAGAGGTCCCCGGCCTGGTCGTAGTCCCGCCCGGCCAGCGCCGCAAATCCCCAGCCGGCGGCGGCCGGGTAGAACCCGGGCACCCCGACCAGCAGCCGCTGGAACTCCCGGGCGGCGCCGTCGAGGTCTCCCGCCTGCAGGCGCTGCCACGCCGCCTCGTGACGGGATTCGACTGCGGCCGGCGCGGCAAGCGATGCCGGCACGACGGGCGTCGGGTACGACGGATACCGCGGAGCGGTCGACACCACGGTCGGCGGGGCCGACGCACACGCACCGGCAGCGAAGGCTACGGCAGTCACCAGGACACCCACCGACCGGGTGCGCGCGATCATGCCGGCACCCGCTCGCGGAGGAACCGTGCCATCAGGCGTCGCGGCACGTCGGCTTCGATCGCGACCTCGCCCCCGCCGGTCTCGTGGCTGACCACGCGGGCCACGCGATAGAGTTCGGCCACGAGCCGGGTGTCTTCGGCGCTGTCGGCGGCAAACCGCAGCGTCATCCGGCGCGCGTCCATGTCGAGTCGTTCGACCACGGTCGCCACGAGGGCCTCGATGCCGTCGCCGGTCACGGCCGACACGAACGCCGCGTCCCGGTGCCCGGCCGCCAGGCGATTGACGTCGTCTGGCGACAACCGATCGGTCTTGTTGATCACATCGAGGGTCGGCACCGCCGACGCACCGACCTCGGCCAGCACCCGCCGGACTGCGTCGGCCCGTCGGTCCACGTCCAGCGCGCCGCCATCGAGGACGTGCAGCACGAGGTCCGCGCTGGCTACCTCCTCGAGCGTGGCGTGGAAGGCCGCGACCAGTTCGTGCGGCAGTCGATCGATGAATCCGACGGTGTCCGACACGAGCACCTGCCGCTGGTCACCCAGCCGGACGCGACGGACCACCGGGTCGAGCGTGACGAACAAGGCATCGGACGCGATCTCTGTGGCGCCCGTGATCCGGTTGAAGAGCGTGGTCTTGCCGGCGTTGGTGTAGCCGACCAGGGCCACCACCGGCACGTCGGTGCGGCGACGTCGCGCGCGCAGGTAGCCCCGGCGGCGCTTGACGTCGGCGATGGACGTCTTGAGGGTGCTGATGCGCTGTCGAATGCGCCGCCGATCGGTTTCCAGCTTCGTCTCGCCCGGGCCCCGTGTGCCGATGCCGGCGCCGAGGCGCGACAGGGCCGTGCTCGATCCGGCCAGACGCGGCAGCAGGTACTCGAGCTGCGCCAGCTCCACCTGCAACTGCCCTTCGCGCGTGCGTGCCCGGCGAGCGAAGATGTCGAGGATGAGCGCCGTCCGATCGATGACGCGCCGGCCGACGATCTTCTCGAGGTTGCGCGCCTGCGCCGGCGAAATGGGGTTGTCGACGATCACCACCGTGGCGCCCGTCTCCTCGCACCCGCGAGCGAGCGTCTCGGCTTTTCCGCTGCCGATGAGTGTCGCCCGGTCCGGCCCCTCGCGCTCCTGCGTGACGGTCAGGACGACGGTCGCCCCGGCCGCACGGGCCAGTCCCGCCAGCTCGTCGAGCACCACTTCCGGATCGGAAACGCGTGACGTGCGGGGGATCAGACTGACAAGCGCGGCGCGATCGACCGGCTCCTGTGGTGCAGCCGAGCGTTGATTCATCGGTCAGGCGATTCTAACACGCGGCTCCACGGCACCGCGCCCTCGCGCACCAGCCGCGGCGGCCACACCCGCGCATCGATGATCGTCGAGGGCAGCTCGCCGGGCGAGTCGCCCGCGTCGATGACCAGGACGCGGGAGTCGGCGGCCAGCCAGGCCAGGGCCCGTGCGGAACGGGCCGGGGCCTCTCCAGATCGATTGGCCGATGTGGCCGTCAGCGGCCGACCCACGTGCGCCGCAAGCACGCGCGGAATCTCGTGGCCGGGCACACGAATCGCCACGCTTCGGTCGCCTGCCGCGACCAGTGGCGCGAGCCCCGCGCGGAGGTCGATCCGGACGTCGAGGACCAGTGACAGCGGACCAGGCCAGAATCGCCGGGCGAGTTGGCGTGCCCCGTCCGGCAGCGGACCGCACAGAGCTTCCACCTGCTCGAGCGAGGCCGCCACGAGGGGCAACGCCGACTGCGCCTGCCGGCCCTTCAACTCGAAGAGCGCGGCCACGGCCGCCCGGCACTGCGGGTCGACAGCCAGGCCGTAGAACGTCTCGGTCGGCAGTGCCGCGATGCCGCCCTGCCGAATCCACTCGGCTGCCGGTGCCAGATCGGCCGGCCGCAGGCGCCCGGTGTCAACGCGCAGCGTCGGCATGTCCGCTCTGTGGAGTGTGAGGCTTCATCAGTCGCCAGCCGGCCCAGGCGACCAACCCCAGGGCGAGCGCGTCGGCCACGAACACGGCCCGGACGCTCCGCGAACCAATCAGGCCCGCCACAACCGGACTGAGCGCGATCGCCACCAGGTATGCCGTCGTGAGGTAGCCGAAGGCCAGCCCCCGTACCTGCGGCGCCACGGCCAGGCTCGCCGCTGTGTACACGGACGTCGTCGCGATGCCGATGCCGAGCCCGAAGGCCATCGCCGCCAGAACGAGGAAGGACGACGACGGCGCAGCCCCGAACACGAGGGCGGCGACGGCGGCCAGCCCGGCGGTCCATGGAATCAGCCGCTCGATCGGCACCCGGCGCAGCCACCAGCTGCTTGTCTGGTTCCCAAGCGCCGCCGCCGTAGCGGCCGCCGTGAAGACCACGCCCGAAAGCAGCGGCACCTGTGCTTCGTCGGTGCCGACGTTGCGCAGGTACAGGGGCAGGATGGGGCCGAAGCTGCGGTCGACCATCTGCAGGCCGAAGATGACCGCCATGAACAACACGAAA
The DNA here is from genome assembly GCA_035512795.1 of Vicinamibacterales bacterium. Classification (GTDB taxonomy): domain Bacteria; phylum Acidobacteriota; class Vicinamibacteria; order Vicinamibacterales; family SCN-69-37; genus DATKDF01. The sequence goes on from DATKDF010000049.1 coordinate 3,067, forward strand.
TTCGGCACGCGACAGAACGCTCTGAAGGTCATCGTCGCCGCTCCCGGTACCGCGTCAGTCCGGGGACGGCGGGCCGGTTCCCGGTACCCCACCAGGACCAGGACGGCCGCCGCCAGGTAGAAGAGAGCGGCCACGAGGAACGCGTTGCGGAGTCCGACGCTCTGGGCGAGCGTGCCGCCGATGACCGGACCGAGCGCGGGGCCCAGCCGCTGCGCGGTCTGCACCGAGCCGATGGCGCTGGCGACCTTGCCCGGCGGCGCCGACTCGGCCGCCATCGTCATCACGATCGGACCGTAGCCGGCAAACAGCCCCTGCAGGGCGCGCAGGGCGAACACGTGCCACGCGGCGGTGACGTAGGCGGTCGCCGCCATGATGAAGACGAAGCTCAGGAGCGACCGGGCGACCATGGGCTTGCGCCCCACGCGTTGGGCGACGCGCGCCCACACCGGCGCCATGACGGCCGTGACGGCTGGCGTGACGCCCAGACTCACCCCCGACCAGATGGCGATCGCGCCCGGGTCCTCGACGCCAAGCTCCTCGAGGTACAGGGGGAGAAACGGCATCACCAGGGTGAACCCGGTGAAGCCAATGAATGCCGCGCCGGTGACCGCGGCCTGGTTTCGCCGCCAGTCGATCCCCGGCGCGTCGGTCACGCCCGCTCCCGGGCCTCAGAACTGAATCCGGAAGTCGTCATCCGCCTGTGGCTGGACGTGAATCGTGTCGACAAACCGGATCTGGTGCGGCTTGTTCTGCATGACCAGCGAGCTGGTCCGCAGGCCGGGCCCGAAGAACCGGACGCCCTTGAGCAGGGTGCCGTCGGTCACGCCCGTGGCCACGAACGTGATCGAGTCGCCAGACGCCAGATCGGCCGCTCTGTAGATCCGCTTCACGTCGGTGATGCCCATGGCCGCGCAGCGGGCCTCATGCTCGGGCGTGTTGACGACGAGACGCGCGTAGATCTCGCCACCCAGGCACCGCATGGCCGCGGCGGTCAACACGCCTTCTGGCGCCCCGCCCGTGCCCATCACCGCGTGGACCGCCGACCCCCGGATGGCCGCCGAGATCCCCGCCGACAGGTCGCCGTCGCCGATGAGTCGGATGCGCGCGCCCGCCGCCCGGATATCGGCGATGAGCCGCTCGTGCCGCGGCCGGTCCAGCACCATCACGACCAGATCCTCGATGTCGCGATCGAGCGCCTTCGCGATCGCCGCCAGGTTGTCGCGGACGGGCTGATCCAGGCTGACCAAGTGTTTCGACCGCGGCCCCACGATGAGCTTTTCCATGTAGATGTCGGGCGCATGGAGCAGGCCGCCGTGGTCGGCGGCCGCGAGGACAGCCAGAGCATTGGGCCCTCCGGTGGCACAGAGATTGGTGCCTTCGAGCGGGTCGACGGCGATGTCCACCTCCGGCAGGTCGGCCACCCCGCGGGCGCCGCGCCCGACCTTCTCACCGATGAAGAGCATCGGCGCCTCGTCGCGCTCACCCTCGCCGATGACGATGGTGCCATCCATCGGCGACTCGTCCAGTTCGCGTCGCATGGCCTCGACCGCCGCCGTGTCCGACAGGTGCGCATCGCCCTGGCCCATCGTCTGGGCGCAGGCAATCGCCGCCTGCTCGACGACCCGCAGTAACTGCAACGCGAGGCCTGTGGACTCCAGCGTGTCCTTCATCGGAGGTACCTGCTCCCTTCCTACTTCCTCGTGAGCTCGACCGCATCGCCCACCTGGACGCCCAGTCGCGCGGCAGCGCTCGTCGCGGGCGCCGCACATTCCAGGTGATCCGTACTGCCGAAGAGCGCTCCCACCTCTTCGGGCTGCAGGTCGGCGTAGGTCGACACGATCCGCGAGATGGGCCGCCCGCCCACAAGTAACTGCACCGTCGCGCCATCGGTGAGTCGCTCGCACGTGGCGCGGTCGAGGTTCGTCACGACGTTGCCGAACCGATCGATGCGCACCACCTCGCCGCGGAGCGTGTCACCGGACAGCACGGCCTGGGGCACCTCGAGCATCAGGTAATCGGGCACACTCCGGCCGAACGCCGGCAACTGAATGCCCTTGGCGAGCCAGGCGGCCGCCGGTGCAAACCGGTCACGGCCTTCGAACGTGCGGCTCACGGTTGGCCGTGCATAGCGGCGTTCGGTCAACTCGACCACACGCCTGGGTTCCGTCTCGCGGAAGACACCGGTCAGCACGCCGTTGTCGGGAGCCACGAACTTCCAGTCTCCGACCTCGGCGGCCAGCCCCCGGCGCATCGTCCCGACGCCTGGATCCACCACGACGAGAAAGATCGTGCCCGCAGGAAAGTACTTGTATGTCGCCTCGAGTTCACGCGCGGCAAACGGGACATCGTGGGCGGGCAGATCATGCAGGACGTCGATGATCGTCACGTCCGGCACGATGCCGAGAATGACGCCTTTGATGACGCCGGCGTAATGATCCCGACTGCCGAAATCAGTGAGCAGGGCGATGATGGGTCTGGCCACGCCGCCCTATTATGTGCAGAACCCGGGCCTCAGGGCGATGCCGCGGCCCTCCGGAAGAGCATCTCGCGGCTCCCGGTGCGGAGCAGCACACTTTCGGCCAGACGGAGCCCGCCGAACATCCGTTCGACGTCCCGCAGCGACAGGACCCGGCGCCGGGTGGTCGGGCCCGGGTAGGCCTGGAGGCGAATCGCGTCGTCGGCTTCGACGACAAATCGCGTGAAGGTCGACAGCGGCGTCGAGGCCGTCGCGAAGTAGCCGTGGAGCACCCCGCCCGGACGCAGCAACCGCACCAGGTCCCCGGCCAGGGAGTGGCTGACCAGCGGATCGAGGTAATCGAAGACATCCCAGCAGAGGATTCCGTCGACCGAGTCAGGTTCGGTGGGCAGTCGCGCCCGAAGAGAGGCAAGCACGAGGTCGGCTGCGGCCGGGTCGGTCGCTCGTCGGATCTGCTCGAAGAGGTCCTGCACGTGGAGGCGGCAGGCCAGCCGATCGCCAAAGAGCTGGACGTTGGACCCGACGACCGGGCCGAGGTCGAGCAGCACGGGCGATGACTGTCGGGAGACGGACGACAGGAAGGCCGGCAGTACCTTGCTCGGTACGACCGGATCAGAGACCGTGACCGCTGGCGGCATCGCCGCCGGCTCGGTCACCGCCTTGCGCCCCCACTTGAAGAATCCCGACACTGTCGGCGGCCTGACGACTGGCGAGGCGGCCGGGGGCCGCCCGGCGTCTAGTGCGCCGCGGCCGCCATCGGCGGCGAGGCCGACGGCCCATCCTTCGCAGCCGGCTTGGCGTCCGGCGCGCGCGTCTCGGCCACCTTGCCGCCGCCCTGCTTCTGCATGTCGATACTGCCGCGGAAGTGCGCGCCGTCGGCAATCGCCACACGCGGCGCGGCCACGTCGCCGTCGACCGACCCGTTGTCACGAATCTCGACGCGCTCGGTTGCCGTGATGTCGCCGTGCACGTCCCCCTGGACGATCACGACCTTGGCAACCACCTGGGCCTTGATCTTGCCGTTCGGACCGATCGTCAGGATGTTCTGGCGCAGCTCGATCTTGCCGTCGACCTGACCTTCGATCGTCAGGTCCTCGCTGCCGGTCAGTTCGCCCTTGATGATCACGCTCTTACCGATATTCACGGTGTTGCCACTGCCGGTGCTCATGGGCGCTCTGCTCGCAGTCTCCGTCCGCGGGACGGTTGGCGGGGGTGTCTGGCTGACCGCACTCGGCCCGGATGGCTGAGGCGGCCGCACGGGTTCGTCACGCTTCCACATGGTGTGCTCCCGATTGCCGGTTGATCGACCTGCCACTGGGGATCTGGCCGGCCGAGAAGGCAGACATTGCCCAGTGTATCGGCTGATGGACGGCTTTCTCCAGCCCAATCTCGGGGGTCCCCGAACTGCCGGATGCTACGATGGGTCGAACACCGTGCGGATCTACCTCGACTACAACGCCACATCGCCACCGGACCCCTCGGTCACCGCCGAGGTCGCCCGGCTGATGCGAGACGTCCCGGGCAACCCGAGCTCGATCCACGCCTTCGGCCAGCGGGCCAGGGCCGCGGTCGACGAGGCCCGCTCGCGGGTGGCGCAGCTCATCGGTGCCGAGACCGGCGACGTCGTGTTCACCTCCGGCGGCACCGAGGCCGACAACCTGGCCATCCGGGGCGCCGCCCAGGCCCTCGAACCCACCGGCCGCCGCCACCTGATCACGTCCGGCATCGAACACGAAGCGGTATTGACGACCTGCCGGGCCCTCACCCGCCGCGGCTGGCGGCTGACCGAGCTCCGGGCCACCGCCGACGGCCTCGTGCTGCCCGATGCGCTTCGGGCGGCCCTGGCCGACGACACGGCCCTGGTGTCCATCATGCTCGCCAACAACGAAGTCGGGACGATTCAACCGATCGCGGAGCTGGCCGCCGTGGCGCGCGCGGCCGGAGCGCTCTTCCACACCGATGCCGTCCAGGCCGTCGGTCGGATTCCGGTCTCGACGTCCGCGTTGGGCGTGGATCTGTTATCCCTGTCCGGTCACAAGTTCGCCGGTCCGAAGGGCACCGGGGCGCTCTGGGTTCGGCGCGGCGTGCGGCTCGTCTCCACCGAAACCGGCGGCCGTCAGGAACGGAGCCGCCGAGCCGGAACGGAAAACGTGCCGGCCCTCGGCGGCCTGGGCGTCGCCGCCGCACGCGCCCGTGATGCGATCGAGGCTGCGGCCACGCGGTTGGCCCGCCTCCGCGACCACCTCGAGGCCGGGGTGCTCGCAACCATCCCGGACACGGTCGTCAACGGCGCCGCCGCACCACGTGTGCCGAACACAACCAGCATCAGCTTCGACGGGGTCGAGGCCGAGTCGCTGCTGATCGCGCTCGATCTCGAAGGCATCGCCGTGTCGACCGGGTCGGCGTGCTCGTCGGGCACGCTCGAACCCTCGCACGTGCTCCGGGCAATGGGCCACGCCGACAGCCGCGCGCGCCACTCGATTCGCTTCAGTCTCGGCTCGTCAACCACCGACGCCGAGATCGACACGGTCCTGTCGATCCTCCCCGCACTGGTCGGCAAGCTCCGCCGGCTCGGCCAGGCGACGGCCGCCCTCCGCTGACCATGCGCATCGTCGTCGCGATGTCGGGCGGCGTCGACTCCTCGGTGGCGGCCAGCCTCCTCGCCGAGGCCGGACACGAGGTCGTCGGCGTCTCGATGCAGCTTTACGACCAGCGCAACCCGGCCGAGTCGTTCGGGTCGTGCTGCTCGATTGAGGATCTGCACGACGCGCGACGCGTGGCCGCCCATCTCGGCATTCCGCACTACACGGTCAATCTCGAGACGCCATTCCGGCAGCTCGTCATCGATGACTTCGCCGCCGAGTACGCGGCCGGGCGCACGCCGATTCCCTGCGTCCACTGCAATGCCGATCTGAAGTTCTCGACCCTGGCCGAGCGGGCCGCCGGCTTCGGGGCGGCCGGCGTCGCGACCGGTCACTACGCGCGCGTCGTCTTCGATGAGGGCAAGCGACGCTATCGGCTGCTCCGCGGCGTCGATTGCCACAAGGACCAGTCGTACTTTCTGTTTTCGCTCACGCAGGACCAGCTGGCCCATGCCGCCTTCCCGGTCGGCCACCTCACCAAGGCCGACGTGCGCAGCCACGCGGCCCGCCGAGGCCTGCTCGTCGCCGACAAGCCCGACAGCCACGAGATCTGCTTCGTCGCTGACGGCGATACGAGCCGTTTTGTCGAACGCCACCTCGGCGCGACCCTGCCCGCGGGCGACGTCGTCGACACGAGCGGCCGCGTCATGGGCCGTCACAGCGGCGTCCACCACTTCACGGTCGGTCAGCGGAAGGGGCTGGGGCTGTCGACGGGGACGCCGATGTACGTCCTGCGGTTGCTCCCGAACGAGGCACGCGTCGTCGTCGGTCCGAGGTCGGATCTCGGGCGCACCTCGCTCACCGCCTCGCGAGTCAACTGGATCGCAGGCGCGCCGCCCGCCGGACCAATCCGGGCAACGGCGCGTATCCGGCACCGGCATCCCGACGCGCCAGCCACAATCTCCGCCGCCGGATCGGACGGCGCCGACGTGCGGTTCGACGAGCCGCAGATGGCCGTCACGCCCGGACAGGCCGTTGTCTTCTACGACGGCGATGACGTCCTGGGAGGCGGGTGGATTGAGTGAGGACAGAGGACAGAGGAAAGAGGGCGGAGACTGAGAACGCGAGCTAGTCTGTCGACAGTTCCTCGTCGGTGGCCTGCTGGTGACTGAGCGCGTCCATCGGGACTTCGTGGGCGAGTCCTTCGTGCTCCAGGAATCGTTCGGCGTCGAGCGCGGCCATGCAGCCCGTCCCGGCCGCGGTGATCGCCTGCCGGTAGATGTGATCCTGGACGTCGCCACAGGCGAAGACGCCCGGAACGCTGGTGCGCGTGCCCGTCCCCGTCGTGATGTAGCCGGTTGCGTTCATGTCCACCTGCCCCTTGAAGAGGCTGGTGTTCGGCGTGTGGCCGATCGCGATAAAGACCCCCTCGACCGGCAGGTCTTTCACCTCGTCCGTCTTGAGGTTGCGCAACCGGATCGTCGAGACGACGCCCGCGGCCGGGTCGAGCACCTCGACCACCTCGGAATCCCACTCGAAGGCAATCTTGTCGTTGGCAAACGCCTTGTCCTGCATGATCTTCGACGCCCGGAGCGTGTCGCGCCGGTGGACGACGGTCACTTTCGATGCGAACCGGGTCAGGAAGACGGCCTCCTCCATGGCCGAGTCACCCCCGCCGACGATGGCGATGGGCTTGCCGCGGAAGAAGAATCCGTCGCAGGTGGCGCAGGTCGACACGCCGCGGCCCATCAGCGTCCGTTCCGACGGCAGGCCAAGCAGCCTGGCCGACGCGCCGGTGGCGATGATGACGCTCTCGGCCTGGACGGTCTGCTCGCTGGTCGCGATCGTGAACGGGCGCCGGCCAAGATCCACGTGCGTCACGTGTTCACGCACCAGGTCGGTGCCGAAGCGCTCAGCCTGGGCACGCATGGCGGCCATCAGGTCGGGACCGAGGATGCCGTCGGCGAACCCCGGGAAATTTTCGACCGCCGTCGTGAGCATCAACTGCCCTCCAGCGTCGATCCCTTCGAAGACCAGGGGCGCCAGATTGGCACGCGCGGTGTAGACGGCCGCCGTCAGGCCCGCAGGCCCCGATCCGATGATGACGACGTTGCGCGTGGCAGGCATGACGGGACCAGACGCTGCCCGCACGTCAGAGGTGGCGATCGACCATCTGCCGCAGCGAGTTCTTGTCGACCAGACCGACGACCTGCTCGACGATCTGCCCGCCCTTGAAGAGAATCACCGTCGGGATGCCCCGGACCATGTACTTCATCGTCATGCCGGGGTTGTCGTCGACGTTCAGCTTGCCCACCGTGACTTTGCCCTGATAGTCACCGGCAAACGCCTTAATCGCCGGTTCCATCGCGCGACACGGTCCGCACCATTCGGCCCAGAAGTCCACCAGCACCGGCTGGGACGCCTGCAACACATCCGTCTCGAAATTGCCGTCCGTAAACGTCTGAATCCCGTCCGCCATCGTGGTCACGCGGTCCTTTCACTCGCTCAGCCGGGCGCCAGCCCGGTGGCCTCACTCCCCTTGGATGCGCGCGCGCCGGTGCTCGTGTCGCGCCCGCCGATACACTTTGACATACTCTCCGGCCCGCAGACTCCACGAATGGTCTTCCGACATGCCCTGCCGCACGAGGCGCCGCCAGACCTCGCGCCGGCGGTACAGCCGCAGCGCGTGCCGGACGGTCCGGACGAGCGCCTCGGCCGTCGGCTCGCGGAACTTGAAGCCGTTGGCGCGCTGGGCGCGCGCCGTGTACGGCCGCACCGTGTCATCGAGCCCACCGACGCCGTGCACGACGGGCACCGTGCCGTAGCGCAGGCTGTACATCTGATTCAGGCCGCTCGGCTCGAATCGGGAGGGCATCAGGAACACGTCGGCCCCGGCCTCAACCAGGTGCGCCAGGCCTTCATCGAAGCCGACGAGCGCGCCCACGCGCGACGGGTGCACGGCCGACAGATGCTGCAGCCAGCGTTCGTAGCGGGCTTCGCCTGTCCCGACGAAGACCCAGGTGGCGTCCAGTCCCATCAGCGTCGGGCTGGCGGCCTTGATGAGATCGATGCCCTTCTGGTCAACGAGGCGGCTGACCATGCCCACGAGTGGCCGTTCGAGCGCATCATCGCCCTGCGGCAGTCCGAAGCGGGCCAGCAGGGCGCGCTTGCAGGCGCGCTTGCCCGACAGATCGGCGGCCGAGTAGGTCGCCGGCAGGTGGCGATCGTGCGCCGGATCCCAGACCTCGTCATCGATGCCGTTGAGGATGCCGAGGTACCGGTCGCCCCGCGAGGCCAGCACCCCGTCGAGCCCGCACCCGGCCGCACTCGTCAGCGTCTCCTGCGCGTAGGTCGGGCTCACCGTCGTGACCCAGTCGCTGTAGACGATGCCGGTCTTCAGGAAGCTGAACTGCCCCCAGAACTCGCCCGTGTCCATGGTGAAGACCGACCAGGGCAACCCGATCGCCGGCACGGTGTCGCGGGCAAACAGCCCCTGATACGCCAGATTGTGAATCGTGAGCACGCGTCCGGCGTCGTGCAACCGCGGCCAGCGGAATGGAAAACTGACCAGGAGCGCCGGTGCGAGCGCGGCCTGCCAGTCATGACCGTGGACAATGTCGTAGCCGACGCCTGCGTCGTGTTCCGCGAAGTCGAGTGCCGCGGCGGCCAGCAGTGCGAACCGCTCCGCGTTGTCGTCGTAGTCGCGTCCGCCTTCGCCGTAGAGGCCCGGTCGATCGAAGTGCGCGGCCGACTCGATGAATACCACCCGATGACGAGGACCCACGCTGGCGACGTGCCGGGTCACGGGCACGGCTGTCGTGCCCACCTCGACCGGCCGGCTGGTCGCCTGCGCCCGAGGCATCTGCCCACGGTATCGAGGCGTCACCACCGTCACGTCGTGCCCCTGCGCGGCCAGCGCCGTCGGCAGCCCGCCGAGGACGTCAGCCAGGCCGCCCGTCTTCGAGTACGGCACGACCTCGGAAGCAATCATCAGAATGCGCATGGCCGGCGTCCGCCCGTGTATCCGACCGGACGTCCCTCCTGCACCCGACGCGGGCGTCATCACAATCGGTCAGTGTACTTTAGCGCGGACGAGTTCGACCGTCAGCCGGTCAGCGCGCCGGTTCGGGCAGCCCGCCTTCGAGCCCCTGCGTGCGCGCGACGAGCCAGTTGAAGAGATTCCGGGCTTCGGCGAAGCGCACGTTACTGCTTCCCGCGCCGAGCACGACGACCGCGACCTGGGGACCCTGCGGAATCTGCACGAGCGTGGCCAGGCAGTAGCCCGCCTTGCGAATGAAGCCGGTCTTGCCGCCCACCACGTCGACCTCACTGCCGAGCAGCCGATTCGTGCTGCGCACCGTGATCGCCCGCCGGGCCGTCCGGGCCTCGTACGACGTCAGGCGCATGATCGTCGCCAGTCGTTCGTCGGACGCTGCGTACGCCACGAGGTGCGACACATCGTACGCCGACGACACGTTGCGGGCATCGAGCCCGGACGGGTCGGCAAAGCGGGTATTGGTCAGGCCGAGCCTGGTGGCCAGCGAGTTCATGCGCGCAATAAAGGCCGCCGTCCCGCCTTCGGACGTGCGTGCCAGCACGCGCGCGGCGGCGTTGTCCGACGCGATGAGCGTCAGGTG
>DATKDF010000050.1:0-19650 GCA_035512795.1 Vicinamibacterales bacterium
GGCGACGTCTTTCGGCAACTTCTCGGCTCCGGTGACAATCACCTCCAACGAGCCAAGCTCGTCCGGCTCGCAACGCCGCAGGTAGCCCCGCAGGAAGGTTGGCGTCGATAACAGCAGCGTGCCGCCGTATTGTTTACAGAGCTTACCGACCTGCTTGGCATCCAGCGGACTGAAGTGATAGGCCGCCTGGAGATCCAAAGTCATTACGGCCCACAGCGTCACCGTGAACCCCAGCGAGTGGAAAAACGGCAAGGTCCCGATGAACACATCGCGTGACGTCAAACTCGCGACCTGCTCGATGGTATTTACTTGCGAAGCGATGTTGGCGTGCGTCAACATCACTCCCTTGGGAGTTCCCGTCGAGCCGGAGGTGAAGATGACCTCGATGATGTCGGTCGGGGACGGCGACGGCAAGGACGCCGGGGGGCCTTGCTCGGTCCAGGATGCCGGGGCTCTGACCTCCGCCAGCGGCCAGACCGGCATCGGCAGCGTGGCCGGCGGGGTCACTTCCGCACCGACGAGCACGGCCCTGGCCGACACGATTCCGGCGATGCGCGCGAGCAGCTCGGGCGTGGCGCGAAAGTCAACCGGCACGACCACGACGCCCGCGCGGAGCGCGCCCCAGAAGGCGGCCACCCATTCGTTCCGGTTTTCGGACCAGATGACGATGTGGTTGCCGGCGACGATGCCGTGGGCCTCGAGCGCAGCCGTAAAGGCGCGCGCCGCGGCGCCGACCTCGGCGTAGCTCATCTGTCGCACGGCGTACCCGTCGTCGTGGACGAGGAAGGGGCCGGTCTGGCGTTCCAGATCCTCGAAGAAGTCGAGGAGGGTCTCGCGGCGCATCGTCCGCCTACCGCACGCTGATGCCGACCGAGATGACGAGCACGGTCTGCTGGCCGCGCGCCCCGACGACCGCGGTGGCCGTCGACGGGCGCGTGATGTAGAAGCGCACGTCGAACCCGGCGGCCAGATGCGGCCGCGTGAACCACCGCGCGCCGCCGCCGTAGTTGAGCGTCATCGCACGCACGCTGTCCGGCGTGCTGGCATCGTCATACGTGTCGAACGTGAGTGGACCCGCGCCGCCCGACAGATAGCTCCAGCCGTCGCGGTGGCCGAAGTTCAGGGAGAGCTGTGCCGACAGGCTGTCGAGCTGCCGCGCGATCGCGCCACCGGTGGGTTCGCCCGTGGCATCGACCAACTCGCGGCGCGCCCGCGAGATGAACCACTCGCCACCGACCCCGAGGGCGAACCCCCGCACGCGAATGGGATAGACGTGCGCGCCGGCCACGAGTCCCCAGCCGCGGCCCGGCAGGTCGGCCGGACTCACGAACAGGCTGCCGGCCGTCTCGACGCTCTGCTTGAGGAAGGGGATGGCACCTCGGACGTCCACGACGTACGGCGAGATCGGTTCCCGGGGCGCCGGCTGCGCGCGTGCAGCGACCGCCGGTGCAATCGAGGCCACCGCCAGGCTCGCGACGAGGATCGCACGGGACATTTCCGACGAGCGTACACCAGATACAATTCCGGTCATGGCGATCGTATCGCTCGAAGCCGTCAGCGAGGCCGTCGCGCGCATTGCCGGCATCGCGCGGCACACGCCCGTCCTCGAGGCCGCGCATCTGGCGGGCCGGCCGCTCTGGCTCAAGTGCGAGTCGCATCAACCCGGCGGCGCGTTCAAGATCCGTGGCGCCACGAACATGCTCATGCGCCTCGGCGAGGCGGCGCGCGCGCGGGGGGTGATCACGTACTCGTCGGGCAATCACGGCCAGGCCGTCGCGCTCGCGGCCTCCCGGCTCGGCACCCAGGCCGTCATCGTCATGCCGACCACGGCCCCGGCGGTCAAGCTGGCCGGCGTCAGGCGATGGGGCGCCGAGGTCATTCAGGAAGGCACGACGTCGCTCGAGCGGAAGGCGCGGGCCGAGGCGGAAGCTGCTGCACGAGGTCTGTCGATGGTTCCGCCGTTCGATCATCCGTGGATTATCGAAGGGCAGGGGACGTGCGGGCTCGAGATCCTCGACCAGGTCAGCGATGTCGATGTCATCGTCGTGCCCGTCGGGGGCGGCGGTCTCATTTCCGGTGTCGCGGCCGCCATCCGCCAGAGCCGGCCGACCGTGCGGGTCGTCGGCGTGGAACCAGCCGGCGCGGCCAAGATGTCGGCGTCGCTTGCGGCCGGCCATCCGGTGACGCTCGACCGCGCGACCAGCGTGGCCGACGGCCTGGTTCCCGTGCGGCCGGGCGACCTCACCTTCGAGCACGTGCAGACGCTCGTCGAGGCTGTCGTCACCGTCACCGACGACCAGATCAAGCGGGCGGCGCTCTGGCTTTTCCACGAGGCCAAACAGGTCGTCGAGCCGAGCGGCGCCGCCAGCGTCGCCGCGGTTCTCTGGCCGGACGCCGGCAGCCCGTTGGCCAATCGCCAGGCCACCGTGGTGTCCATTCTGAGCGGCGGGAACGTGGCGCCCGAAACACTCGCCAGCTTCTGACCGGGCCGCGGCGCCCGTCCGGCTTCTCTGATCCAGACCAGGAGCGAACCGCCGGTTCGCCTCTCGGCCCGGCCGGTTTGTCGGCCTCGCCGGGCAGGCTGTACGATAAGCGCGCGCTTGCCATGTGCGGCTTGTTCGGCTTTGTCGGTGTGCCTGCCGCCGACCTGGACGAGACTGCGGTCCAGCACGCCGTACGGACACTGATCCGTCTGTCCGAGCCTCGCGGCCGGGAGGCTACGGGTCTGGCCGTCGTGCTGCCGGACGAGATTGCCGTCTATCGCCGCCCGCTCGCGCCGAGCCGGGTGCTGGCGCATCCGGACTTCCAGCAGTTCCTGGATGAGGTGTTTCGGCCGGGCCGGGGCGGGGTCGCACGCGCCGGGACGGCCTGCATCGGCCACTGCCGCCTCGTCACCAACGGTACGCAGGCCATCGAATCGAATAACCAGCCCGTCCTCCTCGACCGCGTGGTCGGCGTTCACAACGGCATCGTCACCAATCCCGACGAGCTCGTCGGCACGGCCGGGGCGACTGGCAGCTCCGGGGAACTCGACTCGGCAGCGCTCTTCGCGTATCTGGAGCACGAACTCGAACGGGGCGCGTCGCTCGGCGACGCCCTGCAGGCGACGTTCGCGGCGCTCGAGGGCGAGGCGTCGATTGCCGTGCTCGCCCGTGCCGAAGACGCGCTGGCCCTGTCGACCAACAGCGGCTGCCTCTACGTCGCACGCGACGAGCGGTGTCTGGTCTTTGCCTCCGAGCGTTACATCCTCGAGGCGTTTGTCGGCCAGGGACACCTCGGTTTCGATCGGAGAACGACAACGGTCGCACACCTCGAAGCCGGCCAGGCGCTCCTGGTCGCCCTGTCGACCGGGGCGGTGACCGACGTGTCGGTCTCGACGGGCGCGGCGGGTGTCCTGACTGCATCGCCGCCGTCGCTGCCGCGGCGGCCGATCGTCGATCGGACGTACGGCCGCATTGCGGTCCGCCGCTGCACGCGCTGCATCCTGCCGGACACCTACCCGTTCATCAGCTTCGACGCCGACGGCGTCTGCACCGACTGCCACGAGCACGTCACGCAGCGGGTGGCCGGACGCGAGGCGCTGCTTCGCGAACTGGACAGACACCGGCGGAGCGACGGGTCACCCGATTGCATCGTGGCGTTCAGCGGCGGGCGCGACAGCTCGTACGGTCTGCACCTGCTCAAGACCGAACTGGGGATGACGCCACTTGCCTTCACGTACGACTGGGGTCTTGTGACCGACCTGGCACGGCGCAACCAGGCGCGCATGTGCGGCCGGCTCGGCGTCGAGCACATCATCCGCGCGGCGAACATCCCCGAACAGCGCCGGTACATCCGGATGAACCTCGACGCGTGGCTGGCGCGGCCGCGGCTCGGCATGATCCCGATCTTCATGGCGGGCGACAAATTCTTTTACAGCCATGCCCGCGACCTGCGCCGCGAAACCGGCATCGATTTGGTGGTCTTCTGCGCCGGCAACGAACTGGAGCGGACGCCGTTCAAGGCCGGGTTTGCCGGTGTGCGCGAGAACAACTACAGCAACCGGCTGTTCGGTCTCGCACCGGCCAAGAAGCTCCAGCTCGGCGCGTACTACGCGTGGCAGTTCCTGACCAATCCGCGCTACCTGAACCGGTCGCTCTGGAACAGCCTGCGGTCGTTTCACGCGACGTTCGTCGGTGTCGACGACTTCCTGTACCTCTACACCTGGGAGCCCTGGGACGAGGGCACGATCGACCGGACCCTCCAGTCGCAGTACGACTGGGAGATTTCGCCTGAGTCGTCGAACACCTGGCGCATCGGCGACGGGTATACCGCCTTCATCAACTACGTCTACCATCGGGTGGCCGGCTTCAGCGAGTACGACGTCTTCCGCAGCGCCCAGGTTCGCGATGGCGTGATCGATCGCCCGCGCGCGCTGGCGCTCGCCGCCGAGGACAACCGGCCGCGGCTCGGCGAACTGCGCGAGTTTGCCCGGCTCATCGGGTTCAATCTCGAGGAAGTGCTCTCGAGGGTGGACGAGATCCCGCGCCTCCGGGCCCGGACATGAGCGCCGGACCGTCACCGCATCGCGCGATGGCCGCCGACGCGGTCTGGAACTACGCGGCGCTGGCCGTCACGGCCCTGGTCGGCGCGGTCGTCACCTTCCTCATCGCCGGCCGGCTCGGCACGGCGGCGCTCGGCGTCTTCGCGCAGCTCTACGCCGTCCACGTCATCGGCGCGCAGGTCGCCGTCTTCGGCATTCACGACTCGACCCAGAAGCACGTGGCCGAGCACGGCGGCCGGTCGATGGTCGACGACGGCGTGGTGACGACGGCGCTCGGTCTGGTCCTGGTGTCGTCGCTCGTCATCGCCGTGCTGCTCGTGGCCGTGGCCCCGTGGGTCGGTGAATGGGTTGCCAGCCGGGACGTCGGTCGCGGATTGACGCTCACCGCTCCGGGAATCGTGGCGTTTGCGCTCAACAAGGTGCTGTTTGCCGCGCTCAATGGCCGGGGCCAGCTGCGCCGGTACGCGGTCATGCAGCTTGTCCGTGCCGCGCTCGTCCTCGTGGCCGTGCTCGTGGTCATCGTCGCAGGCGCGCCGGTCTTCTTCGTGGGCGGCATCTTTGCCGCCGCCGAACTGCTGCTGCTGCCGTGCCTCTTCCTGGCCGTGCGGCCGGCCTGGCCGCACGCGTCAGGGGCGTCGCCGACGCCGTCCTGGTGGCGACGCCACCTGACGTTCGGCAGCCGTGGACTCGTCAACGGCATCCTGCTCGAAACGCACCTGCGGGTGGACGTCGTGACGCTCGGCTACTTCGTGTCCGACCGCGCCGTGGGCGTGTACGCGTTCGCCTCGCTGTTTGCCGAGGGTCTCTATCAGGTGCCGGTCGTCATGCGAACGGTGGCCTATCCGGCCTTCGTGCGGCTGGCGAGCCTCGGCGATCGGCCTGGCGTGTCCGGGCTCGCCCGGCGGCTCTCGGTCGCGAGCGGCGTCGCCTGCGGCGCGACCGCGATCGTCGTGGCCCTGGCCTATCCGGTGCTGGGCGGCTGGGTCGACGTCGAGCTGGTCTCGGTCGGCTGGCCGGTCCTGCTCATCCTGCTGGCCGGGATGACGGTGTACGCCTTCGTCGTGCCCTTCGACCAGTTGCTGCTCCAGAGCGGTCTGCCGGGGCGTCAGAGCGCGCTCATGGCGACCTACGTCTTCGCCAACGTCGTCCTGAACATCACGTTGATTCCGCGGTTCGGGCTGACGGGCGCCGCCGTCGCCACGGCGACGGCGCTCGTGCTGGCCGGCGTCCTCCTGCTCGTCGCCTCGCGCGTCTGGCTCGGGTATCGGCCCATGGTGCTGTTGCACAAGGCGGCGTCATGACGACCGCGTCGCCGCGCATTGCGGTCGTCATTCCGGCCTTCCGGGTACGCGATCGCGTGCTCGAGGTCATCGCCGGGATTGGCGACCTTGCGAGCGCCATCTACGTCGTCGACGACGGGTGTCCCGAGGGCAGCGGCCGTCATGTCGAGGCCCACGTCACCGACGGGCGCGTCCGCGTGATCTGGCACGACCGGAACCGCGGTGTCGGGGCCGCCGTCATGACCGGCTACCAGGCCGCGCTCGACGCCGGCGCGTCGGTCATCGTCAAGATCGACGGCGATGGGCAGATGGACCCGGCCGACCTGCCGCGCCTGGTCGCGCCGATTCTCGATGGCACGGCCGATTACGTGAAGGGTAACCGGTTCTACAACCTCACGCGGCTGCACCGGATGCCGGTCGTGCGGATCGTCGGCAACGCGGCGCTGTCGTTCATCACGAAGTTCTCGTCGGGCTACTGGGACATCTTCGACCCGACCAACGGCTACACGGCCATCCACGCGGCCGTGGCGCGCGAGCTGCCGTGGTCCCGCATGGCGCCCGGCTACTTCTTCGAGTCGGACATGCTGCACCACCTCGGCCTCCTCGGCGCCGTCGTGCGCGACGTGCCGCAGGATGCGCGGTACGGCGACGAGAAGAGCGGTGTGCGCGTGCTGCGCGCCGTGCTGCGCTTCAGCGTCCAGCACGCGGCGAATACGCTGCGCCGGTTGCTCTACAACTACTTCCTGCGCGACTTCTCGGCCGCGTCGGTCGAACTCGTGCTGGGCGTCGCGCTGCTCGCGTTCGGGTTCGTCTTCGGGGCCACGCAATGGGTCGAGTGGACCTCTCGCGGCGTCGGCGCCTATGCCGGCACCGTCATGCTCGCCGCGTTGCCGATCATCGTCGGCAGCCAGCTCGTGCTGGCGTTCCTGAGCTTCGATGTCGCCCGCGTGCCGCGCGAGCCGATCCACCCGCAGCTCGAACGGCGGCGTCGGGTCGAGGCCGCCATCACGAGGCCGCCGGCCGGCAGCGTCCGCCAATAAAGCCAGATGGACGATCTGACACTGGTTGTGTCGCTCGTCGCCTGGGGAGTGCTTCCGGGGTGGGCGCTCCTGTCGGCGACCCGCGTCGGATGGAGCGCCGTCGAGCGCGCCGCCGCGTCGGCAGGCCTGTCGCTCGTGCTCGTGGCCGTCGCGGCCTACGCGGCGTCATTCATCGGCTGGCCGGTCGCGCCTGTGCCGGTGATGGCGCTCGTCGCGGTGGTCGTTCTGGCCATTGCCGTGGTCGGTCGACAGGCGAAGCGCGCTGATGCGCCCATGGCGACCGATGAGGACGACGGGCCGCGCTGGGCGCCGTGGCTCATCGTCGTCGTCCCGTTCGTCGTGGCGGCCCAGCTCGACCCGGTGTCCACGGTGCCGCTGCTGCCGCCGTCGCTCCACGACGGGCTGGATCACGCCAACTGGTTTCGGCTCATCTACGAGCTGCGGTCGGTCGACCCGCACGTCCTGCTGGCGCCGCCGCTCGCACCCGACGGCAGCCCGACGTACTACCCCTGGGGGCTGCACGCCTGGCTCGCCCTCGTGGCGCACTCGACGACGAGCGACCCGGTCGCCGTGCTCGGGACCGGACTGGTGGCGGTGAGCGCGGCGATTCCGCTGTCGGTGTACGTGCTCGCCGCGTGGGTCGTCGGCCGCGGCTTTCCGGCGATGACGGCGGCCGCCTTCAGTCTCTTCTTCTGGTGGCTGCCGTACCAGGTGTGGGGATGGGGCGGGTATCCGCTGCTCGCCGGCGCGGTGGCGGCGCCCGTCGTCGCCCGGTTTGCACTCACCGCGTTCGACAGCGGGCACGCTGTGCCGATCGTGGCGGCCGGCCTGGCTGGCGTCGGTCTCGCCCTGGTTCATCCGTCGCAGGCGTTTGTCGCCCTCATCATGGCGGCGACGCTCGCGGTGACGATGGCGCCGGCTGGTCAGGTGACGGCCCGGACCGCTCTGGCGATGGTCGCGACACTGGCCATCGGGTGTCTCGCGCTCATCCTCGCCGCCGACTGGTGGGACCCGGTCCGCGGTTTTCTCGCGCGAGCCGAATCGGTTGGCGCCGTCCTTGCGGGAGACTCGCGGTACGCCTGGCCGTTCGGCATCTACCACGAGGCGGACCTTCCGTTTCCGTTCGGGCGCCGCGTGCTCGTTGGCGCACTCGTGGCCGTCGGTGCCCTCGTGGCCGTCGTGACGCCACGTGCGCGGGCCCTGCTCGCGCTCCACGCCGTGTTCGTCCTGCTCATCGCCCTCACGCCGCACGCCACGGCCTTCACCAGCCTCTGGTACCACGCCCCCGAGCGCATCTGGTATTCGCAGTTTGTCGTCTACCCGGTCCTGGCCGCGCTGGGTGTTTCGGGTGGGCTGATGGTGCTCGAGCGGCTGCTGCGGCGCTGGCTCGACCTTCGCCGTGCGCGGACACTCGTCTGGGCGATCGCCGTCTGGATCGTGTTCGAGGTCGCGCACGGACCGTGGGCCGTGTGGGTGTCGAACCGCCTGTTCCTGTTCGCCCAGCGCAACGAGAACCTGACGCTGACCGACACGAGAGTCCTGGCCGACTTCGAGTGGATGCGCGGACACATCCCGCCAGGCGAAACGATCTTCAACGCTCCGGCCGACTGGGGATTGCCATTGCCGTTCACCGGCATCCGGACCGTGTTCTGGTCGGGAGGCGTGGCGAGTCGTCTCGGGATCGACTGGAGCGCGCTGCTGCGATCGCTCAGGGCAGGCGGTGCGCCGGCGGCGTCGGCGGCGAGCGATCTCCATCGGCTGGGCATCGGGCACGTCTACGCCGGTGTGCTCGATCCACGGCTCGAACGGCGAGGACGGCTCCCGCTCGACGGCGCCGCCCTCGAGGGCGTACCGGGGCTGGAGCTCGTCTACGTTTCGCCGACCGCGCGCGTGTTCCGAGTGACGGGCGACGCCACCGAGCCGCTTGGCCTCTCGGATTCGGATCGGATCGGCTTCTCGGGATTTCATCCCGTCGAGCAACTCGACGGCACACGGTGGCGATGGACGAATGGCGATGGCCGCCTTTACCTGCCGGCGGCCGGGCTTGCCGGCCGCGTGTGTCATCTGCGCGTGTTCGGACCGGAGCCGTCGACGTTCGACGTGCGGATCGGCGGCCGCGTCGTGGCCCTCGGGACCAACGGTTATCCGATGGCGGGGCCGGCCGGCGGCACAGGCACCGCGATCGAGATCGCCATCGTGTCACCCGTGACTGTGCCGGCCGAAACCGGCGCCGGTGCCGACCGGCGGCCACTTGGCGTGCGGGTACGAGACGTGGGTCTCAACTGCCGGTGACCAGAGCCCCCGGCGTCGTCTTCAGTCCATCTCATGCATCCGGACCGACGTCACCTTCTCGAGGAGCGTCGCGACGGTCCGGTTGTTCAGCCCGCCGTTGACGAACGCGAAGCCGGTCACAAACAGGGGCAGGCCTGACTCGGAGACCGAGGGCCGGCAATAGAGGCTCGTGGCCTCGATCTCTGCCGTCCAGTCATCACGCGAGATGAACCGGACCGGTTCGGTCACGCCCGTCTCGTGCGGCTCCATGGTCTCGACCGAAAACCCGCCGACGCCGACATCCCGCACGCGAACCGGCAACTGCTGGGAGACCAGCGTGCCCACGAGGCGGCCGGACGCCGGAAAACGCGCCCAGGCACGCCGGTCGGCACCTGTCGGAAGGCCGGAGGAAGGCTGGGGGGCTGGCATGCCGGCAGTCTAGCGCGGAATCGCGCCCGTGGGGGCGAGGAACCTGATCCTGCGCGGGGGCGTAGATACGACCGGAGGACTGCGGGATGACCACGGTGTTTCGGGATATGCGGCAGGGATTTCGCCAGCTCGTCCGGCGCCCGGCCTTCTCGGTGGCGGCCGTCGGCTCGCTGGCGCTCGGCATCGGACTGACGACAACGCTCTTAAGCGTCGTCAACGCCGTGCTGCTGCGCAAGACGACCATCGAGCGGCCCGAGACGCTGGTCGAGATCTACACGAGCCTGCCCGATTTTCCCCAGTTCACGACCTCCTATCCCGACTACCTCGACCTCCGGGCGAGCGTCGACGCCCTCAGCGGCGTGGCCGGCCATGCGTTCGTTCGAGGGATTCTGGCGACCGGTGACCGGCCTCAGCTGGTGACGGGAGAAGCGGTCACCGACAACTACTTCGACGTCCTCGGCCTGCGGCCCGCGGCGGGCCGCGCGTTCCGGGCCGACGAGAATGTGACGCCGAATGCCGTCCCGGTGGTGGTCCTCAGTCACGGCCTGTGGCAGCGCACGTTCGGCGGCCGGGCCGACGTCGTCGGCGAGACGATCGACCTGAGTGGCCGGCGCTACACAGTCGTGGGCATCGCGCCGGCTGGCTTCAGCGGCACGCTGCCGGGCATCCCCGTCGACGTGTGGGTGCCGGCGATGATGGTGGAGCAGCTCGAGTTCTCCGGCATGCAGGCCGTCGCCGACGAAGATCCCGGGACGACGCGGCTCGACCGGCGTGGCCAGCGGTGGCTGTTCCTGAAGGGGCGGATCTCCGAAGGCCGGACGATCGAGCAGGCGCGGAGCCAGCTCGAGGCCGTGTTCGCCCGCCTGCGTGAAGAGCATCCACGGCTGCACGACCGGATCGGCGTGTCGGTGCTGCCGGCCGACAGCGTCCGATTCCATCCGATGCTCGACGGCTACGTGCGGGCGGCCAGCGTTGGCCTGCTGGCGGCCGTCGGTCTCGTGCTGCTCATTGCGTGCGCGAACGTGGCCAACCTGCTCCTCGCGCGCGGGTCGTCGCGCCGGCGCGAGCTGGCCATCCGCGCCGCCATCGGCGCCGGGCGCGGGCGGCTCGTGCGGCAACTGCTCAGCGAGGGCCTCGTGCTGGCCGCCGCAGGTGGGGTGGCCGGCGCGCTGCTTGCGGTATGGGCGAGCCGCCTGATGGTGGGGCTGGGCACCGACGTTCTGCCGTTCCCGGTGGACTTCCATGTCTCGGTGGACGGCACCGTCCTCGCGTTTGCCGCCGGCGTCTCGCTCGTGACGGCTCTGCTCTTTGGCCTGGTGCCGGCCTGGTCGGCGTCCAGGCTCGATCTCGTGCCCGCGCTCAAACAGCCCGTGGGCGCCGGCGACGGCTCCCGGCGCCGGCGCGTGACGCTAAGCGACGGTCTCGTGGTCGCGCAGTTGTCGCTGTCGCTCCTGCTGCTCGTGGCCGGTGCGCTGCTCGGACGCGGGCTGTTCGCGGCGCGCAGCACCGACATCGGGTTCGACCCGGCGCCGATTGCGTCGCTGTCGTTCAACCCGCAGATGAACGGGTACGACCTCGACCGCGCGATCGATCTCCGCACCCGCGTGCTGGACGCGCTGCGCGCCCTGCCGGGCGTCGAGGCCGCGTCGCTCTCGACGCGCCTGCCGCTCGCGCCCGACATGAACATCAGCAGCATCAAGGTCCCCGGCCACCACACGGCGGCCGACGACGCGACGCTCATCGATTCGGTCTCCATCGGCGCCGACTATTTCGACGTGGTCGGCGTGCCCCTCGTCGCCGGCCGGGCGTTCACCGACGACGACATCGTGAACCGCCGCAACGTCGCCATCGTCAATGAGACGTTGGCCCGGCAGTACTGGCCCGACGGATCGGCGGTTGGCCGGTCCTTCCACAACGGCGAGCTGACGCAGCCGCCGGTCGAGATCGTCGGCGTCGCCCGCGATCACAAGGTGCGATCGGTCGGCGAGTCCCCGCGGCCCTACCTGCACGAGCCGGCCTACCGGTCGCAGAACGTGACCCTGATCGTGCGCACGACGACGCCCGCCGTGGCGGCCTTGCCGATGCTGCGGCAGGCCGTCTGGTCGATTGAGCCGAACGTGATCTTCACGAGTGACGTGTCGGCGGCCGAGATCGCGGCGATGACAATGGCGCCGACCGAGATCGGCGCCGCGGTGCTCGGCGCGTTCGGAGGGCTCGCGTTACTCCTGGCGGCGGTCGGGCTGTACGGGGTGATTGCCTACTCGGTGAGCCTGCGGACGCGCGAGGTCGGCATCCGCATGGCGCTCGGAGCCGCGCGCGGCCAGGTGCTCCGGCTCATTTTTGCCGAGGGCGGCCGACTCGCGCTCGTTGGCGTCCTGCTGGGCTCGCTCGCGTCGCTCGGCGTGGGCCACGTGCTCTCGTCCATGCTGTACGGCGTGAGTCCGATGGACCCGATCGCCTTCGCCATGGCGGCCGGGGTCCTCGCTTTCGTCGCCGGCCTCGCCAACGTGGTGCCGGCCCTCGCGGCGGCGCGCATCGATCCGTTGAACGCGCTCAGACGGGACTGAAACTCGGGTCGTCATCGACTGCTGGGCGAGGAGGTCGCGAAGCCGCACCGCGCTCTCTACTTCATGGGGAGATCGTCCCGATTGCCCCATTCCTCCCAGGCCCCGTAGTAGTTGCGCAGCTTGTCGTAGCCAATCAGGTGGAGGGCGAACAGATCGTGTGAGGCGCGCATGCCGACCTGGCAGTAGGCGATGATCTCGTCGTCACGCGTGATGCCCTGGTCGGCATAGAGGCGTTCGATATCGGCGGCGGGCTCGAACAGGTGCGTGTCGCGATCGAAGGCGTCTTCCCAGTACACGGGAATGGAGCCCGGAATCGCGCCGCCGCGGCGGATGTCGCGCAGGTCGCGGCCTTCGATCTCGTCGACCGTCCGTGCGTCGACGATCTTCACGTCCGGCCGGGTCATCGCCGCCAGCACGTCATCGGCCGTGGCGATCCACGCGGGATTCGGCCGTGCGATGAACGACGTGCGGGCGACGGCCGGCGTGTCGGCTGACGTCGGGCGCCCGGTGGCCTCCCAGTGTTTCCAGCCGCCGTCGAGGAGCGCCACGTTCGCGTGGCCGAAGCAGGTGAGGATCCACCAGAGCCGCGCCGCGTAGATGCCGCCTCGATCGTCGTATGCCACGACGCGTGTCTCGTTCGAGATGCCGAGGCGGGACATCAGCGCTTCGAACGCCGCGGTGGTCGGCAGGAAGGTCGGCGGCGCCTGCGGATCCCGGATGTCGGCGTTGGCGAGGTGCACCGCTCCCGGAACGTGCGCCGTCTCGTATCCGCGCGGGCGCAGATCGACGATGCGCACGTTCGGGTCGGCCGCGTGCGCCTGCACCCAGTCGGCAGTCACGAGCAGTTCGGGCCGCGCGTAGCCGGCTGACGCCGGCTCGGCTGGTGCCACCGGTGGGCCGCACGCGCCCGTCGCGAGCCACGCGAGCGCGAGCGCAACGGCGGCCGCCCGGCTAGCGCGCGGCACCGGCCGTCCCCCGCGCGCGGACGCCATTGACCGCGCCCAGGATCATCCGGTTGACGGCCGCAAGCGACAGCCCGCCCTCGTCGCGGAGCGGAATGGTCGCAAAGCCGATCGCGGACGCCTTCGGATAGCGGCGAAAGATCTGCTCGAACAGCCGCGCCAGTTCCTCGCTCGACGGCCCACCGGGCACCTTGTTGCCGTGGCCCTCCACCTCGCGCGGATTGAGCACGTCCATGTCGATGTGGATGTAGATCTTGTCGGAGATCCGATTCAACCGGTCCATCTGCGCCCACACGGCCGGTGTGATCTGCTGCAGATCCTCGACCGTGAGCTGCTCGATGCGCGACTCGTCGAGCAGGTGCTGCTCGAGCGGATCGGTCAGCCGGACGCCGCCCATGACGACGTGCTGGTCCGAGAGCGGTGGATCGAGTCCGGCGTCGAGCCGCATGTTCCGCAGGCATCGTCCTGTGGCCACCGCCACCGGCATGCCGCCGAGCGATCCGCTCCGTGTCGTCTCCGGGGTGTTGAAGTCGGGATGCGCGTCGAGCCAGAGCATGCCGACGCGCAGCGGCTCGCCCGTCGCGCCGGCGTTCTGGAGGCCAGCCACCATCCCGGGCATCGAGGGGCACGTGCCGAGCAGCCCCACCGAGAACCAGCCGTCACGCTCGTTGGCCGCGACCGTGCGCCCGAGATGGCCGAGGGCGTAGCCCAGCCGCTTCCAGCCGCCGTACTCGGGTTCCTGATCCGGCGTCAGCCCGATCTCCTGCACGCGCACCTGGACGCCGATCCGTTCGAGCTCGGCCCGGATACCGCCGTTGGCCATCACCGACGGGCCCTTCGACACGCCGTTCGGCACGAACGGCTGCTGCACGAGTGCGACGCGGAGCGGCGCGGCCTGAGGAGCCGGTGACACAGGCGGCAGCAGGGCCGCGGGCAGGACGGCAAGCAGGGCGAGAGGCAGCATCTTCATGGCGTGTCGGAGGATAGCACCGCAGGTCGGCTGGCGGATCCACGCGAGGAGACCGCGGCTATTCGCCGCGCTTGTAGCCAGTCACGCCGCCTCCAGGTGGCCCGGACCTCGTGCTACGGTCCATCGGCCCAGCGACATAGGGGAACGCCGACGAGCGGCATGCCGACACTTTGATTCGGCGGAGTAGAGGGACTCGAGATCAGAGAGCGACACGGCTGCGACCATTGCGATCACTGGACCGCTCGCGCGACGTTGGCGACGGCAGTCCTGCTGAATCGCCTGTGCCAGCGCGAGCGCGAGAGGCGGCGCGCGCCATCGAAGAGACCCAGGGCGCACGTGCCGCAGCAGAAATGGCTTGCAGGTTGCGGAGGTGTTTCGGCGTCACGGATTCCAAGCCAGCCTGACCCTTGCGAGCAAGGCGGTAGCCCACTGGGCGAACGCGTGCCTGCGGGACCTGAAGGCGCGCCTTGCTGACCGATGGCGAAAGTGGGAGGATCGCTTATGCCATCGACCCCGCTGTCCGAGCTGTTGAACCTCCCGCCGGGCACGCGGGCGGACCTCGCGATGGCGCTCTGGGAGAGCCTCTCGGATGCCGAGCGGGCGAGCGCATTGCCCGTTGATCCCGAGCTCGCAGCCGAGCTGGACCGCCGCTGGGCGGAACACGTCGCCAATCCGGGTTCCGCAGTGCCATGGGCCGAGGTCGACAGGAAGCTTCGAGGTTGAGTGCGGTCTTTCGGCGCTTTCCGTACGCGCTCTATTTCCGAGTGCTCAACGGGAACGTCGTCGTCCTCGCGGTCCATGGGCGGCAGGACCCCAGTCGTTGGCAGTCACGGCGCTGAAGTTCGTCATGCCGCGGAGCGGCGTCCTTCTACAGCCCTGGCGCGAGGATTTCCCGGGCCGCCTCGATCGCCTGCTCGAGCGTCGTGATCGCGCCGTCGAGCTGCCGCTCGTAGACGGCCCTGAGGATCTCGCCCATGCGGGGACCGGGCGCCACGCCGAGGTCGAGGAGATGCCGGCCGAGGAGCAGCGGCTTCGGCGCCTCGTGCTGGACGCCGAGCGTGCGGGCCCGCTCGATGAACCAGTCCATCGCCGAGCAGTCGAACGTGCCACCCCGTCCGTGGCAGTCGGCGCGCGCGAAGCGGGCGAGCAGCTCGAGGTCCACCTTCTGCGCGAGGCGCCGGAACGCGCCGTCGCCGACCGGCGTCGTCGCCTTGCGGAACGCGCTCGGCTTCAGGTGATGCGCGACCAGACCGACGACGGCGCGGCGCACGTCGTAGCCGTCCATCGTGTGCACGTTCAGGCGATCGAGGAGCGACGTCGCCGGCGCGACGCCGCCTTCTTCGTGGCCGGGCGATCGGATCCGCCCGTCGATCACGGCCGTCGTGGCCGGTTTGCCGAGGTCGTGACAGAGCGCGCCGAGCATCATCGCCGCGGCTGGCCCCCGGTCGAGTCCCTCGAGGCGGCGCCTGGCCTCGTCGACCACCATCAACGTGTGCACCCACACGTCGCCTTCGGGATGCCACTCGGGCTCCTGTGGACACCCGACGAGTGCCTCGAGTTCGGGCCACAGCCGGTGGACGACGCCGAGGTCGAGCGCAAGCGCGAGCCCGATCGACGGCCGTTCGGCGACGAGCAGGAGCTTCTCGACTTCGCCCCAGACGCGCTCGGCCGGCAGGTCGTCGAGCGGGATGCTCCGAAGGAGCGCACGCGTCTCTTCGTCGACCGACAACTCGAAGCGCGCCGTGAACTGGAGGGCGCGCAGCACGCGCAGGCTATCGTCGCCGAACGCCCGCGGGTCGACGACGCGGAGCCGCCGGGCCTCGAGGTCGGCGCGCCCCTCGAACGGGTCGATGATCTCGCCGGTGCGCGGGTCGAACGAGATGGCGTTGATCGTGAAGTCGCGTCGTCGCGCGGCGTCCTCGAACGAGAGCGACGGGTCGCCCTCGACGACAAACCCCTTGTGGCCGCGACCGGCCTTGGACTCGCGGCGGGGCAACGCGACGTCGATGCCGGCCACCTTGTAGACAGTGAACGCCTCGCCGACCGTGTCCACCCGCCCAAAGCGCTCGAGCAGGGCGTGCAGGCTGGTCGCCGGGATGCCGAACACCTCGAGATCGACGTCCTTCGATGGCCGGTCGAGGAGGGCGTCGCGGACCCAGCCCCCGACGATGACGGCCCGGCCGCCGGAGGCTGCCACCGCGTCGGAGAGCGCCCGGGCGAGGTCAGGAACCGGTAGATCCATCGGCGGGATCGACGCGGCGTACGCGTCGGGTGAACTTCTGGATGAACCGGTCCGCGCGGGCCGGCGCGATCACATGGCCGAACTCGCGGGTGAATGTCGGCCGGAACTCCGTCTCCACGGTCACCGGCAGAATCACCGACGCCCGCAGGCGCGTCCCGACGAACTCGGCGCGCAGCGACTCCACGAGATTGATGGCGGCCGCCTTGGTCGCGCCGTACACGCTGGATCCGCCGATGCCGCGCCTGCCGGCGTACGACGAGACGACGACCAGATGCCCGTGGCCCTGCCGGCGGAAGGCCTCGAGCGCGGTGAGCCGAGCCTCGCGTCGGGCCGAGACGACGACCGCGGCGCCCTCACGCGCGACGAGCTCCGCCGTCGCGCGCCCGATACCGGACGAGGCGCCGGTAATACTGACGATTGATGGGCCGCGGGCAGAGGACAAAGGGCAGAACGTAGAATACTGCCACCGTCATGGATCCCCTGCCCCTGCTTCGCGAGCTCGTGTCGGTCAACTCGATCAATCCGTCACTGGTGCCCGGGGCGCCGGGAGAGGCGGCCGTGGCCGACGTCGCGGTGGCGGCCATGCGGCACGCGGGCCTGGACGTCGTCATGCAGATGGCGGCACCCGGACGCCCGAACGCGATTGGCGTGCTCGAGGGCCGCGCGCCCGGGCCCACCATCATGTTCTGCGGGCACCTCGACACGGTCGGCGTCGAGGGCATGACCGATCCGTTCACGCCGCGCATCGAGGGCGAGCGCCTGTACGCGCGCGGGGCGGAAGACATGAAGGGCGGCGTCGCATCGATGATTGCCGCCGCCGCCGTGCTCGCCGGCCGCTGGACGCGCGGACGGCTCGTCGTGGCGTGCGTGGCCGACGAGGAGCACCTGAGCCTCGGAGCCGAGGCGCTCGTCCGTGAATGGAAAGCCGACATGGCGGTCGTCACCGAGCCGACAGATCTGATGTTGGCCGTCGGGCACAAGGGATTTGCCTGGATCGAGATCGAGACGCGCGGCCGTGCCGCGCATGGCAGCCGGCCGGCCGAAGGGCGGGACGCGATCGCGCGCATGGGCCGGGTGCTCATCGCGCTCGAGACACTCGATCGCGAGTTGCAGGCGCGCCCGCGGTCCGACTACCAGGGCACGGCGTCGCTTCACGCCTCGACGATTGCCGGTGGACGGGAGCTCAGCGTCTACCCGGACCAGTGCACACTCGTCCTCGAGCGCCGGACCGTGTCGGGTGAGTCAGCCGAGTCGGTGCATGCCGAGATGCAGGCGATCGTCGACCGGCTGGACCGCGAGGACGCGGAATTCGAGGCGCGGGTGCGATCGATCGCGTATCGACCGGCGTACCGGGTGGATCCGGCGCACGCCCTGCCGCGGGCCATGGGTGCCGCGCTCGAGCGCACGGGTCGGGCGCCCGAGCCGACGGGCATGTCGTTCTGGACCGATGCTGCCATCCTTGCCGGGGCAGGGATCCCGTCGGTGCTCTTCGGACCGGGTGGCGCGGGCCTGCATTCGACAAGCGAGTACGTCCGCATCCCGGAACTCGCCGCCTGCCGCGACGTGCTCGTCGAGGCCACGCGCACGCTCGTCGGCGATTGAGCGCCCATGCGACGGGTCGTGCAAGGCGTGACGTGCTATGCTCGGCTCCTTCGAACGACAGGACGACCCCGCGTAAGCGGCGCTGCGTGGCCCGGGCACCGCCTTGCGGCGGGGAAGGGAGGTCGCGCGTGACCAGGACCCTCGTACTCGTGTCGGCATTGACCGCGCTCGTCGGCCTTCGGGTTCCCGCACTCGCCGGCGCACAGACCGCGGCTGACACGGCCACCGCACTCAACGTCCACCTGCGATCAGGCCAGCTAATCTACGTGACCGACCACGCGGGCCGGACGATGAAGGGGTCGTTCTGGACGGCCGCGGTGGACGGGCTGCTGCTCGCCACTCGCGGGACGCTGGTCCGTGTGGAGCTCGACGAGCTCAGCCGGGTGCACGTGGCTCACCGCGACTCGCTGGCCGACGGCATGCTCACGGGGTTGGGCGCGGGCGCGCTCGGCGGCATGGTGGTCGCGCTCGTCGCGGAAGGACGTCGGCGGCCGCGGCCGGACTGTGTCCTGTTCTGTCAGGGCTTCGGCGGACCGCAGCTTGCGGCGGCAGGCGGCGCGATCGCCGGTGGGCTCGCCGGGCTGGCCGTCGGGGCCGCCATCGATGCGCTGATCAAGGAGCGGAGACT
Source organism: Vicinamibacterales bacterium (assembly GCA_035512795.1). Classification (GTDB taxonomy): domain Bacteria; phylum Acidobacteriota; class Vicinamibacteria; order Vicinamibacterales; family SCN-69-37; genus DATKDF01. The sequence continues at coordinate 18,535 of DATKDF010000050.1, forward strand.
CGTGTACGAGGCGCCGGTCGGAGGCGGCGCGGCGCGCCTGCAGGCAGGACTTGCCACCAGCCAAGGCGGCGTCGGCATCGCGGTCCTCATTCGCTGGTGAGCGGCGTGTCTTCGGGCGACGTCGCCCGCGGATCACTGGCCCTCGCCGCGATCTTTCCAGACGCTCCTCAGGACGAACGACACGTTGGCCGGCCGCTCGCCGAGTCGGCGCATGAAGTACGGAAACCACTCGGTGCCGAACGGCACATAGATGCGCACGCGGTAGCCGTCGGCGACGAGCGCGCGCTGCAGATCGCGCCGCACGCCGTAGAGCATCTGGAACTCGAAGGCGTCGATCGGCACACCGAGGCCCGAGGCAAAGGCCCGGGTCGCGTCGATCATCGCCGGGTCGTGCGTGGCGATCGCCGGCGTCACACCGGCGGCGATGAGCGTCTCCATGAGCGAGACGAACGCGCGGTCGACGTCGGCCTTCCGCTGGAAGGCCACCGTCGCCGGTTCGCGATACGCGCCCTTCACCAGCCGGACCGATGCGCCGAGCGCATTCATGCGGTCGACGTCATCGGCCGATCGCTTCAGGTACGACTGGATCACGACGCCGACGTTCCGGTACCCGATGCCCCAGACGGTCTCGAAGGCCTGGAGCGTCGCCGTCGCGTAGGCCGACCCTTCCATGTCGATCCGGACGACGAACTCGGCGGCGCCGGCCGCGTCGAGCACCCGGCGCAGGTTATCGATGGCCGTCGCCGTGTCGACGTCGAGCCCGAGCTGGGTGAGCTTGACCGACAGGTTGCGCGTGATGCCGGCCCTCGCGATGTCGGCCATGATCGCCACGTAGGCGGCCGTCGCCGCCGCCGCAGCTTCGGTCGACGCCACGCTCTCGCCGAGCAGGTCGAGCGTGACGACGTACCCCTCGGACTCGAGCGCGCGCGCGGCGGCGATCGCCTCGCTCACCGACTCGCCGGCGACAAACCGCCGCGCGAACGATCCGGGTTGTCGCATGCCGTAGCGCGATGCCACGCGCTTGAGCAGCGCGCTCGACCCGAGCGCGGTGAAGGCCGCGCGGGAGACGGCATCGACCATCAGGCCTGGGCCTTCCCGCCGGACGGCAACAGGTGC
>DATKDF010000051.1:0-28511 GCA_035512795.1 Vicinamibacterales bacterium
CAGACAACCCGCCCGGCATCGACGGATCGTCACCCGGCGGCCGCGACGATCTCGGCGCGCCGAACGAGCCGCACCTGCCGGTGGACCGCCCGGTGGTCGTTCAGCTCTCGAGCAAGGACGTGATCCACAGCTTCGGCAGCCATGCGATGCGGGTGAAGCAGGACGCGATACCGGGCCTGCTGGCGCCGGTCTGGTTCACGCTGACGGTTGAAGGCCGCTTCGACATCGCGTGCTCCCAGCTCTGCGGCCTCGGCCACTGTTCATCGTCGTCCTTGGTGCCGGCCGCGGGTCCCCTACCGCACCTGCAGCTCCGCCTCCCGCGCCAGAAACGCCGCTCAGCGGCGAACCGCTTGTCGGGTAAGCTGATCGCTCCGGACGGCAGGACGCCGCTGGTTCGTTCGGTGTGGTTCATCGAGCGGGGCGAGGACGTCCCGCGACTCGTGACCGCTTTTCCCGCGCCGCAGGACTGACGCCATGATTCAGGAACTCGATCGCGTGGTGCTGACGAAACGCCTGCCGGACCTGGGCCTCGAACCGGGCGACATCGGCACCGTCGTCCTCGTCCACAAGAGCGGGCGCGGCTTCGAGGTCGAGTTCGTCACACTTGGCGGCGACACGCTTGCCGTGACGACGCTGCCGACCGACGACCTGCGGCCGGTGGACCGCAACGAAATCGCCCAGGATTGATTGACGATTGAGCGATTGGCACATTGACGCTCGAGAGCACGCGCCGAGACGGCACGACACGAGTGGGCCCAATCGTCAATGGATCAATCCGTCAATCGTCAATCAATCATCAATCACAGATCCCAAAATCTTCAATGCCACCCGTACTCGTCCATGCCCTTGCTCGTCGCTGACAGTCTCTCGCTCTCCTTCGGTCATCTCCCCCTGATGACGGATGCGTCGCTGCAGATTGACGCCGGTGAGCGCATCGCCATCGTCGGGCGCAACGGGACGGGCAAGTCGTCGCTCCTGAAGATGCTGTCGGGGGACCTCGCGCCGGATGGCGGCACGGTCCGGACCGCGCCCGGGGTCAAGGTCGCGCGGCTGACGCAGGATGTCATCGACGCGGGTGCGACGGCACCAACGGTGCGCGCGGTGGTCGCCGAGGGGCTTCACGAGCTGGCCCTCGCCCACCATCTCGAAGACTGGGAACAGGAACAGCAGGTCGAGCAGGTCATGAAGCGCCTGGGTCTGGACCCGGATGCCCAAATCGAGACGCTGTCGGGCGGCTGGCGCCGGCGTGTGACACTGGCCCGCGCGCTGGTCGTGCAACCGGACGTGCTGCTGCTCGACGAGCCGACCAACCACCTGGACGTCGACGCGATCACCTGGCTCGAGTCGCTGCTGCTCGCCTGGCCCGGCGCGATCGTGTTCGTGACACACGATCGCGCCTTCCTCCAGCGGATCGCCACGCGCCTGGTCGAACTCGACCGCGGCGTCCTGACGTCGTACGGCAGTACCGCGCCGCAAGGCAGCGAGCCGGCCATCCCCGTGTACGAGGACTACCTCCGCCGCAAGGACGAGGCGCTCGCCGCCGCGGAAATGCAGCACGCCAGGTTCGACAAACGCCTCGCCCAGGAAGAGGCGTGGCTGCGACGCGGCATCAAGGCCCGACGGACCCGCGACGAAGGACGCGTCAAGGCCCTGATGGCGATGCGCACCGAGCGCGCCGCCCGGCGCGACGGGCCCGGCAACGTCCGGCTCACCATCGGATCGGCCGGGCGCACCGGACAGATGGTCTTCGAAGCGAAGAGCATCTCGAAGGCCTTCACTGCCCAGGCCCCGATCGTCGCCGACTTCTCGATCCGCATCATGCGGAAGGACCGAATCGGCCTGCTCGGCCCCAACGGCGTCGGGAAGACGACACTGCTGAAGATGCTCATCGGGGAGCTGGCGCCTGACAGCGGCACCGTGGAGCGCGGTGCGAACGTGCAGATTGCGTACTACGACCAGCAACGCGAGGCGCTCGATCCCGATCGCACGGTCGTCGACACGGTTGGCGAGGGGAACGACTGGGTGATGGTCGGCGACGTGAAGCGCCACGTCCACGGCTACCTCGAAGACTTCCTCTTTCCGCCCGAGCGCGCGCGGTCGCCGGTGAGAGCGCTCTCGGGCGGCGAACGCAATCGGCTCCTGCTCGCCAGGCTCTTCACGAAACCGGCCAACGTGCTCGTCCTCGACGAGCCGACCAATGACCTGGACCTCGAGACCCTCGAGTTGCTCGAGGCGCAGCTCGTCGCCTTCCCCGGCACCGTCCTGCTCGTCAGCCACGATCGCGAGTTCCTGAACCGGGTCGTGACCTCCACCGTCGCGTTCGAGGGCGCGGGCGTTGTCCGCGAGTACGTCGGCGGCTACGACGACTGGCTGCGGCAAGGAGCGGCGCGGCAGGCAGTGGAGGCGCCGACACCGCCTCGCACGCAGCCATCCCCGGCGGCGCCGCCCGCCAGGCGCAAGCTGACCTACCGCGAACGTCGCGAGCTCGACGGCCTGCCGGCGCAGATCGCCGGGGCCGAAACCCGCCAGGCCGCACTCGAGGCCGCCGTCGCGGCGCCGGACTTCTACCGCCTCGGAGCCCAGGCGATGCACCAGGCGATGGCGGACCTCGAGAAGGCCCGGCAGGACGTCGACGCGCTCCTCCATCGCTGGTCGGAGCTCGAAGACCGTCGGACGTGACCACCCGGACGCGGCCTCACCGCCCCTGACGCACCAGCGCCGGCCAGTTGAGGACGACGGTCGCCGAGTTCTCGCGGCGAGACTGCACGAGCGCCAGCGCGCGACCGTCCGCGGCGATGTCACAGCAGCCGGGGATGAGCGCGAACGCATCAAAGACCACTTCGGGTCCGCCGGCGACTCCCGAGGCTGGAGAGAACGGCACCCGGGTCACCCGGCTCCGGCCGTCTCGGCCGGCGCCTTGAAACAGAAGCGCTCTGCCATCCGGCGACCACGCCGGCGTGAAGCCCTCGCCGACCGTCGTGTGCCGGCCCGTCGCCAGGTCGAGGACCCGGATCTGCCACACGGGGTCCGCGCTGATCTGATACGCCAGAAAGCGGCCGTCGCGCGAGAGCGCGCCATCGGGTGCATCGTGCGGCCGATCGACCAGGATGACCGCATCCTGCGGCTTGGAGGGATCCACCTTCCCGATTACGGATCCGCCCGGGTCGAGCGTCACGAAGACGAGCGTGCCGTCAGGCGCCAGCCCGATGGGCACCTGATTGCCCTCCGGCCCGTACACGAGTTCGGCGGTGCCACCCTGATCCGCGCGCCGCCGCCACACGTCGAGCGTCCCGTTCCGGTCCGAGGCGTAGTAGATCCACTCGCCGTCGTTGGACCAGATCGGATTACGATTGCTGCCGTCCGCGGTCAGCCTGGTGCCGGTCGGCCGATCGACGTCGTACACGTAGATGTGGGATCCGTTGTCGAAGACGCGCGCCGCGATTCTGCGCTGGTCCGGCGACAGCCGGACCTGCGTCGTCGCCGCGGCGGCCACCGCCAGCGGCGTCATCACGCCCCTGTCGATCCAGTGCATCTGCAGGACATCGCTGGCCCTGCCGCCGACATAGGCCAGAACGCCGGCCTCCGACACGGCATAGAACGCGGCCCCGGTCGTGTCCATCGTGGACCGTCCGATCCCCTCCCCCAGCACTGCCGGCTCGCCCGACAGCGACAAAGACTGCTGATCGAACTCGACGGCGTGCAGCAGCGCGTTGTGGACGTACGTCAGGAAGCCGGGGATGGCGTGCGCGTCGTGTGCCGGTTCGACGATCACGCGTTCGTCCTCCGTGCCTGGACGGACGGCGACAATGGCGGCGTCGTTCCAGCCATTCACCGTTGCCGCGCGCGTGAACAGCAGCTGTCCGCCAGTCAGCAGCTGCGGACCGTGCGCGTAGCGCCCCGGCTTGACCGGATGCACCAGTTCCGCTCGGCCGCCGGACTCCGGAATGCGCCAGATGCCCTCGGCGCCGCGGCCGTAATAGATGAAACCGTCCGTCGCCCACGAGATCCCGAGCGGCCGGCCGGGCGCCGGCCCGACGGAGACCACGGCGCCCCCATCAAGCGGCGCGCGCTTGATCTGATCGGCCGCCCAGAAGGCCGCCTGACGGCTGTCGGGAGAGATGGCGGGGTCGCGTGCTCCCTCCGTGCCCGGCAAGGCTCTCGGTTCGAGGTCGTCGAGGGCGCGGACCGCAAGGCCCCCGGTCCCGCGCGAGGTCGTGCCGACGATGAACCGTCCATCGGGCGAGACGGCGATCACGCGATTGAAGATGCCGGTCGGCTCCACAGGCACCTCGAATCTCATGACTGGAGGCGTGCGGCCCACCGTCGCGCCGCCGAACTGGCCGGACACGAACACGGCGGCGACGACGGCGAGTGCGACGATCGCCAGCCACCAGGCGGTGCCGAGTCCTCGTCGAGCGGGGATGGCGGGCGCGGCCGCGGGCGCCCGGGGCTCCGGACGCGTCGAGGCGTCGCGCAGATCCACCGCCAGATCGTCGGCGTGCTGATACCGCCGCGCGGGCTCCTTGACCAGACACTTGTGAACGATCCGCGAGAGTTCCGGCGAGACATCGGCGCGCAGGCTGGCAAGCGCCGGGGGATCGTCATGCAGGACGTGCGCGATGACCTCGGCGGCGCTCCGTCCGTCGAACGGCCGCCGGCCGGCAATCATCTCGTAGAGCACGCACCCGACGGCGAAGATGTCCGTGCGGCGGTCCGCCGGCTGTCCCGCCGCCTGCTCCGGCGACATGTACCCAATGGTCCCCAGCACGGCCCCCGCCATCGTCCCCATCATCGTCGGCGAGTTCGAGCTCATGCCCTCCGCGCCTGGCTCGGCCAGCTTCGCCAGCCCGAAATCCAGCACCTTCGCGTGGCCGTCGGCGGTCACGATGATGTTCTCGGGCTTGATGTCGCGGTGGACGATCCCCGCGCGATGCGCCGCCGCGATCGCGTCGGCCACCTCGGCGGCCAGCGTGGCCCACTCGCGCAAGGTGCTCGACCGCTGGGTCGTGATCACGTCGCGCAGCGACGCTCCCGTCAGCAGTTCCTGGACGATGTAGTGCGTGGTGCCGTCGACGCCGACATCATGGACCACGGCGATGTTCGGGTGACTGAGCGCGGCGGCCGCGCGCGCCTCCTGCTCGAAGCGCGCCAGGCGTTCCGGATCGGACGCAAACAGCGCTGGCAGGATCTTGAGCGCGACCTCCCGCCCCAGCCGCGTGTCCCTGGCCCGATACACCTCGCCCATGCCTCCGGCGCCAATGGCGGCGACGACTTCATAGGCGCCAAGGCGCGTGCCTGTCGCAAGTGGCATGTCGGCCGGATTATGTCACGCGTACCTGCGGACATATTCCGGCGTCCTGGTGTTTCGGAACGTCACGGTGACAGGCGGCTCGTCATCGGCAGGATTCCGCAGTCGGATCGCCCATCTGCCTCCCACGTCGACACGTAATACCGCTCGCGACTGACTCAGAACGGGCGTCGCCAGACCAGGTCATCGAACCGGCCGTAGTCGCCGTCCGTGGAGATCCATTCGCACCCCGACTCGACGGCCATCGCGGCGAAGTAGGCGTCGGTGATCAGATTGCCCCTGGCGTTGGCCGACCGGCAGAGTCGCGTGAAGATGTCCCAGTGCCTCGGCCCTGGCGCGATGCGGACGGCATGTTCGGGGGTCAGGACGTCGGCGGCGAACGCGAGGGCGGCCTCGAGTGGGCTTGGCGGATCGAAGATGCGGGGGTGGGTCACGATGCGAACGAACGCAGATACGACGAGCTCGGAGATGCCATACGCCCGGTCCGAGGCGAGAGTCGTCTCGAGCCAGGTTCGGCACGCGTCGTGATCGACCGAGTCCTCGCGGTGCGCGTGGACGAGGACGTTGACGTCAGGCAGGACCACGAGACGAGTCCATGAGATCGAGGAGCGCGGACGTGTCGTCGAGGTCGACGCCGGGTTGTACACCCCGCCCGCCGACGGTGGTGAGCCGCGGGCGCTTCGCGCCGGGCCGGCGCCGCCGGCGCGCGACGACCTCGCGCAGGGCCTCTTCGATGACTGCCGTCACCGTCCGCCCGCTGGCGGCGGCGAGCTTCTTCGCCTCGGCAAGGAGATGCGGATCGAGGCGGATGGTTGTGCGCATGCATCAGATGATATCCATGAGACATATATATGTCTATGCAAAGCACCTGGACGACTTTTTGCACTTTCTACAGCGCGGCGTGCCGGCTTCGCGTCGGCCGCTGATAATCTTGGCAGCGGATGTCGGATGTCCTCGCACGACTCCAGGCAGGCCTCGCGGACCGCTTCCGGGTCGGGCGGGAGCTCGGCCGAGGCGGGATGGCCACGGTCTACGTTGCGGACGATCTGAGGCATCACCGGCGGGTCGCGGTGAAGGTTCTCGAGCCCGGGGAGGCGGCCTTCGCCGGGTCGGTCCGGTTCCGGCGGGAGATCGAGACCGTCGCGCGGCTGACGCACCCGAACATTCTGCCGCTTCACGACTCGGGCCAGGTCGACGGCCTGCTGTACTTCGTGATGCCGCTCATCGAGGGCGGGTCCCTGCGCGCGAGGCTCGATCGCGACCGGCAGCTCCCGCTGGCCGAAGCCATCCACATCGCCGACCAGGTCGCCGCGGCGCTGGACTATGCACATCGATCGGGCGTCGTGCACCGTGACATCAAGCCGGAGAACATCCTGCTCCACGACGGTGCGGCGCTCGTCACCGACTTCGGCATCGCGACCGCCCTCGACCGGCCCGGCGCCGAACCGCTGACGCGGACGGGTCTGGCGATCGGCACGCCTCAGTACATGAGCCCTGAGCAGATCAGCGGGGACGGTCCCGTCGACGCGCGGACGGACATCTACGCGCTGGGCAGTGTGGTGTTCGAGATGATCGCCGGCGAGCTGCCCTTCACCGGCCCCACCGCCGGCGCCGTCCTGACCCGCAAGCTGACCGAGACGCCGCGACCGCTCGATCGTCTCCGTCCTGGTATGTCCGATGGCGTCTCGCGTGCGGTCGCCAGGGCCGTGGCGCCCCGCCCCGCTGACCGGTTCGCCTCGGCCGCTGATTTCTCGAGGGCCCTCCACGAGTCGGCGGTGGTGCCGACGCCGGGTCCCGCTTCTGTCCTCGTACTGCCCTTTGCCAACCTGAGCGCCGACCCGGACAACGAGTACTTTGCCGACGGCCTCACCGATGAGCTCATCGGCGACCTCTCGAAACTCGGGAGTCTGCGCGTGATCTGCCGCACCTCGGCTATGGCCTGCAAGCGTCTCTCGACCGACGCCCGCGCCATTGCGGCAGAGCTCGGGGTTCAGCACGTGGTCGAAGGCAGCGTGCGCCGCGCGGGCGATCGCCTGCGGGTGACCGCGCAGCTCGTGGACGCGTCGACCAACGCGTGTCTCTGGAGCGATCGGTACGACGGCGTGCTGGATGACGTGTTCGCGATTCAGGAGCGGCTGGCCCGCACGATTGCCGACGCGCTGAAGCTTCGGCTCACGCCCGAAGACGATGCGCGGCTGAACGCGCGGCCGATTAAGAGCGTGCCTGCACACGAATGCTACCTGCGTGCGCGACAGCAGCTCTGGCGGTGGCGGAAGGACGCCATCGAGCACGCGATGCAGATTCTCTCCAACGGCCTGAAAATCGTGGGCGACAATGCGCTGCTGTACGCGACGCTCGGGTTGGCGCACGTGCAGATGCGCGAGGCGGGCGTCGACCTGGGCGAGGCGCCGATCGCCGCGGCCGAAGCCTGCGCGCGCAAGGCGGCCGATCTCGATCCCGGACTGCCCGAAGGTCTGCTGCTCCGCGGATGGATCCACGTCGCGCGGGCGCGGATTCCCGACGCCGTGCGCGACTTCAGGCTCGCGCTCGACGCCGACCCGAACAATCCGGACACCGTGGCGATTCTCGCCAACTGCTATCTCATTTCCGGCCGCGTCGAACGCGCGCGGCCGCTGATCGACCGTCTGGCGGCGATGGATCCGCTCAATCCGCTGGTCCGGACTCTGCGCGGATACGCCGACGTGCTCGAGGGCCGCCACGGGCTGGCCGTCGAGGCCTATCGCGAGATGCTGGAGATGGATCCCGAAAACCCGATGGGCCGACTCTTCTACGGCTGGAGCCTCGCACTCGACGGGCAGTCGGACCCGGCGATCGAGGTGCTGGGCGGTTTCGGCGCAGACGTGGCGGATTCCATCGGCGCGCGCCTGGGTGCCTGCCTGCGCGACGCCCTGGGCGGCAGGGTCCACGAGGACCTGCCCCGGCTGGCCGCCGAGTTCGAGCGCGTGGGTGCGCTGCCGGACATGTTTCCGCGTTTCCTGGCCTGGTGCTACGGCCCGCTCGGCGACGTCGAGCGCACGGTGCACTGGCTCCGCGTCGGCGCCGACCGAGGATTCATCAATTACCCGTTTCTCGCCACGCACGATGGCTTGGTCACCCGAGTACGCCGGGCAGGGCCGTTCCAGGCGTTTCTGGCCGACGTGCGGGAGCGATGGGAGCGGTTCGACGCGTGAGGTCCCGCAGGAGGTCCACTCCATGATCGCCCGAGGATTTCGGGCGCGACACGCGGGAGCCGTTCGCCCTGGCGATGTCCATGAAAGTGGAGTATGGTCCCCTGCGCAGGCGCTGCGCGACGCTGCGGGAAACGCTGACGTGTCTCGAAGCTGAACCCGGAGGTGCCCATGGTTCCCCTGACCGAGCTCTGGATGCCGATACTGCTGTCGGCTGTGTTCGTATTCGTGGCCAGTTCGCTGATCCACATGGTGCTGACCTATCACCGCAGCGACTTCGGTCGGCTGCCCGACGAGGACACGGTGCTGGCCGCGCTCAGACCGCTCGAGCTTCCGCCGGGGGACTACTTCATGCCGCATGGCGAGTCGATGGCGGCCATGAAGGACCCTGCCTTCCTGGCGAAGATGCACGCGGGCCCCGTGGCGATCATGACCGTCCGCCCGAGCGGGCCGCCGGCCATGGGCACGAGCCTTGTGCAGTGGTTCCTGTTTTCCGTGATCGTGAGTGTAATTGCGGCCTACATCGCCGGTCGCGCGCTCGAGCACGGTGCCGACTACCTGTCGGTGTTCCGGTTTGCCGGCACGACGGCCTTCGTGGCCTACGCGATCGGGCAGATTCCCAACTCGATCTGGATGGGTCGCGCGTGGAGTACCACGATCAAGGGCGCCTTCGACGGCTTCGTCTACGCGCTGCTCACGGCGGGCGTCTTCGGCTGGCTCTGGCCCTAGCAGCCCTTCAGCGCGCCGTGGCGCTCCACCGGGGATTGACGACGTTGTTGTAGATGGAACCGAACTGGTAGCTGAAGCCGACCTGGAATCCGTACCGGTATCCGGTGGCGAGCTGCCGGATCCGCAGCAGGACCTCTTCGTCGGTGGCGCTGCCGGCCGGCAGGTAGAGCTGGTCGCGTACGCGTGAGGCCCTGGCTTCCACCGTCAGACCGAATCCGCGGAAGAGCCGGACGTCGACGTCGCCGTAGGCATCGAAGCGGTACTGGGACGCGTCGTTGAGGTAGCTCGAATAGGCGACTGACATCTGCGAGGTGCCCCAGGGCTGCCGCAGGGCCAGGATGGCCGCCAGCCGCTGGTCGCCCAGCGTTTCCTTCGTCTTGCCGAAGAGCGTGAGCTGGTAGTAGTCGACGTGGGCGACGCCCATCGAGTACTGAATCACCATCGACCGTCGCGTGGACTCGGCGTAGGAGAAGAAGTCGTATTCGAGGCCGACGCTCAGGCGCGCGTCGCGCCGTTCGTTGGACTGCGTACTCGAGCGCACCTGTCCCCGCAGCAGGCCGCCCCAGTGATCGACACCGATGCTCTTGATGGCCGAGCCGGTGACGTCCCAGCTTCGTGTGGTGCTTCGCACCTCGCGCCCGTCACTCAGGATGAAATCGCTCTCGTTGACGGCACTGTTCGTGCTCACGCTGAACTTCCAATCCGCCGTGGTCCGGTTGGCCGACAGATTGCCGCGAAACCGCCGTGATTGCTGTTTTTCCTCGCCGCTCAGGTCGACGTTGGCGCCGACGCGGAGGATCCAGAAGTTCCAGGGGTCGTCCGGCGTCAGCGCGGCCTGGGCCGCGCCGGCCGGCGCGCGGTACTGCAGCGAGAACTGGTCGGCGGAGGGCGTTCGCAGCAGGTACGGCGTGAGGCCCAGCGAAAAGGTTCGCGCCACGCCGCGCCGGCGCTCGTCATCGGTGTCGGTGCCGCTCGTCGTGTAAATCAGGCGTTGTTGAATGTCGACAAAGCGGCCGAGGCCGATGAACTCGAACGTGTACTCGCGTCCGCCGCCGCCCGTGCCCTGGGTCGTGACGAGCACGTGCACGTCGGCGTCCTTCCTGTCGCGGACGTAGTTGATGAACGTGATGTCCTGCCGCAGGTTGTTGAAGTCGCACTGGCTGCAGTCGAGGAACACCCGCAGCATCTGGCTGGCCTGCGCCTGGTCGGTGTCGGTGCGGGCCGAGTCCTGAGCCCAGGCGGCTGACGTTGTGAGCAGGGCGAGCGGGAGCAGAAGAGCACGTGCAGTCAACATCAATGGGGATTTCCCTGCAGGGCCGACGGACAATCGCCGCAGTCGGAAGTATACCGAACGGCGGCGGCCCGGCACTCGCGACAAGCCCGGCGGGCCGGCGACATGCGGGGCGGCGCCCGATCTGCCTGCCATACTACGGTGCACCATGACCGACATCGACCGTCGTGCCTTCCTGGGCTGGCTTGCGGCGAGCCCGGTGCTCGCGGCCGCGGCGTCGTGTCGAGCGCCCGATTCAGCGGGTGGCGCGGAGACCGGACTGGCGGCAGGCCTGGCCGCGAGCGCGGCCGACGCGCTCGACATCTTCGACCTCGAGCGTGTGGCCGAGCACCACATCCCGGTCGCCCATTGGGCGTACCTGCAGACGGGCGTCGATCACGACGACACGCTGCGCCGCAACCGCGACGGCTTCGATCGGCTCCACGTGCGCCCACGCCGGCTCGTCAACATCGAAGACCGCGACATGCGCGTCACGCTGTTCAGCCGGGAGTGGCCCACGCCCATCGTCCTGGCGCCCGCCGGCAGCCAGCGCGCGTTCCACACGGACGGCGAGCTGGCCACTGCCCGGGCCGCGGCCGCGCGTCATCACCTGCAGGTGCTCTCCTCGGTCTCGTCCACGGCCGTCGAAGAGGTCAATGCCGCGCGCGCCGAGCCAGTCTGGTACCAGCTCTACCCCACGTCCGACTGGAACATCACGCAGGCGGTCGTCCGACGCGCGGACGCGGCCGGCTGTCCCGTGCTCGTACTCACCGTGGACCTGCCCTGGGACTCGAACCGACTGACCGCCGTGCGTGGCGAACGCGCGGACACGCGGGCGTGCGAGGCCTGCCACGCGCCGGGTGGGGAGGCGCCGCCCGTGAAGCCCATGTACGAGGGAACCGCCTTCGCACCCGAGCTCTTCCGGACGCCGGCGCTCACCTGGGAGATCATCGCCCGCCTCCGCGATCTCACCGGCATGCGGATCGTCGTCAAGGGCATCGTGACGGCGGAGGACGCCGGGCTGTGCGTCCGCCACGGCGTGGACGCCGTGTGGGTCTCGAACCACGGCGGCCGCGCCGAGGGCAGCGGACGGGCCGCCATCGACTCGCTGCCCGAGGTGGCGACCGCGGTGGCAGGCCGCGTGCCCGTCATCTTCGACAGCGGCATCCGACGGGGTACGGACATCTTCAAGGCCCTGGCGCGCGGCGCCGACGCCGTCGCCATCGGTCGGCCGTACCTCTGGGGCCTCGGCGCGTTCGGCCAGGAGGGCGTCGAGCGGGCCCTCGAGATCCTTACGGCCGAGCTGGACATCGCGATGGCGCTCGGCGGCACGCGCACGCTCTCCGACATCGGACCCGCTTCGATCAGCGGGCCGGCCTGAGCGACCACGAGATACGAGCGAGCGCGCCTCGTGTTGAAAGATGACGACGATGAGTGATGAGACCTCGGTGGACCCATCGGCCTGGCGGGCCGGCGACATGCGGGGACGGCGGGATTGGACCGTCGAGCTCACGCCGGCCCATCAGGCCGAGATCCTCGCGGCCGTGGCCCGGACCCGGCAGGCAGGAAAGCCGATCCACGAGATCACGCGGGCCGGCTTCGTGCTGCCGACGCTCGCACCCATCCTCGACCGCGTGCGCGACGATGTCGTCGATGGCCGCGGCTTCGCGCTGATCCGCGGCGTGCCGATCGACCAGCTCGATCGGGAGGGCGTGATGCGCGCCTGGTTCGGCACGGGTGCGTACCTCGGCGTCGCGCGGTCACAGAATCGCGCGGGGCATCTCATCGGCCATGTCTACGATCTCGGCGAGGACAAGGCCGACCCCAAGACTCGCCTCTACCGGACGAACGCCCGCCAGCGCTTCCACATCGACAGCTGCGACGTCGTCGGCCTGCTGTGCCTGCGGCCTGCCAGGAGCGGCGGCGCCAGCGCGATCGCCAGCTCGACCGCGATTGCCGACGAGATCCGCCGCACGCGACCGGATCTGGCCGCCGTGCTCGCCGCGCCGTTCGTCTACGATCGCAAGGGCGAGATCCCGGCCGGCAAGGGCCCGCACTACCTCATACCCATCGTGCATCATCACGACGGCCTGACGACCGTCTTCTTCGCGCGCGACTTCATCGAGTCGGCGCAGAAGCGCTTCGACGACATCCCGCGACTGACCCCCGAGCAGATCGAGGCGCTCGACCTGGTCGAACGGCTGGCCGAGAGCGACCAGTTCCGGCTCGACATGGACTTCCGGCCCGGCGACGTCCAGTTCGTGCACAATCACGTGATTCTTCACTCGCGTTCCGCGTACGACGACTGGGACGATCCGGCGCGGAAGCGCCATCTGCTCCGCCTCTGGCTCTCCGCGCACGGTGCGCGCCCTCTGCCGCCGGTCTTCGAGGAGCGGTACGGACCGCTCGTCGAGGGGCAGCCACGCGGTGGGATTCTCGTGAGGGGGGTGACGCCGGCCGTGCCTCTGGTGCCGGAGTAGTTCCCGCGGATGATGAGATGACTCACCGGACGCTGGATGAACTCGAGGCCGGGCTCGCTGCCCTCTCGTCCCCCGCCGACGCCGGCCGCCTGGAACTCGTCGTCCGCAGGCCGGCGGTCGATGCGCGCGAGGTGCTCGATGCGGCGGCGCTCTCGACCGACGTGGGGCTGGTCGGCGACACCTGGCACGTGCGCTCCAGCTCGCGAACACCGGACGGTCGCCCGCACCCGGACATGCAGCTGAACGTGATGAACACACGCGTCGCCGATCTCGTCGCGGGCAGTCGATCGCGCTGGCCGCTCGCCGGCGACCAGCTCTTGGTCGACCTCGACCTGAGTGAAGCGAACCTGCCGGCCGGTACCCGCCTCGCGGTGGGCGACGAGGCAATCATCGAAGTCACGGCCCTGCCCCATACCGGTTGCGGCAAGTTCGCCGCGCGCTTCGGGGTCGATGCGCTGAAGTTCGTCAACGGCGCCGCCCACCGACACCTCCGCCTGCGCGGCCTGAACGCTCGTGTCGTCCGCGGCGGGGTGATTCGCGCGGGTGACGCGGTCGCCAGGATGGAATAATCACCGAAGCATGACCTCGGCTCTCGAAGCCCTCCGTCGTCTGCGCGAGGGCAACCAGCGCTTCGCCTCGAACGCCGCCGCGTTCGATGCGCGGATCGATCCCACCCGCCGCCAGGTACTCACGACCGGGCAGCGGCCATTTGCCATCATCCTCGGCTGTTCGGACTCGCGCGTGCCGGCCGAGCTCGTCTTCGACCAGGGGCTCGGCGATCTGTTCGTCATCCGCGTGGCCGGCAACATCGTCGCGCCCTCGCAGGTGGGCAGCGTCGAGTTTGCCGCCGACCAGTTCGGCACCCGGCTCGTTGTCGTGATGGGGCACTCGCAGTGTGGCGCGGTCATCGCCACCGTGCGCGAACTGACCGAGGCCGGCGGCCAGCGCTCGCCCAACATCAGCGCGATTGTCGACCGCATCCGGCCGTCGGTCGAGTCGCTGCAGTCGGCCTCGCCGGAACTGGACACGGATACGCTCGTGGCGCGTGCGGTGCGCGCCAACGTGCGGACATCGGTCGATCATCTGCGACACGCGTCGCCGCTCCTCGAGGAACTGATCGCGACCAGGCGCCTGCTCGTCGTCGGCGCCGAGTACTCCCTCGGGACCGGTCTCGTCGATTTCTTCTACGGCGCACCGGAGTCCGCGTGACCGCCCGCGAACCGGCCGGTGGCCTCGTGCCGCCAGACCTGGACCGCTCGCCCGAGTCGATCGGCCGGTATCTGGAAGATGCCGCCCACTATCCGGGCGGCGCCGCCACCGGCATCGCGCGGCCGCGGCACGAGGGCGAAGTGGCGGCGCTCGTCCGGTCCGCCGCCCGCCTGCTCGTCGTCGGCGCGCAGTCGTCGCTCACCGGAGGCGCCACGCCGGCCGGCGACATCGTCCTCTCAACCGAACGGCTGACCTCGATCGAGCCGGTGGGCGTGTCCGGGGTGCGCGTCGGCGCCGGTGTGTCACTCGACGCCCTCCAGGCGTGGCTGGCCGCACGCGGCCGATGGTATCCACCCGTGCCGACGTTCACCGGAGCGTCGGCCGGCGGGGTCGTCTCGACCAACGCTGCCGGCGCGGCCACGTTCAAGTACGGCACGACGCGCACCTGGGTCGACGGACTCACGGTCGTGCTCGCGTGCGGACACGTGCTCGAACTCGAGCGCGGGCGCGTGCGGGCACATCCGCATGACGGCTTCCGCATCGAGTGTGCCTGCGGCACCCGGCAGGTCCGGCCCGGCTCGTACCAATTGCCCGAAGTACCGAAGTGCTCGGCCGGCTACTTCGCGGCGCCGGAGATGGACCTCATCGATCTGTTCATCGGCGCCGAAGGCACCCTCGGCATCATCGTCACCGCGACGTTCCGGACGCTGCCGGCGCGCCCGGCCGTGGCGATGGCCATCGTACCCGCGCCCACCGAGACGGACGCCATCGCGCTCACGGGCAACCTGCGGGACGTGGCGAAGGCCACCTGGGCGAACGGGGACCCACAGGGCCTCGATGTCGCGGCCATCGAGCAGCTCGATCGGCGCTGCCTCGAGATCCTGCGCGAGGACGGCGTGGCCGACAGGTGCCGCGTCTCGTGGCCGAACGACACCGCGATGGCGCTCCTCGTGCAGATCGAACTTCCGCCGGGTACGACGGCCGCCCGTGGCTTCGACCAGGTGGCGGCGGCGTTCGCGCCGGGGGCGCCTGTCACGCCCCTCGGACGCTTCTGCCAGTTGCTCGACCGGTATCACGTCTTCGACCACACGCAACTGGCGTTGCCCGGAGACGAGCGGCGGGCGCAACACTTTCTCGAGTTTCGGGAAGGCGCACCGGTCGGCGTCAACCGGCGCGTCGCCGAGGCCGGCCGCACGACCGGCGACCGCCGCATTCAGAAGACCGCGGCCGACATGATCGTCCCGTTCGATCGGTTCGGCGAGATGCTGGCGCGCTACCACGACGGCTACCGGCGCCGGGGCCTCGACCACGCCATCTGGGGTCACATTTCGGACGGCAACGTGCATCCGAACGTGATTCCGTGCTCGTACGACGACGTCGTGGCCGGGCAGGAGGCGATTCTTGAGTTCGGCGCCGCCGTCCAGGCCTGCGGCGGCTGTCCGCTCGCCGAACACGGCGTGGGCCGGAGCCCGCTCAAGCAGGCCCTGCTGCGAACGTTCCTGGGTGACGACGCGATCGGCCAGATGCGCGCCATCAAGCGCGCGCTCGATCCTGAGTACAAGCTGGCGCGCGGTGTCGTGATCGAGGCCTGATGCCCCTTGCGTCCCGACCGGGCGCAGACGTACTGTCCGCTGGTCAGGATGCCACTCGCACCCGGAACCCGCCTGGGCCCCTACGAGATCCTCGGTCCGCTCGGAGCGGGCGGCATGGGTGAGGTCCACCGCGCGCGCGACACCCGGCTCGACCGCGTGGTCGCGATCAAGACGCTGCCGCTCGACGTCTCGGCTGATCCCCTTCGCCGCCAGCGGCTCGAACGCGAAGCGAGGGCGGTGGCGTCGCTGAAGCACCCGCACATCTGCGCGCTCTATGACGTCGGCGAGCACGACGGCGCCGTCTTCCTGGTCATGGAACTCATCGACGGCACGACGCTCGCCGAGCGGCTGACAGGCGGGGCGATGCCGCTCGACGACGCGCTCGCCTGCGCCATCCAGATCGCCGAGGCGCTCGACGCGGCGCACCGCCACGGCATCGTGCACCGCGACCTGAAGCCCGGCAACGTCATGCTGACCCGCGGCGCGCGGCCCGGCCCGCCGCATGCGACGCTCCTTGACTTCGGGCTCGCCAAGATCGCCTCGGACGAAGCCGGGCCGATCCATGACGCGCCGACGGTGCTCTCACCGGTGACCCGCGAGGGCGAGATCCTGGGCACGTTGCACTACATCGCGCCCGAGCAGCTCGAGGGCCGGCCGATCGATGCCCGCGCCGACATCTTTGCGTTCGGCGCAATCCTCTTCGAGATGCTGACGGGCCGGCGGGCGTTCGCCGGCACGAGCCAGGCCAGCGTCATCGGTGCGATCCTGCACACGCCTCCGCCGGCGGTCACCGACCTCGCGCCCGGTGTGCCCCGCGCGCTCTCGCACCTGGTCGGCATCTGCCTCGAAAAGGATCCCGCGCATCGCTGGGCGAGCATGCACGACGTGCTGCTGCAGTTGAAGGCCATGGCCCTCGAGCCGGACGCCTCGCCGGCCGCGGACGCCTCGCGCGGCAACACACGCGAGCGACTGGCGTGGACGGTGGCGGCCGTCGCAGCGGCCGCGGCGCTCGTGCTGACCGTCTTCGCCCTGAGCGATCGTGACGCCGCGCCGGACGCCGCCGGCAGGACCATGTTGTCGGTGCTGCCACCGGATGGCGCGATCCTCGCCTATGGCGAAGCGCCACAGGTGTCCCCGGACGGCACCCGCCTCGCGTTTGTCGCCAGGGAAGGCGCCGGCAGCACGCGCATCTTCGTGCGCGACTTCGACGGCGCCGCCGCCCGGCCGGTCCGGGGCACGGAGCATGCGTCCATGCCGTTCTGGGCGCCCGACAGCCGTCGGCTCGGCTTCTTCGCGCAGGGCCAGGTGCGGACGGTCGATCTGGCGGGAGGACCGGTCCAGACGCTTGCGCCGGCACCGGTGCCGCGAGGCGGCGCATGGAGCACACACGACGAGATCCTGTTCGTCGCCGTTCCGAACCAGCCGCCGACGCGCGTGCCGGCCGGCGGCGGTCCGGCCGTGCCGGTGCCGGTATCAGAGGGTGTGTCCTCCCTGCGCTGGTTCCCCAGCTTCCTGCCCGACGGACGGCACTATCTCTACCTGGCAGCCCGCGCCCGGGGGGCCGGCGACGTGAGGTACCTGCAAGTGGGGTCGCTCGACACCACCGAGACGTGGGACCTCGGGCCCATCGGAGCCAGCGCGGTGTACGCCGAGCCGGGCTTCCTCCTCTTCCGTCGCGAGGGTGCGCTGCTCGCCCAGCCATTCGACCTGGCCAGCCGACAGCTGCGCGGATCGCCGACGCCAATCGTCGACGACGTCGGCTACAACGTCATCAGCTACCAGGGGCTGTTCTCGGCCTCGTCGAACGGCGTGCTGGTCTTCCAGGACTCGAAGCCGGGCTCGCAGCTCACCTGGTTCGACCGCGACGGACGCCGCCTCGGACCGGCGACTCCCCCGGGCGATCAGAACAACTTCTGCCTGATGGCCGACGAGTCGCGCATCGTGTACGAGATGGCCGACGTCACCTCCGGCAGCGTCGACCTGTGGATGGTCGACGGCGCGGACCGCCAGCCCACGCGGCTCACGTTCCATTCCGACATCGACTTCTATCCCCAGTGCGCACCGGCGGGCGATGACATCGTGTTTGCCTCACTGCGTGACGGGCCGCCGAACATCTGGCGCCTGCCAGTCGGATCACCCGGCAGCGAGTCGCTCATCCTCCAGTCGCCCGTGGCCAAGATCCCGAGCGACTGGTCCAGGGCTGATCTCGTCTTCTTCGGCGTGCTCAATCGCGAGACGTTCTGGGACATCCACGTCCTCTCGCTCGCCGACGGGTCGACGCGCCCGGTCGTCGAGACCCGCGCCGAGGAGCGCAACGCGCAGATCTCCCGCGACGGCCGGTGGCTCGCCTACGTCTCGAACGAGAGCGGCGCGTTCGAGGTGTACGTCCAGCCGTTTCCGTTGACGAGCGCCCGATGGCAGGTGTCGCAGGGTGGCGGCATGCTGCCGCAATGGGCCGGCAGCGGGAGGGAGATCTACTACATGGCGCCGGACACATCGCTCATCAGTCGATCGGTCACCGTCACGGCGGCAGGCCTGACCCTGGGAGAGCCGCGCGTGCTGATGCGCACGAACGTGACGGGCTGGGAAACAGCGAACCATAGCAGTCAGTATCGCGTCACATCCGACGGCCGGCGTGTGCTCGTCAACACGGTCACCGATGCCGTCCGGTCGATCAGCGTCGTCCTCAACTGGACGACGGCGTCCGAACGGTAGGCGGCCTACGGTGTCATGACTCGCGTCCTCTTCGTCTGCCTCGGCAACATCTGCCGCTCACCGGCCGCCGAAGCCGTGTTCCGCCATCTGGCGGCTGACGCCGGGTGGGACGACCGCCTCGAGATCGACTCGGCCGGCACGGGCGCGTGGCACGCCGGTGAGCCCGCGGATCGCCGGATGCGCGCCGCCGCCCGGCGGCGCGGCATCGAGGTCGCGAGCATCGCACGCCAGGTCGCGCGCGAGGACTTCGCGCGCTTCGACCACATCTTCGCCATGGACGCCGACAACCTCGAGGCGCTCCATCAGCTGGCGCCCCGTGAACACCGCGAGAAGATCCGGCTCTTCCGGGATCTCGACCCGGACGAACCCGGCGCCGATGTGCCCGATCCGTACTACGGCGGTCCCGAAGGCTTCGACGAGGTGCTCGACATCGTCACGCGCGCGTCGCGGGCGCTGCTCGACGAGCTCTCCGACGCCAGCCGATGACACCCGACGCCGCGCTCCTCGAGCACGCGCTCGCGCGGGCCGTCGGCACCTCGGTCAGGATCCGCATGCGCTCGGGCCTCGGCGGCGGCGACATCTCGGTGGTCGAGCGGATCGACACGACGGCCGGGTCCTTCGTCGTCAAGTCCGGCGCCGGCGTCGCAGGGTTGTTTCAGGCTGAGGCCGACGGTCTCCGCGCGGTGCGCGCGAGCGGCACCTCTCTCAGGATTCCGGACGTCATCATGTGTCACGAGGCGGAGCCCGCGTTCCTGGTGCTCGAGGACCTCGGTCAGGGCTCGCCCGTCGCCGACTTCGCCGATCGGGTGGGCAGAGGTCTGGCGGAACTGCATGGCACGAGCGCGCCGACGTTCGGCTTCGCGACGGACAACTTCTGCGGCGCCACGCCCCAGCCCAACCCGCGGCGTTCGAGCTGGATCGAGTTCTACCGAAGCGCCCGGTTGGGCCACCAGCTCGAGCTCGGAACGCGCGCCGGGCACTACTCCACCGACGACCGCAGGCAGACTGCGGCCCTCCTCGCACGCCTCGACACGTGGATCGACGAGCCGGACGAGGGCCCGGCGCTCGTCCACGGCGATCTCTGGTCCGGCAACCTGCACACGGCCGCCGACGGCCTGCCGGCGCTCATCGATCCGGCCGCGTACTTCGCGCACCGTGAAGCGGAGCTCGGCATGATGACGCTCTTCGGCGGGTTCTCTTCGCGCGTGTACGCCGCGTACCAGGAGGCACGGCCGCTCGAGCCCGGCTGGCGCGATCGCAATCCGCTCTACCAGCTCTACCACCTGATGAACCACGTGACGCTCTTCGGCGGTGGTTACCACGGGCAGGTGATGGCGATCGTGCGCCGGTACGCGCCTGCCCATTGAGGCGGTGCCCTGCCGGCGTGGACGGCGGCCCGTCGCGGCGTGAGGCGTCGAAGCGGGGCGCACGGCCTTCGTCCTGTCATAAGATCCGCCAATGCCCTTTTCGCGTTGGCCGCTCATCAGTCAACTGCTCGACCGTTCCGACGGCACCGGCACCGACGCGATGTCCGACGCGACGCGCGCGCTCCGGCCGCGCACCGAGGGCGCGTCGGTTGCGAGATCGGTCTGCCCGTACTGCGCCGTGGGCTGCGGGCAGCTCGTCTTCCACCGGGACAACCGCATCGTCTCCATTGAAGGCGATCCCGAATCGCCGATCTCCGAAGGCCACCTCTGCCCGAAGGGCGCCGCCAGCCACGAACTGCTGACGCACCCGGCACGTGCCACGAGGGTCCGCTACCGCGCACCGCACGCACGCGAGTGGCAGGATCTGGATCCGGACCAGGCGATGGACAGGATTGCCGAGCGGGTCTGGCAGACGCGCGCCGATCGCTTCGAGACAACTCGCGACGGCCTGCCGCTCATGCAGTGCCCGAACATCGCCCACCTCGGCGGTGCGACGCTCGACAACGAAGAGAACTACCTCATCAAGAAGCTCTTCACCGGAGGACTGGGCCTGGTTGCCGTGAGCAACCAGGCCCGGACCTGACACAGCTCGACGGTGCCCGGTCTGGGCACCACGTTCGGGCGCGGCGGCGCGACGACGGCGCAGCAGGATCTGGTCAACGCCGACGCGATCCTCATCATCGGATCGTCGATGGCCGAGGCGCATCCGGTCGGCTTTCGCTGGGTCGTCAAGGCGCGTGAAGAGCGCGGCACACTCGTCATCCACGTCGACCCTCGTTTCTCGCGCACGTCGGCGCTCGCCGACCTCTGGGTGCCGCTCCGCGCCGGCTCGGACATCGTGTTTCTCGGCGGCCTCGTCCATCACGTGCTCTCGAGCGGACGGGTCTTTCGCGAGTACGTCGCGGCCTACACGAACGCCACCTTCCTCGTCCGGGAGGACTATCGGGGGCCCGAGGATCTCGAGGGAATGTTCTCGGGCTGGCAGCAGGACGCGCGAGGCTACGACACGGCGACGTGGCAGTTCGAGGTCGACGAGTCCGGCCGGCCGAAGCGCGACCAGACGCTCACGCATCCGCGGTCGGTCTATCAGCACCTCGTGCGGCACTTCGCGCGCTACACACCCGAGATGGTCGAGCGCGTGTGCGGTGTGCCGCGCGATCGGTTCCTGGAGATCGCCGACCGCTACACGGCCTGCTCGGGTCCGGAGAAGACGGCCACGATCTGCTATGGCGTGGGACTGACGCAGCATTCGGTCGGCGTGCAGATCATCCGGACGGCCGCGATTCTGCAGCTGCTCCTCGGTAACGTCGGCCGACCGGGCGGCGGCATCCTCGCACTTCGCGGCCACGCGTCGATCCAGGGATCCACCGACATTCCCACGCTCTACGACCTGCTGCCAGGCTACCTGCCGATGCCGGCGTTCGGCCCCGGCACCGAAACGCTCGGCCGGTACCTGGCGCGTCATCGCACGCCCTCGGGTTGGTGGTCCCACTTCGATCGCTACGCGATCTCGCTGCTGAAGGCGTGGTACGGCGACGCAGCCACGCGTGAGAACGACTTCGGGTTCGGCTGGCTCCCGCGCATCTCGGGCGACCACTCGCATCAGGGCTACTGGCTCGACATGGCCGACGGACGCATGGACGGGCTGTTCGTCATGGGTCAGAACCCGGCCGTCGGCGGCCCGAACGCCGCGCTCGAACGGCGCGCGCTCGCCAACCTGCGCTGGCTCGTCGTCCGCGATCTGGTCGAAACCGAGACCGCGGTGTTCTGGAAGGACGCACCCGACTCGGCCACCGAGGTCTTCTTCTTTCCCGCTGCCGGACACGCCGAGAAGGCCGGCACGTTCACCAACACACAGCGCCTGCTGCAGTGGCACGAGAAGGCCGTCGACCCGCCCGGTGACGCGAAGAGCGAGGCGTGGTTCGTCGTCGAACTCGGCCGGCGGCTCAAGACCATCGCCGCGGCCGACCGGTCCCCCGTCAACGACGGCCTGCGCGCCCTCACGTGGGACTACGCCCTCGATCCGGTATCCGGGGAGGCGGATGCGTCGGCGATCCTGAAAGAGATCAACGGCTGGCACGTGGCCACGCGCGAGCAGGTGGTGGGCTTCAGGGATCTGGTCGCCGACGGCTCGACGGCATGCGGCTGCTGGATCTACGCGGGCGTGCACCCGACGGCCGACCGCAATCGCGCGAACGAACGGCAGGCGAGCGGCCGCTATGGCCACGGCTGGGGCTTCGCGTGGCCGGCCGACCGGCGCATTCTCTACAACCGCGCGTCGGCCCGGCCTGACGGCCGGCCGTGGAGCGAACGGAAGGCGCTTGTCTGGTGGGACGAGACCCGGCAGCTTTGGACGGGGCACGACATGCCGGACTTCCCCGTCGGGACGCCCCCGTCGTACGTTCCGCCCGTCGATGCGACCGGCGCCGCCACGATCGCGGGCGATACGCCGTTCATCATGCACGCCGACGGTCTTGGCTGGCTCTGGGTCCCGAACGGCCTCAAGGACGGTCCGCTGCCGGCGCACTACGAACCGCTGGAGTCGCCCGTCGTCAACCTCCTCTACGCGCAACAGGACAACCCGGTGGCCGACCGGCGCTCGCGTCCGGACAATCAATGGTCGCGCTCGCCCGATCCGGACTTTCCGTACGTGCTGACGACGTACCGGCTGACCGAGCATCACACGGCGGGCGCGATGTCGCGGACACTGTCGCGCCTGGCCGAACTGCAGCCGGCGCTCTTCTGCGAACTCTCGCCGGCGCTGGCCGCCACAGAAGGCGTCGCCAATGGCGACGTCGTCTCACTCGTGACCGCGCGCGGTCGCATCCAGGCACGCGCGCTCGTCACCGCGCGCATGACGCCCCTCGTCATCGACGGCCACGTCGTCCACCAGATCGCAATGCCGTGGCACTTCGGGAGCACCGGCCTCGTGACGGGCGACGTGGTCAACGACCTGATTGCGATCTCGGAAGAGCCGAATGTGAAGATCATGGAGTCGAAGGCCCTGCTCTGCCGGCTGGAACGCGTGCCGGCGCAAGCGTCGTGAGGTTCTGATGCCGGACGGCTTTTTCACCGACGCCACGCTCTGCATCGGCTGCAAGGCCTGCGAGGTGGCCTGCAAGGAGTGGAACCAGGTGCCGGCCGACGGGTTCGTCTGGACCGGACGCTCGTACGACAACACGGGCGGCCTGGGACATTCGACGTACCGGCACGTGCAGTTCGTCGAACGGATTCGCGAGGGCGGGCCCGCCTGGGACTTCTCGTCCGATGTCTGCAAACACTGCGAGCGCGCCGGGTGTCTCGAGGCGTGCCCCACCGGGTCGATCGTCCGGACCGAGTTCGGCGGCGTGTTCGTGCAGCCCGACATCTGCAACGGCTGCGGCTACTGTGTGGTCTCGTGTCCGTTCGGCGTCATCGATCGGCGGCCGGACGATGGCCGGGCGTTCAAGTGCACGTTCTGCTACGACCGCCAGAAGGCCGGCTTGAAGCCGGCGTGTGCGACGGTCTGTCCGACCGAGTCGATCCAGTATGGCGACCTCGACGAGTTGCGTGCCCGCGCCGACGCCCGCCGCGACGCGCTCGCCGCGCGCGGCGTCACCGACGCGGTGGTCTACGACCCGCGCGACACGAGCATCGGCGGCACTCGCGCGATCTTTCTCGTGCGCGGCTCGTGTGACGACTACGGCCTGCCGGCCGCGCCCGAGTTGCCGTCGGTGCGTCTCAGGGCGGGGTGGCGCTCGGCGGCGGGCACGTCCCTGCTGATGGCGATCATCCTGGCCGCGGCATTCCTGGTGTAAACGTGACGTCCCTCAAAGCGCCCGTCTGGACGTGGGAGGTGCCCGCGTACTTCTTTGTCGGCGGCGTGGCCGGTGTCGCCGCGGCGATTGCGTGCGCGGCGACCCTCGCCGGCGGCGACAGAGCGACCATCGGGGCCGCGCGGGCCATCGCGCTCTTCGGCGCGGCGGTCTCGCCGCTGCTGCTCATCTCGGACCTCGGGCGACCCGGGCGATTCCTCTACATGCTGCGCGTCTTCAAACTCAGGAGCGCCATGTCGGTCGGCGCCTGGACGCTCATCGTCTTTTCGGGCGCCACCACGGCGGCGCTGGTGTACTGGATCGCGGCGCCTGCAGGACCGATCGTGGCGGCCGGGCTGATCGTCACCGATCTCGTGGCGGCCACGACCGGACTCGTCCTGGCCACCTACACGGGTGTGCTCCTCGGCGCGACGGTGCTGCCGGTGTGGGCCGAGAGACACCGAACCCTGCCGATCGACTTCGGCGTGTCGTCGCTCGGCGCGGCCGCCTCGGCCGTCGAACTGGTGGCCGGCACGACCGAGGCGATGGTCCGGGTCGCACTGGCGGCCGCAGCGATCAAGACCGTGTTCTGGCTGGTGAGCCTCGCGCGACGTGAGCCCGCGGTGAACCGCACGATCTCGCGGGCCACGCTGCTCGCCGGCCCGCTCGCGCTTGGACTGCGACTGGCCGGACTGGCCTGGGCTCCGGCGCACGCCGCCGCGGCCCTTGCCGCGCTCGTCGGCTCCGGCCTGTCGCGATTCGGCTGGATCGAAGCCGGTCGTGCCGACGCGGCGTCTATGAGACAGTAGACAGTGACCCCATGGACGCGCCGACCACCCGACCCGGTCCCGGCCGGAGCCGCGCCGCGGCATTGACGGTCATCGGTCTGCTGGCCATCCTGGCGCCAATCTCCGGCAGCCAGGCACCGGCGCCCTTCATCGACCTGACGCCGGACGGCGTCGCGGCCGCCGCCTCGAAGTACATCGCGGAATACCAGAAGGCCTTCTCCTTCCTCATCGCCGACGAGATGTACCGGCAGGAGGTCGAACGCGAGGACCTGCCGACCGAGAGGCGCCAGCTCGAGGGCGAGATCTACATGATGTACCTGCCGGCCGACGACGAGTGGATCACCGTCCGCGACGTGGCCCGCGTGGACGGCCGGCCGGTGGCCGACCGCGAGGATCTGCGGCGGCTGCTCCTCTCGAACACCGACCGCGGCCTGGTCGATCGGATCGCCAACCGGAACGCGGCCTTCAACATCGGCACCGTCATCCGTAACTTCAACGAGCCGACGCTGCCGCTGCTCGTGCTCTCCGAGAAGAAGCGCGCCACCTCCCGCTACAAGCGCACCGGCCTGCAGAAGGAAGGCGACGTCATGCTCGTCACGGTCTCGTTCGAGGAACAGCGCCGGCCCACGCTCGTGAGCAGCGCCACCGGGGGCGCCGTCTTCGCGAAGGGTTCGTTCGTGATCGAGGCCGGTACGGGCCGCGTGCGCGAGACCCACTTCGAACTCGAAGACGGGCGCGTGAAGGCCCGCCTGACGACCACCTACGCGTTCGAGGAACGGCTCGACCTCTGGGTGCCCTCGGTCTTCCGCGAGCGCTACGAACGGCGGCACCGCGGCTCCGGTCTCGAAGTCGTGACCGGCGAGGCCACCTACACCAACTACAAGCGCTTTCAGGGCACGGGACGCATCAAGTAGCGCTCCGGCCTACCGCGCGTGCGGTCCCAGCCAGGCCTGGCGGAACACCAGCTGCGCCGGGCTCGGTGCCGCGATCTCCGAGATGACGAGCGCGGGATCCTCGGTGAGCACGAGCATCCGATCGTCCAGGCGGCCGTCGCGACGCCGGATCGTGAGGGGCACCGATTCGCCCGGCCGGCGTGCGGCCAGTGCGGTCCAGACCGCACGGGTGGCCGGCCGGCCGTCGATCGTGACGATCACGTCGCCGGCATCGAGCCCGGCCGCGTAGGCTGGCGTGGCAAACGGGACGAGGGCCGTCACGGCCAGGCCGCTCTGGCCATCCGCCATCTGGAACGCCCCGGCCCAGGCGGCGCCGGGGTTGCGGCGCGCGAGCCGGAACCCGGCCTGCTCGAACAGGGGCACGTAGTCGATCGCGTCCCGGCCCTCGACGAACCGGTCGAAAAACGCCTCGGTCCACGCCGTGTCACCCGTCAGTTCCGAGAGGAGCCGCCGCAGGTCGGCCAGCGTGTACGGCTGCGCGACCAGCCCCAGTGCCGGCCCGGCCGGCTTGCCGTGACGCTCCCAGAGCAGGCGCATGAAGTCGTCGAGCGTCTGGCGACCGTTCGACCGCTGCCGCAGCGACAGGTCGAGGCCGAGCGCAATCGCGGCGCCGTAGGTGTAGTACGAAATGAACGACCGGCCGCGGTCGTGCGCATCGACCGACACGCCGGCATCGGCAAACGGCGCGTGCTCGCTCATCTCGACGGCCGACCGCACCTGCCGGCCGGACCCGTTGATGACGGCAATCGCCGGCGCGGTCGGCGCCGCCGTGCTGAGCCCGGCGCGCGTGATCGTGAGCGGGCCGTAGTACGACGTGAAGCCTTCGGCCAGCCACAGGCAGCAGGTCACGTTCTCACGCGTGAAGTCGAACGGCTCGAGCCCGACCGGGCGAATCCGCTCGACGTTCCAGACATGAAAGAACTCGTGCGAGATCGTCCCGAGCGCCCGCTGCCGCCCCTCGGCGGTCCGCAGTGACACCCCGGGGTTCGAGATCATCGTGCTGTTCCGATGCTCCATGCCGTCGCCGGCGCCCCAGGTGACGTAGTCGAGCAGTAAGGTGTACTCACCCGGCTCGAACGGCGGCAGATCCCCGAACACGGCGATCTGCTCGAGCACGATCCGCCGCACCATTCCGGCCAGGACGTCGACGTCGGCCTGCGAGCCGTCCGAGTGAACGAAGAGCCGAATGCGCGCCGGCTGCCTGCCGGCTCCAGGCACGGTGAACGTGCTCTCGACCGCGTCGGCCAATTCGACCGGGCTGTCCAGGAAGTACTGGAGATTCGGCGCGGTGAACGTGAACGGATCCGACGTCGGGAACAGTTGCGTGCCCACGCGCCAACCCGAGCCGGGCGGCGGTTCGAACGTGATCCGGATCGGACGGGTCTCCAGTCCCCGTGCCCACAGGAACGTGGCGGGCATGTTCATGTGCGCATGCGTCGTATCCACGGCCATGTAGGTGCCGTCGGCATGATCGCCGTAGAGCCGGTAGACGACCCGCACGGTGCCGTCGTGGCCACTCACCTGCCACTCGTCGACATCCGACCGGACGGCACGCAGCCGCTGCCCGCGGCCGTCGAAGGCCTCGATCAGGAAGATGTTCTTGGCAAACTCGTGCACGGCATACCGGCCCGGTGACGACCGGCTCATGCGTGCGTGCAGGGGCGCGGCGCCCAGGTCCGAGACCGCCAGCTCGACCTGCACCCAGTGGTGCTCGGGCTCCGGAAACGACACCCGATACGTGATGGGACTCTGCGCCAGCGCGGGTGCCGTGGTGGCGAAGAGGACCAGGACGAGCAACAGCACTCTCGGCATGAGGACTCCCGTTCAGAATGCGGCGTGCGCCAACCGGACCAGCCGCAGCGCCGCGCGCGGATACGCCGTCATGACGCCAGCGTCACACATCAAGTCGCACCTCGGACAGCGCCTTGCGCTCGATGACCGGCACGGCTGCGCCGGCTGCCGGATACCCGACGGGCACGAGCAGGTAGGGCTTCTCGTTGACGGGCCGGTCGAGGATGTCACTGAGAAAGCCCATCGGGCTCGGCGTGTGCGTGATCGTCGCCAGCCCGGCCCAGTGCAGGGCCGCGAGCAGCATGCCGGCGGCGATCCCGACCGACTCCGAGACGTAGTAGTGCTTCACCCGTCGCGTCTGTCCGTCCGGCTCGGTGACGACGCGGTAGTCGATCCGGAAGATGACGAGCAGCACGGGCGCGACCTCGAGGAAGGGCTTCTGCCAGTCGGTGCCGAGTGGCGCGAGGGCGTCGAGCCACTCGTCCGGCATGCGTCGTTCGTAGCTCTCCCGCTCTTCGGCTTCGGCGGCCTCGCGAATGCGACGCTTGACCGCGGGATCGCGGACCACGACGAAGCGCCAGGGCTGCATGTTGGCGCCAGACGGCGCCGAGGCGGCCACGGCGATGGCGGCGTCGAGGACCTCTTCGGGAACCGGATCCGGTGCGAAGTCGCGTACGGTGCGCCGCGTCCGCATGACCGAGGCGAACGCCGCGGCGCGCGCGATCTGATCGGATCGCGACCGCCGCGTGAACTCGAGCGGCACGGGGCGATAGGTACCGGTCATGTGCTCAGAATACTCGACGGCCCGCGGGTCCGGTGACGCCTCAGGGCCCCTCGGCCCATTCCAGTGGATCCGACAATCCCGCATGGACTAGCATCGCCATCGGGCGAAGGAACCGAACCGGATACGAGAGATGACGCAATCGCCAAGCGCGTGAGGAGGAAGCTCGATGGTCCGTCACCCCGATCCTGAGGTTCTCGTCGTCGGCGCCGGTCCGGTCGGTCTCGTCGCGGCCCTGTTTCTGCAGCACTCGGGGGTCCGTACGCAGATCGTGGACATGCATCAGCGGACGACCCAGCACAGCTACGCCCTGGCGATTCATCCGCACACGCTCCGGATTCTCGGCGAGGCAGGCCTCTCCGACGGGCTGATCGCCGCGGGGCGGAAGCTCACGAAGGTCGCCTACTACGAAGGGCGGGAGAGGCGCGCCGAGATCGACTATTCGGCCCTCGCCACCGAGCATCCGTATCTCCTCGTCATCCGCCA
>DATKDF010000052.1:0-15787 GCA_035512795.1 Vicinamibacterales bacterium
GATGAGATCGCCGACGGCAATCGGGTGCAGGAACTGCAGCCCGTCGACTGCGGCCGTGACGAGCAGACTGCGTGCGTGCCGGTGGCACGCAATCGCGCCGGCGATGTCGATGAGGTGCATGACCGTACCGCCGAGGATGAAACCCAGCGGGTTGGCGTCGTTCGGCAGGACCACCTGCACCATCTCGGTGTAGGAGTCGCGCGGGCGTCTGGGGGGCAGGGCGCGCATTCACCAATTCAGCGGATTAGCAGTCGCTCATCTCCACTCATTTCATTCGCTCCTGCACGCAATTCGCCAATCCGCTGAATTCTTAGAAGTCATAACCAATCCAGAACGAGAAGCGCGGCTTCCTGAAGGCGATGCTGCCGCCCGAGAGCGAGAAGATCGCGTCCTCGTAGTCCTTGTTGAAGAGCGTTCGCCACGACCAGTCGAAGTGCATCGGGAAGCCGAGCAGGAAGCTCTGGAGCCCGAGCCCGTAGGAGGCCCGGCCGTCCACCAGCCGGTAGCCGTCGACGATGATCGGCGTGCCCTGGATCGGGATCAGGTTCCCGAGCGAGTCGAACTGGAACCCGATGGTCGGCGTGATGATCTCGGTGTCCGACCGCGAGAACGTGAACGGGAACCCATTGAACCCCGCGCCGCTCGCGTTGAAGAAGAACGTGCCGCGCAGGCCGCCGAGGACCCCGATCGGCGTGAGCATGGCCTCGATGAGCGGGAACCGCAGCTCGGCGTTGGCGAAGAACGCCTTGTGGCCGATGAACTGCAGGTACTCGTACCCGCGCATCTCGGAGTTGCCGCCGAAGTACATGAAGTCGGGCGATCGCCCCCAGCTCCGGAAGCCCTTCAGCCGCGTGGCGAACACGCCGTTGGTGGCAATCCGGGCGTAGTGGCGCAGGTCGACGTCCACCGTCTGTCGCGAAATCCAGCTGTCGCCGATGGCGGGGGACGTCTCGAACGACACCCGCATGGCGTTGCCGGCGAGCGGTCCGTACTCGCGGAAGACGGTCGTTTCCTGGATGAACTCGAGACCGACCGGCAGCATGTGGCCGCTGCGGAAGATCCGTGCCTGGTTGTTGGCCTCCTGGAAGTTCTCGCTGATGACCTGGAGCCCCGCGTTGGCGAACTCCTCCTTGAGGTAGACGTAGCCGCCGGTCATCTGCAGCCGCCGGTAGCGGTCCAGTGGATAGATCCCGAAGGCGGTCGCCCCGCGGACCCTCTGCACCGCCTGGGCCTGATCGCGGTCGATGAACGGCGCCAGCGACGGGTCGTAGAGCACGTCCAGGACGTTGCCGAAGAAGAACTGATCCTGCGCGAAGCCCTGGATCGCGTACTGGAGCCGGTTGCCGATGTTCAGGAAGGTGAACGCCGTCGTCCGGTACTGCGCGATCGACTGCGCGTAGAAGCTGATCTCCTTGTCGCCGAGCACATCGGTGAACGTGATCTGCGTGTTGCCGTAGATGTCGCCGCCGCTCGTCAGGCCCAGGTTCACGGGCGGCCGGCCGGCAAGGCTCATCCGCTCGAAGGCGCCCTTCTTGTGGATGTTGTCGGGCACGAGGCTGTGCGGCAGCGGGGGCACGAAGTCGGGAATGGCGACGGGCTCGCCGAAGTCGACCGACGGGACCGTCGTGACCGGCTCGTCGAGCACCTTCGTGTGGATGCCGTTCTCACCCTTGTAGTAGGTGAGGAAGCCCACGCGCCGCTGGGAGCCCTGGAGCACGATGGGCGACACCACGCCGATGGCCGAGTCGGTCCACTGTCGCAGGTCCTTCGTCGTCAGATCGAGCGACCAGACGTTGGGGATGTTGGCATTGCGGGCCACCTCGGGCAGGACCGGGACGGCCGGATCCAGCGCCGTCGACGTGAAGATGACCGTGTTCGCATCCTGGAACTTCGGGCTCGTGTCGTCGTGCGTGCCGAACGTGATCTGGGTCTTGGTGCCGGAGGCCACGTCCACCTGGAAGAGCTTGTCGTTGCCGCCCACCCGGCCGGCATAGACGATCGTGCGGCCGTCGGGGGCAAACGCCGGGGCGTAATCGGCGACCGGGTCGCGGGTGATGTTGGTGACGCGGCCGCTTTCGAGGTCCACCGTGAAGATGTCGGACACGCCCTGCTGGATGGCCGCAAACGCCACGGTGCGTCCGTCGGGCGCGAACGACGGCGATTCGGGCCCATCGACCGACGGCAGCTCCACGCGCCGCTCGATCCGGCCCGTCACCACGTTCTGCACGATGAGCGTCTTCATCTGCTCGGTGCGGACGAAGTACGCGAGCCGATCGCCGGTCGGGCCCCACGCAATCCACGGCACCATGTTGCCGCGCAGGCCGCCGGAGGTCGAGATGTACTCGAAGCCGCGGCTGTGGTCGAACCCCGAGGTCAGGTTGCGGATGATCTGGCCGTCGGTCGACGAGATGATCAGGACGTCCAGCTCGTAGTCCTTGCGGTTGCCCACCATCGCCGCAATCAGATCCCCGGTCGGCGACGGCTCGAGCGAGACGACCGACACGTAGGGTGTCCGCTGGGGGTTCGGCGCCAGGTTCCGGCCGTAGTCGGCCGGCCGTTCCTTGTCGCGGAAGGGCTTGAACCGATCCTTCAGATACCGGTCGAACTCGTCGTCGAACTCCTCGGGCGAGATCTTGAGCGCTTCCTCGTAGGCACTCTCATTGCTGCCGACCACGCTCTTGCGCAGCGAGAACAGGAACTGCCGCAGGCCTTCCATGCCCCAGCGGTCCCGGATGAACTCGAACGCCGCGTGGCCGAGCGAGTAGGTGAGCCGGCCCGAGAGCGGCGCGGTCTGGAACTGGCTCATCTTCGGAATCGTGTCCGTGATGGCCGCGTCGCGCACCTGCATCAGGTCGAGCGTGTTCCAGTACCCCGCCATGAAGTTGGCCAGGCCCTCGTCCATCCAGAGCGGGATGTTCGAGCCCATCAGGCCGCGCGGGATGATGTCGAACTCGAAGACGTGCGTCAGCTCGTGCGTGATCAGCCGGTAGAGCTGGTCGGGCGGCTCGTCAATCGGCAGCACCATCCGGTTCTGGAACGGCTCGGCGAACGCCAGGACGCCCTCGGGCAACTCGGCGCCGATGATGTTCTGGAGCTGGAACTGGCTCTGCGTCTTGAAGAGGATCATCGGCACGCGACCGGCGAGATCGTGCTTCAGGTCGCCGCTGATCTGCTGGTAGGCGCTCTCGGCATAGGCCGCCACGCGCTCGAGATGCGGCTCGAGCTCCGGGTAGTAGAAGATGTCGAAGTGGTCCGTCTTGTAGATGTACCAATCGAACTTGTCGTAGCGCACGCGGTTCTTCCCGAAATACGGGACGAACGGTGTCTGGGCCTCGACCGGCACCGGAACGAACGCCGTGATCAGGAAGATCAGGGCGCCGGTAAGCACGGTCCACGTGCGAAAACAGCGCGATCGCATAGCTTCACCTCGAGAGCTGACGACGCAGGATGACCGGACGTCAGCCCCGATCTTACACCGGCTCACCGGCCACCCTCGTGCGGGAGGCCCGTCGCGGCGGCAACGCCCCGGGAGGCAGACCAGCAAAGGTCGTGCCGCGGTACCCGCGCCGCCGGGTGCGCCGGAGCGACGCCGCCGGCGGGTGACACCCGCGGGTCGCCGCAATCCGCAGAGGACAGTACCGGCCTGTTTCGGGGGCGGTCGCCGCCGGTCCCTGGCCAAGGTAGTGTAGTAATGTTGGGGAGGCGCGAGCAGCATGGTGAATGGGATCAGAACGAATCGCTGGGTCAGGGCCCTCGCCGTGGCCGCGGTCATCGCCGTCGTCCCCCTGTGGGCGATGTGGCCGGATCGGGTCACGACCGGCGAGATGGCACCGCTCGACTTCACCCTGAAGGACATGGACGGCAACGACGTCCGGCTGTCGGACTTCCGCGGTCGGCCACTCGTCGTCAACTTCTGGGCGACCTGGTGCGGGCCCTGCAAACACGAGATCCCCGCCTTCGTCGAACTGGTCGAGAAGTACAAGGACCAGAACCTGACCGTGCTCGGCATCTCGGTGGACGACACGCCGGAAGATCTCAGGCCGTTTGCCGCCGAGTACAAGATGAACTACCCGGTGCTCGTCGGCCTCGGCCACGACGAGTTGCAGGAACTCTACGGCGCGCACATCATGGTGCCGATTACCTGGTTCGTTCGCCCGGATGGCACGGTCTACCTCAAATCGGTGGGCACCAACACGAAGGACTGGTTCGAAGAACAGGTGCGCGTCCTGTTCGTCGAGGCTGACTAGGAGCCACATGCACGAGACGCCGTTGAACGCACGCCTGTCGTGCGGCTGCGAAGTGGGATTCGAGCCCGGAGTGGAGGGCAGCCCGGTGACCGTCGTGGTCCGTCGCAAGGCGTCCCGGTGTGAGATGTCGATTCACGCGGCCGGTCTGCCGCTCTACGACCATCGCGAAGCCCTCCGTCCGGCGACGCGTCCGATCTCCCAGCCGCAACCCGATTTCGAAGAGGGCTAGCCGCCCGAGGCCGGCCGGCGATCCGGCCGCCGAGTCCTACTCGCCGTCGGCCGGTCGCCCGGTGGACGGTCGTGGGCCGGCCCGCCTGGCCTGTTCGAGCGCCCGCCGGAGCACGAACTCAATCTGTCCGTTCAGGCTGCGCAGATCGTCATTGGCCCAGCGCTGCAGTGCGTCGAGCACGTCCCGATCGATCCGAAGCAGAAACGGCTTGCGATCACCCATGACATCGGCGCCCGGCCGGATGTCGACCGGCCGGGCCGTCACTCCTACTGATAAATCGTCCCGGTGTTGACGACCGGCTGCGTGTGCCGGTCGCTGCAGAGGACCACCAGCAGGTTGCTGACCATGGCGGCCTTGCGTTCGTTGTCGAGGTCCACGACCCCCCGCTTCGAGAGCATCTCGAGCGCGTGCTCGACCATGCCCACCGCGCCTTCGACGATGCGCGAGCGCGCGGCGATGATGGCGCCGGCCTGCTGGCGCTGGAGCATCGCCGACGCGATTTCGGGCGCGTAGGCCAGGTTGTTGATCCGGGCCTCGAGCGCCTCGACCCCGGCCTTGTTCAGCCGCTCCTGCACTTCGGCCTTCAGTTGCTCGGCAATCTCCGCCGTGTTGCCGCGAAGCGACTTCTTGTCCTCGGCGTGATCGTCGTAGGGATACTGCGTGGCCAGGTTGCGGATGGCGGCCTCGGTCTGCACCTTGACGTAGTGCGCGTAGTCATCCACTTCGAACGTGGCCTCGAACGTATCCACGACCCGCCAGA
This sequence comes from Vicinamibacterales bacterium, assembly GCA_035512795.1. Lineage (GTDB taxonomy): Bacteria > Acidobacteriota > Vicinamibacteria > Vicinamibacterales > SCN-69-37 > DATKDF01. The sequence continues at coordinate 5,237 of DATKDF010000052.1, forward strand.
CGACGACCGCGCCGATTTCGATCGGATTGCCCTCGAGATCGTTCACCTTGCTCGTCGTCGTCTCGAAGTTGCGGATGCGCAGCGACAGCCGACGCTTGGCGAGCAGCGGGTTGGCCCAGTGGAAGCCGTCCTGCTTCACGCTGCCCGTGTAGCGGCCGAACAGCTGCAGCACCCGCGCCTCATTGGGGTTGACGACGAAGAAGCCGGCAAACAGGACGAGCTCGGCGGCCACGACGAGCGCGAGGCCGACGATCAGCGGCGCGCCCACGCCGGCGCGCGCCGACTGCACCAGGAACCAGACGGTCGCGGCCGTGAGGGCCACGAGCACCGGAAGCACCAGCCAGCCTGACAGGGTCGATTGGGTTCTCTCACGAGTCATGGCCCCTCCTCCAGGGACGAGAACGATTGCATAGTGATATCACTATGCAATCGATGATGCAAGGGTCATCCGGGCCCGGGACCTAGAATGCGATGCGGACGTCGACGACGAGGGGGAGGTGGTCCGATGCGAGCAGTGCCAGCCGGGTCCGCGGCAGCTCGACACGGCGCACTTCGACGTGGCCCTCGAAGTAGAGGTGGTCGAGGTGCAGGATTGGGAAGAGACCGGGATACGTGCGCCGCCGGCGCAGGTGGGGGAACAGGTCGAGGCTCTTCAGCCGCTCGGCCAGGACGTCGCTCACGAGGCCCCGGCCCCATTCGTTGAAGTCGCCGACGACCAGCTTGGGCAACGCGACGCGCCGGTCGTGAATCCACGATGCCAGCCGCGGGGCCTGGTAGCGGCGCTCGAGCAGCGCCGTCCCCAGGTGCGCGTTGTGGACGTGCAGCGTGCCCAGACCGAGGTCCACGGCCACGCGGTGCGCGTTGCGCGGTTCGCACGTCTTCCACGACAGGTCGAGGCGGGCATGGTCCTGCAGCGGATAGCGGCTCAGGATGACGTTGCCGAACTGGTGCCGCCGGAGTTCGCGCGTGGGCGCCATCACCCAGCCCATCCCGAGGGCCGCGCCGAGTTGCTCGGCGTGGCCCGGCCCGGCCGGGCCCGACCCGATGACTTCCTGCAGGGCGATGACGTCGGCGTTGATGTCGCTGAGGACCCGCGCGATCCGGTCCGGCCGCTTTCGCCGGTCCATGCCGATCGCGCGGTGGATGTTGTAGGTGACGACGCGGAGATCGACCGACCCGCGCGGAACGATCATCTCAGTATGATAGTGCCGGAGAGGCACCCATGGGACGACTGGACACCGAGTACGAAGTCGCCTGCCCCTGCTGCGGGTCGACGCTCGTGATTGACGAGGGACTCCGCCGGGTGGTCCGCCACGTCGAGCCCGAACGGGCCGACAAGCCCGAACTCGACGAGGCCCACCAGATCGTCGCCGAACAGAAAGCCCGGCGCGACGCGCTTTTCGACCAGGCCGTCGAGTCCGAGAAGACGCGCGGCGACGCGCTGTCACGCCGGTTCGAGGAAGCGTTGAAACAGGCCAGGGACGAGCCCGTCGCCCGGCCGAAACGGGACTTCGACCTGGACTGACGGGGCGCCGCCCTCACGCGCGCCCCCGAGTCGGAAGCGGCGTCCACGTCGACCGGTCGTAGTACACCGGCTTCCGGCCGGGGTGTGCCTGGAGAAAGCGCAGGTACTGCGCCCGCAGCCGGGCGACGCGCGCCGGTGACGATCGAATCGGCCGATGCGGGATCCGGTAGAGCAGTTGTTCGACCTGCCACACGTTGCGATCCGACAGCCGCCAGTCGTACGGCCCGAGCACCCGCAGATCCACCGTCCCGTACGCCAGCAGGCACCCGGTCCGATCGACGAACGGCGCGAAGTACGACAGCGCCAGGTGCCGGGGTGTCCGGAAGACGGGCTTCCGGCCGTGCAGGCCGGGGTCGCGCGATCGGGCGACCGATCCCCAGCGGCCGCGATGCCGGTAGATGAAGATCACGTGGTCGAGCCCGTCGATCGACTCGAGGCTCATGACGAGCGGCGGGTAGCCGTGCTGTTCGAGGACCACGGCCGCCGTGAGCGCCGCTTCCAGGCAGTGGGCGGTCTGATGGCGGACGACGCCGCGGAACGTGCGCAGGAGCGCGGGTCCCGGCGGGGGTTCGGTGTTGTAGGGCAGGGCGTTCACGAACCGCTGGACGGCCGCCGGGGACCTCAGCCGATCGATCACGCGCCGTTCGGCGCGGGTGAACGCCTGCCGGGCTGGCCGGTCGCTCACCGGGGAATGACAGCCGCGCGCAGGTCGGTGAGCACGCGGCCGGGCGTCCACTCGTTGCCCGAGTAGATCGCGGCCACGCGCCCGTCGGCGCCGACGAGCACCGTGCGCAGATTGTGCGTGATCTCCCCGCCCGCCGCCTCGCCCTGGCGGACGACGCCGACGCCAAAGCGGGCGGCCACGCGATCGACGGTCACCCGGTCGCCCGTGAGCCACGTCCAGACGGCCGGGTCGGCCTGAAGCCGCGCGGCGTGCGCGGCGAGCACGGCCGGCGTGTCGCGGTCGGGATCGAACGAGATCGAGACGAGCCGCACACGCCCGGCGAGCGCCGGATCCTCGGCCACGGCCCGCTGGATCATCGCGAAGTTCTGATCCATGAGCGGGCAGAACGTCGGCAGCGGACAGGCCGTGTAGATGAACGTCACGAGCGTTGGCGTCCCGCGCCATTCCGACAGCGACCGCCGCGTATCGGTCTGGTCGATGAGCGCCGCATCGGGGACCTCGTCACCCACGTCGAGCAGGCCCTCGGCCAGGGCCACGGCGTTCGAGTCGGTCGGCAGCGGGGCCGTGCCGGTCTTCGTGAGGGCGCTGATGCGCCCGATCGCGTCACTCACGTCGAGCGTCCCGGTCACCACGTCGCCGGCCACCCGGCCGTCGAGCAGCGCGACATCGGTCACCGGAAAGCTCATCGTCATCGCGGGCATCAGGCCCTCGATGTCGTCGTGGCGGATCGTGATCTCGCGCCGGTCGGGATGGACGGCGAGCACCAGGCCCGTGAACTGGTAGCGGCGGGGCGGCTCGGCGGCGCTGCAGGCCAGCGCCAGGACGAGCGCCGCCAACGGCGCGAGGCGGACGAGTCGGGTGAACATGAGCGCACGACGGGCCGATCAGTCGACGATCCAGCCGTCCTTCAACTGGACGACCCGCGACCCGTAGGCCGCGTTGGCCTCCGAGTGGGTCACCTGGATGATGGTCGTGCCGGTGTCGTTCAGGCGCTTGAACAGGTCCATGATCTCGCGGCCCTGGCTCGAATGGAGGTTGCCGGTCGGCTCGTCGGCGAGGATGACCTTCGGATTGGCGATGACCGCCCGCGCGACGGCGACGAGCTGCTGCTGGCCACCCGACAACTGGTTCGGATACAGATCCTTCTTGCCGACGATGCTGAAGCGGTCCAGGATGTCGCAGACCATGCTGTCGCGCTCGGCCTTGCGGACGTCGCGGTAGGAGAGCGGCACGTCGAGGTTCTCGTAGACCGTCAGGTGATCGAGCAGGTGATAGCTCTGGAAGACGAAGCCGATATGCTCCTTGTGGAGCCGCGCGCGATCCTTCGGGCTCAGCCGATGCACCGGATGGCCGCCGAAGTAGTAATCGCCGGTCCAGGCGCTGTCGTGCATGCCGAAGATGTGCAGCAGCGTCGACTTACCCGCGCCCGACGGCCCCATGATCGAGACGAACTCACCCTCCTTGATGTCGAGCGTGATGCGCCGGAGCACCCACGTGCGGCTCGTGCCGTGGGCGTACGACTTCTCGAGGTTCCGGAGCGTGATGAGGGTGTCCGAGGCCAGTGCTTCCTGGTCGTGGGCTTCGGGCTGCGGGCTGCGAGAGAAGAAAGCCATGGACACATTCTACAGAGGACGGAGGGCCGAGGGCAGAGGACAGAGGGAGACGGTGTTCGAAAGCGGGACGGTTGGCGGGCGGTGTCGCCGGGCGGGCGCCGTTCACCGGTGTCGGGCCGCCGCCGGCCGGTCCGGCCGTGCGGGGCGGGGCGGGGCCTCCGTATCCTCCTGTCGTAGGGAGGCACGAACATGGAACTCGGTCGACCGTGGGTGGTTGGGGTCATGGCAGTCGGCGTGGCGGCGGCGATGGCGGCCGGCGTGCTCCTCTGGCTGATGATGACGCAGCCGGTGACGGCGGCCGGTCTGTTCGGGGGCGGCCTGTGACCGCGCCTGCCGGGGAAATGGACGGACACATGGCGACCGACCGCGACGACAGCCGCTGGATCACCGGCACGCTGCTCATTGTCCTGGGCCTCGTGCTCCTGGCCGGTCGATTCGATGACTACTTCGACTGGCAGCTCCGCGGGCTCTGGCCCCTGCTGCTCATCGCGTTCGGCGCCATGCGCCTCTGGACGACGCGCGGTGACGAGCGGCGCGGGGCGGGCCTGATGCTGCTCTCAACCGGTCTCATCCTCCTCCTGCACACGCAGCACGTCTTCCACCTGCGGCAGTCGTGGCCCCTCTTCATCGTGGCCGGCGGCCTGTCGATCCTGCTGCGGGCCTGGGGTGGCCCCGCCGGTCCGGGCAGCGGAGGTCGGTCGTGACCCCCCAGCCCTCCGGCTTCCGCCTGACGCCGCAGGCGCTCTTCGGACTGCTCGTCCTGGCGTTCGGCCTGCTGCTGACGGCCGACAACCTGCGCCTGCTCGACGCCGACGAGATCCTGCGCTACTGGCCGCTCGGTCTGGTGACCGTCGGACTGCTCAAGATCCTGCAGGCGTCGGGCACGTCGGGCCGCGTCGCCGGTGGTCTGCTCACCGTCTTCGGCCTGCTGCTGACGGCCGAGCACGTCCTCTATTGGAACGTCGATGTGGAGGACTGGTGGCCGCTGGCACTCGTGGCGCTCGGGGTCATGATTCTCACGCGCACGGTGGGCGGCGGGGAGGCGAGCGGCCTGCCGAGCGCCGACGGTCGTGTCTCCGATTTCGCGTTCTGGTCCGGCAAGGTCCGTCGCAACGCGTCGCCGGGATTCCAGCGCGGTGATCTGACCGCGATCATGGGTGGCGTCGAACTCGATCTGCGCGGCGCGTCGGCCGCGCCCGGGGGCGCCATCATCGACGTGTTCGTCATGTGGGGCGGCATCGAAATCTGGGTGCCGCCCGACTGGGCGGTCTCCAACGAGGTCATGGTGCTGATGGGCGGCGTCGAGGATCGGAGCAGCGGGGCGCAGGACACGCGGAACCGGCTGACGATTCGCGGCTTCTGTGTCATGGGCGGCATCGAGATCGGCACGAAGACCTAGCGGCCGATGCCACTTGCAGGCGAGCGTCGCCGGCTGCTCCTCTACCTGCTGGCGTGGGGTCTCGTGGGCGTCGGGCTGGCCCTGCTGATGCGTGTGTGGCTGGAGGTCGCCTGGGCGGCCGCCCTGGCCTTCGGCCTGCCGCTCGGCCTGCTGGCCGCTCCGATGTCGTCGTCGGGCTGGTATCTCTGCCGCGCGATGCCCTTGTCGCGCACCTCGGCGCCGCGGCTCGTGACGACGGCGCTGGCCGCCGCGCTCGTCACGGCGGCGCTCTGGGCGGCGGCCGGCCAGCTCTGGGCCAGTGCGCTCGCGCCTGTCGGATTCGCCCTGGGGCGCACGCCGCCCGCGGCTCTCGTCTCGCTCCTCGTCGGGCTCGGCGCGCTTGGGTACCTGCTGTCGCTGACGGTGCAGTACCTGATCCAGGGCGTCCAGGACACCGCCCAGGCGGCACGCCGGGTGCTCGAGTCGCAGGTGGCCGCCCGGGACGCCGAACTGCGGGCGCTCCGCGCGCAGGTCGACCCGCACTTCCTGTTCAACGCCCTCAACTCGATTGCCGGCCTCATCGGCCCGAGTCCCGCCAAGGCGCGGCTCATGTGCCAGATGCTCGGCGATTTTCTGCGCGACAGCCTCGTGCTCGGCCGCGCCGACCGCATCCCGCTCGGCCGGGAGGTGGCGCTCGCCGAGCAGTACCTCCAGATCGAGCAGGTGCGCTTCGGGTCGCGTCTGGTCGTCCGATCCGAGCTGGCCCCCGATGTCATCGACACGCCCGTGCCCCCGCTGCTGCTGCAGCCGCTCGTCGAGAACGCCGTCGGACACGGGGTGTCGACCTGCGTCGACGGCGGCGCGATCGACGTGCGGGCCTCGCGGGCCGGTCGGCACGTCCTGGTCGTCGTGACCAATCCGCGCGACATCGACGGCGTGCGGCGCGGCACGGGCTTCGGGCTCGACATCGTCCGCCGACGGCTGGCGGCGGCCTTCGGCGATCGGGCCTCGCTCGCGATTGAGGCGGCCGCCGATGCCTATCGGGTGACCGTGTCCCTGCCGATGGAGTCACCGGAGCCATGAGCGAACCGTCGTTCGACCTGCGCGTCGTGATCGTCGACGATGAAGAGCTGGCACGGCTGTCATTGCGCCAGGACCTGGAGACGATTGACGGCGTGACGATCGCCGCCGAGTGCCGCAACGGCTTCGAGGCCGTCAAGGTCGTGGCCGAGGTGCAGCCGGACGTGGTCCTGCTCGACGTGCAGATGCCGAAGCTCGACGGTTTCGAGGTGCTCGAGCTGGTGGGTCCGGGCGTGCCCGTCATCTTCGTGACGGCCTACGACGAGTACGCGCTCCGGGCGTTCGACGTCCATGCCGTGGACTACCTGCTCAAGCCGGTCTCGCGCGAGCGGCTGGTCGAGGCGCTCGGGCGGGCGCGCGATCGGCGCGCGACGCCCCCGGCGCCGGTCCTCCGCGCCGCCGCCCGGCCACCCGGCACGCCGCTCGAACGGGTCGTCATCCGGGACGGCGCGCAGGTGCACGTCGTCGCCGCGGAGCGGATCGACTACGTCGAAGCGCAGGACGACTACGTGGCATTCCGGGTGGGCGGCCGCACGCTCCTGAAGGAACAGACGCTCGGCGACCTGGAAGGGCAGCTCGACCCGCGCCGGTTCGTGCGGATTCACCGATCGTATCTGCTCAACATCGAACGGCTCGCGCGCGTCGAACTCTACGCCAAGGACAGCCGCGTGGCGATTCTGGCCGACGGCACGAAGCTGCCGGTGAGCCGGTCGGGGTACCAGCGGTTACAGGCGCTGCTGTGACCGGCCCCCGGGGGGCCGCGGACTACGGTTTACTTTTGCCGTGTCCTGTGTTAACTATCCGGTTAGTTAATTCATGGCCCGGCCCCGGCGTCCTGCCCGCTCCGACTCGTCGTCGCGCGACCGTCTGCTGACCGCCGCGCGCGAGGAGTTTGCCGCCCGCGGGTTCGACGGCGCCAAGATCGACCGCATCGCCGCCCGCGCACGCCTCAACAAGGCCATGCTCTATTACCACTTCCGGAACAAGGCCGCGCTCTACCAGCACATCCTCCACGGCCTGTTCAGAGACGTCGCCGACGCGGTCGAGGCCGCACGCGACCGGGGGGGGGCGCCCGACGACCAGCTCCGGCGCTTCGTCGAGACCATCGCGCGCGACGGCATCGGCCGGCCGCACTTCCCGCCGCTCTGGCTGCGCGAGATGGCCGATGGCGGCCGCCACCTCGACGCCCGCGTCGTCGCCCAAATGCAGCGCGTCATCGCCGTGCTCGCTGGCGTTCTCGCCGCCGGGCAGACCAGCGGCGCCTTCCGGCCGGCCAACCCGTTTGTCACCCATCTCGGTATCGTCGGGCCGCTGCTCCTGTTTGCCGCGTCGGCCCCGGTTCGCGGGCGTTTCGGCAAGTTCGCCCACGCAGCGGTCGACGTCCCGGCCGACGTCGTCGTGCGGCACGTGCAAGAGGCCACGCTCGCCGCGCTCAGACCGGCCGTCGCCGCGGCGAGGCCCGTACGGCCATCCGTTTCCCGGAGGACACGTTGATGCGACTGACACGCCTGTTCGGACTTGTCGCCGGCCTGGCCGCGCTCGCCGGGTGTGCCGGTGAACCGGCCGATCGACCCGCCCGCGCGAGCGGCTTCGTCGAGGCGACCGATGTGCGCCTCGCCGCGAAGGTGGGCGGACGCGTCCTCGAGGTCCGCGCCGTCGAGGGCGGGCGCGTGGACGTCGGACAGGTGGTCGTCGTCCTCGAGACGACGGATGTCGATCTCGCGCTTCGCCGCGTGGCGGCCGAGCACGCCCAGGCAGTGGCCGCCCTGCGGTTGATCGAAGCGGGCACCCGGCCGGCCGAACTCCGGCAGGCCGACGCCCAGTTGGCCGCCGTGCGGTCCGACCGGCAGGCGGCGCAGTCCGAGCTCGAGGCCGCGCAGGCCGATGCGGATCGATACGAACGGCTCGTCCAGTCACGGGCCGGCGCCGAAAAGGCGCGTGACGATGCCCTGGCCCGGCGCAACCTGGCGCGCGCGCGCGTGCAGGCCGCCGACGATCGCATCCGCGCGGCCGAGGCCACGCTCGCCAATCTCCAGGCCGGCGCGCGCCCACCGGAGATCGCCGCAGCCCGCGCACGGATCGCGGTGGTCGAGGCCCAGCAGGCGCGTCTCGAACAGGACCGGGCCGACGCGGTCGTCGTCGCCCCGTCGGCCGGGGTCGTGACGTCGCGCCTCGTCGAGCCGGGCGAGATCGTGCCGCCGGGCGCGCCCCTGGTCGTCATCGTCGATCTCGACCGCGCCTGGGCCAACGTCTACGTCGAAGAGCCACTCGTGCCGTCGCTCCGGCTCGACGGGCCCGCCACCGTGATCACCGACGGCGGCGACCGGCTCGACGGACGCATCGGCTTCATCTCGCCTCGCGCCGAGTTCACGCCTCGCAACGTGCAGACGGCCGACGAACGCGCACGCCTCGTTTACCGCGTCAAGGTCATGGTCGACAACCGGCAGGGGATTCTGAAACCGGGCATGCCGGTCGAGGCCGAGTTCGGACCGCAGTAGGGACCGACCATGGCCGAACGGTCCAGCGTCGTCAGCCTTCGGGGTGTCACCCGGTCGTTTGGCGCCACCGTGGCGCTCGAGGGCATCGATCTCGACGTCCGCACCGGTCAGATGTACGGCCTCATCGGACCGGACGGCGCCGGCAAGACGACGGCGCTCCGCCTGGTCTGCGGGCTGACGAGACCCGACGCCGGCCAGGTGCGGGTGTTCGGCGTGGATCCGTGGCGCACGCGGCGCGTGGCGACGTCGGCGATTGGCTACCTGTCACAGCGATTCAGCCTGTACGGCGACCTGTCGATCGACGAGAACATTGCGTTCTTCGCCCGCCTGCATGGCCTGCGGCACTTCGACGCCGCGCGGGATCGCCTGCTGGCGCTGACCGGGCTGCTGCCGTTCCGGACGCGGCGGGCCGACCGGCTGTCGGGCGGCATGAAGCAGAAGCTGGCGCTGGCGTGCACGCTCGTCCACGAGCCGGAGTTGCTCGTGCTCGATGAGCCGACGACGGGTGTCGATCCGGTCGCCCGGCGCGAGTTCTGGAAGCTGCTCGCCGAGTTTCTCGACCAGAAGCTGACGATTCTCATGGCCACCCCGTACCTGGACGAAGCCGAGCGCTGCACGCGGGTGGCGCTCATCGGGTCGGGCGTCGTGCTGGCCGACGACGAGCCGATGGCGCTGCAGCAGGCCACGCCGGGCGTCGTGGTCGAGGTCGTGCCGGCGGCGCCGCGACGCGCGTTCGAGGTGCTGGGACGTCGGCTGGGGCTCGACCGCGTCCAGCTCTTCGGCGACCGGGTACACGTCCGGCTGGACGCCGAACCGGCCGACGGGGTCGTGGCCGGGTGGCTCGCCGACGCCGGCATCAGGGCGGCGTCGGTTCGGCGCATCGTGCCGACGCTCGAGGACGTGTTCATCGCACACCTCACGGCCGCGGAGACGGCCGGGGGTGGGAGGACCAGCTGATGAGAGTCGCACTCACGACCATCGCGTGCGCCGTGGCCTGTCTGACGGCGACGCCCCTCCGGGGCCAGACGCCGGCGCGCATCCCGCTCGGACTCGACGAGGCCATTGCGCGCGCGCTCGAACGGGCGCCCGGCGTCGCCGAGGCGCGCGCCCGGGAACGCGCGTCGGCCAGTCGCGCCGTGGCCGGGGCGTCGGTGCGCAAGCCCAGCGTGACGGCCAGCGGGTCGTTCGTCCGCACCAATCATGTGGACGAGTTCTCGGTCGTGCAGCCGGACGGCAGCCGGCGGGTGATCTTTCCTGACATTCCGTCCAACTACCGCCTCCGAGCCGAGGCGATGGTGCCGATCTATCTCGCCGGCCGGGATCGGGCGCTCGTCGACGCGGCCGAGGCCGAGGGCCGGGCCGCGGCGGCCGGCCGGCGGAGCGTTGAAGCCGACGTGCGGTTGGCCGTGACCTCGGCGTACTGGCAGGCCGTGACGTCGACCGACGCCGTGCGCGTGCGTGAGCGCGCGCTCTCGCGCACCGACGCCTGGGTGGGCGACGTGGCCGCGCGCGTCGACGTCGGCCTGCTGCCGCCAAACGACGTCCTCTCGGCCCGGGCCGAGCGGGCCCGGCAGATGGTGCAGCTCATCGAGGCCCGCGCGGCCGCGGCGATCGCCGCGGCCGAGCTGGCCCAGCTCGTCGGCGTCGATCTCGACGCCGCCTTCGATCTGACGACGCCCGTCAGCCAGGCCGCCAGCCTGGCCGTCGGCCTGGCGGGCCAGCCCGCCGCCTCGCTGGCCGCCACCGCGCGCGAGCACCGCGGCGAGCGCGAC
>DATKDF010000053.1:0-4833 GCA_035512795.1 Vicinamibacterales bacterium
GTGGCGTAGCGCAGCTGGTTGATGCCGCTCTGGATGGTGAGGACAGCCGGCAGCGGCATGGCGACCCACTGGAACCAACCGCCCTCGAGCTCCCGCTTCACGCGCAGCCCCGAACCTGCCGAGGGATCGACCTGGACCTCCATGATAATCGTGGAGTGCGGCATGCCGAGGTTCGCGGCCAGCACGACGCCCACCTGCGCAAAGCCCTGGTCGTCGGACTGGAGGCCCGTGAGCACCAGATCGATCTGTTCGCCTTCGAGCGCCGCCGCCAGGGCCCCCGCCGCGGCGAACGCATCGGCCTGCGCCAGGTCGTCGCCCTGCACGTGGATCGCCCGGTCAGCGCCCCGCGCCAGGGCCTCCCGCAGCACCTGCACGACCCGCGCCGGCCCGGCCGAGACGACAATGACTTCCCCGCCGTGCTGCTCCTTGAGCCGCAGAGCCTCCTCGAGCGCGTAGGCGTCAGGCTCGTTCAGTTCCCAGCTGGCGTCCTGGTCGCGGACCCAGGTCTTCGACTCGGCAATCCGGACCTGCCATTCGCGGGTGACGACTTGTTTGATGCAGACGGCGATACGCATGGTCACAAGTACCTTGTTCATTCAGCGGATGAGCGAATCGCCGAGGCTCACCGGGATTCGCCGGACGTCTTGTCCGCCCGTCCGTCCCTCATTCACGCATTCCCCAACCCACTCATTCCCCATTTCGTTCAATCATTCACTCCAATCGCTAACCCGCTGAATTCTCCTCAAACTGCTTGAAGAGCAGCGTCCCATTCGTCCCGCCGAAGCCGAACGAGTTCGAGAGCGCGTACCGGATGCGCATGGGCCGCTTGACCCGGGCGGCATAGTCCAGGTCGCAGGCCGGGTCGGGTTCGTCCAGGTTGATGGTCGGCGGCGCAATCTGGTCGCGGACGGCGAGGACCGTGATGCCGGCTTCGAGGCCGCCGGCGGCACCAAGCAGATGGCCGGTCATCGACTTGGTCGACGACATCACCAGCGTCCGCGCATGATCGCCGAACGTGGCCTTGACAGCCTTCGTCTCGGTGGGGTCGTTGATTGGCGTCGACGTGCCGTGCGCGTTGATGTAGTCGATCTCGGCGGGCGTGATGCCGGCCTTCCGGAGCGCCATCTGCATCGACCGGACGGCGCCGTTGGCATCCTCGGGCTGCGCGGTCACGTGGAACGCGTCCGACGACAGGCCGTAGCCCACCAGTTCGGCGTAGATCGTGGCGCCGCGCGCCCGGGCGCCTTCGAGTTCCTCGAGAATCACGATCCCGGCGCCCTCGCCGATGATGAAGCCGTCGCGATCCTTGTCGAACGGCCGGCAGGCGCGGCTCGGGTCGTCATTGCGGGTCGACAACGCGCGCATCGCGGCAAACCCGCCGACGCCCATGGGCGTGATGGCCGCCTCGGATCCGCCGGCAATCATCACGTCGGCGTCGCCGCGGCGGATGATCTCGAACGCCTCGCCGATGGCGTGCGCCGACGCCGTGCACGCCGTGCACGCCGCCAGGTTCGGCCCGCGCGCGCCGAACCGGATCGACACGTGCCCGGCCGCCAGGTTGATGATGGACGCGGGAATGAAGAACGGCGAGATCCGGCGCGGCCCGCCTTTCAGCAGTTCCTGGTGCTCCCGCTCGATCGTCGAGAACCCGCCGATGCCCGACGCGATGAACACGCCCACCCGGTCCGAGTTGCCCGGTGTGATCGCCAGCCGCGCATCGTCGACCGCAAACTGCGCGGCCGCGAGCGCGAACTGGATGAAGACGTCCACCTTCTTGACGTCCTTCTTCGGCATGTAGTCGAGCGGATCGAATCCCTTCACCTCGCCCGCGATGCGGACGGAGTGCTGGGACGCGTCGAAGCGCGTGATGGGACCGATCCCGCTCCGGCCGGACAGCAGGGCGTCCCAGTTCTCCTCGGTCCCGGTGCCGACCGGCGACAACAGGCCGACACCGGTGACGACGACTCGCCTCGTCAAACTGCCTCCGGCTTACTTCTTCTTGGCGTGGGCCTCGATGTACTCGACGGCCTCTTTGACGCGGGTGATCTTCTCGGCATCCTCGTCCGGAATCTCGATGCCGAACTCCTCCTCGAAGGCCATGACGAGCTCGACCGTGTCGAGCGAGTCGGCACCAAGATCGTCGACAAAGGACGCATCCGGCGTCACTTCCTCTTCATCGACCCCCAACTGCTCGACAATGATCTTCTTGACCTGATCAGCAACCGCCATGCATCCTCCTACCGCCCCGAACCCGACGCGGACCGGCCGCGCCCCCCGCTACATGTACATCCCGCCGTTGACGGCAAGGACCTGCCCCGTAATATACGATGCCTCGTCGGAGGCAAGGAACCGGACCGCCGAGGCCACCTCGTCCGGCGTGCCGAGCCGGCGGACCGGAATCTTCTCGGCCCAGGTCGTCCGGGCATCGGCCGGGAGGGCCCGCGTCATGTCGGTGTCAATCAGCCCCGGCGCCACCGCGTTGACCGTGATGCCCCGCGAGGCCACCTCGAGCGCCACCGCCTTGGTCAGGCCGATGAGTCCCGCCTTCGACGCCGCGTAGTTGGCCTGCCCGGCGTTGCCGGCCTGGCCGACCACCGACGTGATGTTGACGATGCGGCCATGCCGCTGCTTGAGCATCGGCTTGAGCACCGCCTGCACGACGGCAAATGCCGCCGTCAGATTGGTCGCGAGCACCGCGTCCCAGTCGTCGCGCCGCATCCGCAGCAGCAACTGATCGCGCGCGATGCCGGCGTTGTTCACGAGGATGTCGACCCGGCCGTGCCGCCGCGCCACGTCGGCCACGGCCGCCTCGACCGCCGCCGCATCGGTCACGTCGAGCGCCACCGCTTCGGCCCGGTGACCCGCCTCGCCAATCTCGGCCGCGACCCCGGCCGCGTTGTCCCCGCGGGCCGCGGTCACGACCGTCGCCCCACCGGCGGCCAGGGCCATCGCAATGGCCCGGCCGATCCCGCGTGACGCGCCCGTTACCAGAGCCACACGGCCCTCGACACCACTCATGAGAACCTGCCTACTTCAGCACACGGCGCCAGACGGGCGCAACTTGCGTGGTCCGGGCAGAACCGGTCATCCCGGGGCTCCAGCGGCCCGGATTCCATCCGGACGGGTTATCATCTGGCCACTGCCATGGAGGACGCCACAGAACGGCCCATCGGGCCCCGATCCCAGCTGAACCTGCTGTCCCAGTTGCCGGCCACCGTCTGGGCGACCGACCGGATGCTGGCCGTCACGTTCCTCAGTAGCCCCCATCTGGACGGGCTGGGCGTCGAGCGCGGCCAGATTCTCGGGCAACCGCTGGCCAACCTCCTGCTCGACGGCGCGTCCGACCACCCCATTCTCGCCGCACACCACGCAGCCGTCGAAGGCCGGACCTCGACGATCGACTTCGTCCTGGGCGACCGGAGTTTTCGCGGCCGGGTCGGGCCCCTTCGCGACGACTGCGGCGAGATCGTCGGGTGTGTGGGCTGCGGGCAACTGACCCGTCGCGACGTGCCGCCGGATGCGCTCACCGCGACGCCCGCGCGGCCCCGGTGGACTTCGCGCCTGCCGGGCTGGTTCGGCCGGAGCGGCGAGCGAAACCCGGACGTGCCGGCGTTGCTCCGAACGCTCGTCGACGACTTCGGCTGGGATGCGACTGCGCTCTGGTGCCTGACATCCGGGGGGCGGCTCGACCGCGTGACCACCGTGGGGGCACTGCCCCGGGACACGGCGACCATCGAGCCGCTGGCGCTCCTGGCCGCGACCTCGGGCGAGTGGCAGAACGACGGCGACGGAGCCTGGTTCGTGCCGCTCCGGAACGAGGACCGGCTGCTCGGTGTCGTCTCGGTCTTCGGTCCGGCCGGGAGCACGCGCGCGGACGTGGCCGAGTCGGTTCTCGACACGGTGGCGCGCGACCTGACGGACCGGCTCGCCAGCGCCGCCCAGGCCGCCAGCGCGCCACGCCGTGCCGGCCGGCCGCTGCCGCTCGTGCTGGCGGCCTGCATGGTCACGCTGTCGCTGACCGCACCGTCCTGCTACCCGGCCAACGACACCGTCAACCGGTCGATCACGCGGCCCGCGGCTAATTTCGCGGCCGCGATGATCCCGTTTTCGACCGCCGTCGGCGACGAATGCCCGTGGCCGACAACCACCACGCCGTTGACGCCGAGCAAGGGCGCGCCGCCGTATTGCGCGTAGTCGACGCGCGCCTTGAGGCGCGCCAGGGCCGGTGCGACCACGCGAGCCGACTCGCCGGTCGCGTCCCCGGCGGCGAGCGCCTCACCGAGCATCCGCTCGGCCGCCTCGACGAGCCCTTCTCCCACCTTCAGCGCGATGTTCCCGGTGAAGCCGTCGCACACGATGACATGGGCGCGGCCGAGAAACAGGTCGCGCGCCTCGAGATTGCCGATGTACGCCAGCGGCGCGCCCACCAGCAGGGCGTGGGCCTCGCGAATGAGATCGTTGCCCTTTCCGGCTTCGGCACCGATCGACAGCAGGCCGACAGCGGGCGCGTCCACTCCGAGCGCCACGCGGGCGTAGGCCGCGCCCATGACGCCGAACTGCAGGAGATGCTCCGGCCGGCAGTCGACGTTGGCACCAGCATCGAGCAGGATGGAGGCGCCCTGAAGGGTGGGAATCGTGACGGCCAGCGCTGGCCGCTCCGCGCCGGGAATGACACCAAGTGTGGTGTGCGCCGCCACGAGCGCCGCGCCGGTGTGGCCGGCCGTGAAGAGCGCGTGGGCCTCGCCGCGCTGGACCAGTTCGGTCGCCACCCGGATGGAGGCGCCGGGCTTGCGGCGAAGCGCGGCGAGCGGCGCCTCGTCCATCTGGACGACG
>DATKDF010000054.1:0-19785 GCA_035512795.1 Vicinamibacterales bacterium
CTCCAGGCCGAGCGTGGCGCAGAGCCGCTGCCACTGGTCGTCGTTGCCGACCGCGAGCACGACGACGCCGTCGGCCGCGTCGAACGTGTCGTAGGGCGCGATCGTCAGGTGCCGGTTGCCGGCACGCGGCGGCGACTCGCCGGTCGCGAAGTACCGGCTGGCCTGGTAGGTGAGCAGCGCCGCCACGGAATCGAGCAGGCTGACATCGACGTGCTGGCCGCGGCCGGTCGCGCCACGGGCGATGAGCGCGAGCAGCAGACCCTGAAACGCAAACATGCCGGCCGCGATGTCGGCAATCGCGACACCAAGCCGCACACCGGGACCGGCCGCATCGCCCGTGATGCTCATCAGTCCGCCTTCGGCCTGCGCCACGGCGTCGTAGCCGGCCTCCCGGCGCCGGGGCCCGGTCTGGCCAAACCCGGAGATCGACACGACGATGAGTGACCGATGGCGCGCGGCGAGCGCCGGGTAGTCGAGGCCGAGCCGCTCGAGCGCGCCGGGCCGGAAGTTCTCGACGACCACGTCGGCCCGGGCGATCAACTGGTCGAGAATCGCGCGGCCCTCCGGCGTCTGGAAATCGAGCGCGACACTCTCCTTGTTGCGGTTGATGCCGAGGTAGTACGCGCTCTCGCCGCCCTGAAACGGCGGTCCCCAGGCGCGCGTGTCGTCGCCGTGGACGGGATGTTCTATCTTGATCACGCGCGCGCCCATGTCGGCCGCAAGCATCGTGCAGTACGGCCCTGCGAGGACGCGCGACAGGTCGACGATGGTGAGGCCGGTGAGCGGGGGCGAGGCCGGTGTCGTCATCAGCGCGCGCCAAGCCGACGGCCGAGCGTGACCAGATCGCTCACGAGCGCGTAGGCCGTCTTCTCCAGGCCGCCGTCGCGCTGAATGATGACGATGCGCCCGGCCGGCCAGGTGTCCAGTTCGAGCGCGTTGGCCTGACCGTCGAGTCCGGCGAGCGGGTCGTCGGACGCGAGCGATTCCAGGCGGACGGCCACCGCGACCCGGCCGTCGTCGAGCCGCCCGCTTGCGACGAGCTTCAATCGGCGCCCCTCGGCGCGTGCGGTGCGCGCACGGCCGGCCGTGTCAGGGCCCAGGCCTTCGCGGACGACCCGGGCCGGCGTGGTCCTGGCGCCCAGCCACACGTTGGCCATCGCCGCGGCCTTGGCGGCCGCATCCCAGCCGTCGACGTCGAGCGACGGGTCGGCTTCGGCCACGCCGGCCGCCTGCATGCGCGCGAGCGCCGCGTCGAACGGCTCACCGGCCTCGAGTGCGGTCAGGATGTAGTTGGTCGTGCTGTTGACCACGCCGCGGAACCCGCGAATCTCGCAGGCCGGCAGCGTCTCGCGGACGAGGTTGAAGATGGGGATGCCGTCCATGACGGCGCCTTCGAAGAGCAGTGCCGCGCCGCGCGCCGCCGCGAGCCGATCCAGCTCGGACCACGCCACTGCCACGGGGCCCTTGTTGGCCGTGACGACGTGCATGCCGCGGTCGAGCGCGGCGCGCACGTGCGAGAGCGCCGGTTCGGCCGTCTGCACATCGAGCGGCGTCGTCTCGACGAGCACCGGGATGTTGTCCGGACGCCCGGCGTGCCGCGCGATGAGGTCGAGCGGCGCCGCATCGGCGGCAGACAGGCGCCGGCCAGCCTCGATCGTGCGCGCGGCGTCCATCACGTCGAGGCCCGCCGGATCGGCGATGGCGCCGTGGTGTCCGGTCGCGATGCCGACGACTCGGGTCGACACGCCGAGCGCGGCGAGCGCCGACCGCGACTCGTCCAGCAGGTGGACGAACCGGCGGCCGACATGGCCGAAGCCGATGAGCAGAAGATCGAACGTGAGCATTGTTGCGCGGGGCCGGTCCCGGTTCGGCGTAGAGTGTAGCTGAGGGGAAGTCATCATGCTGCGAACCATTGCCGTCCTCGTGTGCGTGGCCGTCCCGGCATCCACGGCGAGCGCACAGAATCCATCCGGTCCGCCGGTCATCGTCACCACCGGCCAGGCCTCGATCGACATGGCGCCCGACGTTGCGTGGGTGTCGATCGCGTCGGAGGCCCGGGCGTCGACACCGTCGGCGGCGCAGCAGCAATCAGCCGAGGCGATGACGGCGGTGCAGGCGGCCCTCACGCGCGCCGGGATCGGACGCACCGACATCCGCACCACCGGGTATTCGGTGCAGGCCGACATC
The DNA here is from genome assembly GCA_035512795.1 of Vicinamibacterales bacterium. Classification (GTDB taxonomy): domain Bacteria; phylum Acidobacteriota; class Vicinamibacteria; order Vicinamibacterales; family SCN-69-37; genus DATKDF01. The sequence goes on from DATKDF010000054.1 coordinate 2,188, forward strand.
GAGCGATCCGGCGGCCGGACGCGCGTCATCGGGTACATCGCGCGCAATCAGATCGAGGTGCGCGTGCGCGATCTCACTCGTCTCGGGTCGGTGATCGATGCGGCTGGCGTGAGCGGCGCGACGTCGATGTCCGGTCTGCGCTTCGACCTGGCCGACCGCGCGACGGCCGAGCGCGACGCGCTCCGCCAGGCAGTCGAAGACGCGATGGGGCGTGCGCGCGCGATTGCCGACGGCGCACGCGTGACGCTCGGCCCGATCGTGCGTATCGACGAGCAGTCCCAGTTCCGGCCGGTGTACGCACGCGAGATGCTGGCGGCGGCCGCGCCCGTCGAGACGCCGATCAGTCCGGGACAGGTGCAGATTTCGGCGCAGGTGACCGTCACCGTGCAGATTCGATGATGCGGTTCGTGGCGCTCCTCCGCGCGGTGAACGTCGGTGGCCGGACCGTCACCATGGACCGCCTGCGGGTGCTCTTCGCGGAACTCGGACTGGAGCGCGTCACGACGGTCATCGCCAGCGGCAACGTGTTGTTCGACGCCCGTTCGAAGAACGGGGCGGCCCTCGAAGGCCGCATCGAAACGTACCTCGAGCGCACACTCGGCTACCAGGTCGCGACGTTCGTCCGCACGCCGGCCGAGCTGTCGGCCGTTGCGGCGCATCCGGCCTTCCCCCCGCGCGCCCTGTCGGCGCCTGGCAGCCGTCTCTTCGTGGCGTTCCTGAAGTCGGTGCCGACGGCCGCCGCCGTGAAGAAGGCACTGGCCCTGCAGGCGGAGACCGACTCGCTCGTCGTCCGCGGTCGAGAGGTCTACTGGCTGTGCCGCGTGCCGTCGAACGAATCGGCGCTGTCGGGTGGCGCGCTCGAGAAGACCCTCGGTCAGCCGGCGACGGTGCGGAACATCAGAACGGTCGTCAAGCTCAGTCGGGGGTGAGTTCGGGCTTCTGCACGCGCCGCACGGACAGGTTGAGTGGCTCGGGCAGGTCGAGATCCCGCGTGGAGCTGACGCCGAGCTCCTTGAACCGGCGCGCCGCCGGGACGACCATCTGCTCGAGCGATCCGATGAAGCGATCGTAGCTGTCCGCGGCGCTCTTGAGGCCGTCACCCACCGAGGCCAGATGCTCCACCATCCGTGCGAGCCGATCGTAGAGGTCGCGTCCGATCAGATGGATCTCTTCCGCGTTCTGCGCAAGCTGCTGCTGCTGCCACCCGGACGCCACCGCACGAAGCAGCGCGAGCAGCGTCATCGGCGTGGCCGGAATCACGCGCAGGCCCGCCGCCTGCTCGAGAATCCTGCCGTCCTGCTCGTACGCCGCCGCCATCAGCGGTTCGAGCGGCAGGAACATCACGACAAACTCCGGCGACGGCTCGTACTGCCGCCAGTACTCCTTGCTCGCGAGCACCCGGATGTGATCCCGTACCTGTCGCAGGTGATCCTGCAGCCGGGCGTCGCGGTCGGCGTCGCTCGTGGCCTGCGTCGCCGCCAGGTACCCGTCAATCGGGACCTTCGCGTCCACGACGATGCGCGTGCCGCCGGGCAGGTGGACAATGAGGTCCGGTGTCAGGCGCTGACCGTCTTCGTCGGTCGTCGAAGCCTTCTCGACGAAGTCGCACTGCTTGAGCATGCCGGCCAGTTCGACGATGCGCCGGAGCTGGATCTCGCCCCAACGGCCGCGCACGTTCGGTGAGCGCAGCGAGCGGGTCAGGCCCTCGGCGGCCGAGCGCAGTTGTTCCTGCGCATCGGCCAGGCCGCGCAGCTGCGCCGTGACGGCCGTGAACGACCCCTCGCGGCTCTTGTCCACCTCGGCAAGCTGACGCTGCACACGATCGAGGGTCTCGCGCACGGGCTTGAGCACGGCATCGGCGTTCTGCAGGAAGTCCGAGCGGTTCTCGCGAAGGGCATCCTTCGACAGGGCCGCAAACGTGTCGCGGAGGCGCGCCTCGGTGGCGACGACCAGCGCGCGCTGTTCCTCGGTGGCCCGGCGGGCGGCGTCGAGATCCTCGCGCAGGCGCGCCTCGCGGTCGGCGGCGCCGGCCCGGGCGGCCTCGACTTCTGCACCCAGCCGGGCAGAGTCGGCCGCCAGGCGGGCCTGTCGCAGGACGAACACGACCGCGGTCAGGGCAAGGCCGACCAGCAGGCCCAGCGCGAACGCCAGCAGGGGGGACATCGTTGCGTCCGATTGTACGCCTCGGCGACGGGAAGGGTGAGTCACCAGTGGCTGGCCCTACAATGGCCGTCATGACGCTGTCGGACGCCGAGCGCGTGCGCTACTCGCGCCATCTGCGGTTGGCCGAGTTCGGCGAGGACGGGCAGGCACGCCTCAAGGCCGCGCGCGTGCTGATTGTCGGTGCCGGCGGACTCGGGTCGCCGGCGGCCCTCTACCTGGCGGCCGCGGGCGTCGGCACGGTCGGCCTGGTCGACTTCGACACGGTCGACGAGTCGAACCTGCAGCGCCAGATCCTGTACGGGACGGCCGACGTGGGCCGTCCGAAGCTCGTGGCCGCCGCGGCGCGCCTTTCCGACACCAATCCGCACGTGACGATCGCATGCGTCGACGAGCCGTTCAGCGCGGCCAACGCCCTCGCGCTCGTCGGCGCATACGACGTGGTGATCGACGGCACCGACAACTTCGCCACCCGGTACCTCGTCAACGACGCGTGCGTGATGACGCGCACGCCGAACGTCTACGGCAGCGTGTCGCGCTTCGAGGGCCAGGCCGCCGTATTCGCTTCGCCGGGCGGGCCGTGCTACCGGTGCCTGCATCCGGACCCGCCGCCGCCGGGCCTGATTGAGAACTGTGCCGAGGGCGGCGTGCTCGGCGTGCTGCCCGGGCTCATCGGCACCATCCAGGCGACCGAGGCGATCAAGATCGTGACCGGTATCGGCACGCCGCTGGTGGGCCGGCTGCTGCTCTACGACGCGCTCGCGATGCGCGTGCGGACCATCGCGTTGCCGCGCAATCCCGACTGTCCGGTGTGCGGAGACTCGCCGACGATCCGCGACCTCGTCGCGTATGAGCCGCCGCCGTGCGCGCCTGTTCCGGGAGGGGAGATGACCGTGACCGAGCTCCGGGCCTGGCGGGATCGCGGCGAGCCGCACGTGCTCGTAGACGTGCGGGAGCCGTCCGAGCACGCCGCGTCGCGCATCGACGGGTCGATCCTCATTCCGCTCGGGTCGCTCGCCTCGGCCCTCGACCGCCTTCCGGCCGGCGGCCCGGTCGTCGTGCACTGCAAGTCAGGCCGCCGGAGTGCGCGGGCCGTGGCCCTGCTCCGAAGCTGCGGGTACGACGCCCGCAATCTGGTTGGCGGCATCGATGCCTGGTCGGCCATCCAGCGCGCCGCACCGGACGTCTCTAGGGACATAAAATCTTTATAATCAGTTATTTACTGACAATCAGGCCAGATTGGACCTTGCACCAGTCGTCCCGCTTCGCTAAGATGGACCTGTTCGGTCGGACTTTCGGGAACCCTGTCCATGCTGCGGCTGTCCAAGAAAACGGATTACGCGCTCCTCGCGATGCGGTACCTGGCGTCCAGTCAGGAGCGTGTCGCCGTGTCGGCACGCGAGGTGAGCGAGGCGCACGACATTCCGGCAGAGCTGCTGGCGAAGGTGCTGCAGCGGCTGGTGCGGGCGCGGCTGCTCGAGTCGCATCAGGGCATTCGTGGCGGGTATGGGCTGGCGCGTCCGGCCGAGTCGATCTCGATCGCCGAGGTGATCGAAGCGATCGACGGTCCGCTGGCGGTCACGGCGTGTTCGGAGGCCGATCACAGCTGCGACCAGTACGTGCGCTGCAACATCCGCGATCCGCTCTGGCGCATCAAGGATCGGATCGTCGGGGTGCTGTCGGCGACGTCGGTGGCCGAACTGTCCGAGGGTGCCGAGCCGATGGCGATGCCGATGGCGATGCCGATGGCGGTGGTGAGGAAGTAGCGATGATTACGGTGACCGAGCAGGCGGCCGGCCAGATCCAGAAGCTCATCGCGAAGCAGCATACCGACGCGCGTGGTCTGCGGGTCGGCGTCAAGGCGGGCGGCTGTTCGGGCTTCGAGTACGTGTTTGCCTGGGAGGCCGAGCCGCGCGAGACGGATCTGGTGTTCGACGGCCCCGAGGGCGTCCGCATCTGGGTCGATCCGCGGAGCCATCGCATTCTCGACGGCACGACCCTCGATTTCGACACGAGCCTGCTCAGCCGCGGGTTCGTGTTCCAGAACCCCAATGCCCGGAGCACGTGCGGCTGCGGGGTCTCGTTCACGGTCTAGCGCCCCGAGTCGGCGCCAGGAATTGATGATGCCCACGACGACCGAAACCATCGAGCAGCTCGCCCAGCGGGAGTACAAGTACGGCTTCGAGACCGTGCTCGAGACCGACACGTTCGAGCCCGGCCTGAACGAGGACGTGATCGCGCGCCTCTCGGCCATCAAGGAAGAGCCCGACTGGCTGCTCGCCTACCGGTTGAAGGCGTACCGGGCCTGGCTCGGGATGACCGAGCCCACCTGGCACAACCTGAAGATTCAGCCGATGGACTACCAGGCCATCCGGTACTACTCGGCACCGAAGAAGAAGCCCCTGCTCAACAGCCTGGACGAGGTCGATCCCGACGTCCGGCGGACGTTCGAGAAGCTCGGCATTCCGCTCGAAGAGCAGAAGCTGCTGGCCGGTGTCGCCGTCGACGCGGTCTTCGACAGCGTCTCGGTGGCGACGACCTTCCGCGAGAAGCTCGGCGAACTCGGCATCATCTTCTGCTCGTTCTCCGAGGCCGTGCGCGAGCACCCGGAGCTCGTCCGGAAGTATCTCGGCTCGGTCGTGCCGTACACGGACAACTTCTACGCGACGCTCAACACCGCCGTCTTCAGCGACGGCTCGTTCGTCTACGTGCCGAAGGGCGTCCGGTGCCCGATGGAGCTCTCGACGTACTTCCGCATCAACGCGAAGAACACCGGCCAGTTCGAACGGACGCTGATCGTCGCCGACGAGGGCTCGTACGTGAGTTATCTCGAGGGCTGCACGGCGCCCCAGCGGGACGAGCACCAGCTCCACGCCGCGGTCGTCGAGCTGGTCGCGCTCGAAGGCGCGACGATCAAGTACTCGACGATCCAGAACTGGTATCCGGGTGACGCCGAGGGCCGGGGCGGCATCTACAACTTCGTCACCAAGCGCGGCACGGCCATGGCCAACGCCAAGATCACCTGGACGCAGGTCGAGACCGGGTCGGCGATCACCTGGAAGTATCCGAGCTGCATCCTCCAGGGGGACAACTCGGTGGGCGAGTTCTACTCGGTGGCCACGACCAACAACCGGCAGCAGGCCGACACCGGGACGAAGATGATCCACATCGGGAAGAACACCCGGAGCACGATCGTCTCGAAGGGCATTTCGGCCGGCCGCGGCCAGAACACCTATCGGGGCGCCGTCAAGATCGGCAAGAACGCCCATGGGGCGCGCAACTACTCGCAGTGCGACTCGCTGCTCATCGGCGACCAGTGTGGCGCGCACACGTTCCCGTACCTCGAGATCAAGAACACCTCGTCGAAGGTCGAGCACGAGGCCTCGACCTCGAAGATCGGCGAGGACCAGATTTTCTACTGCCGGCAGCGCGGCATTGCGACCGAAGACGCCGTGAACATGATCGTGAGCGGCTTCTGTAAGGAAGTGTTCCGCGAGCTGCCGATGGAATTCGCCGTCGAGGCGCAGAAGCTGTTGTCCATCAGTCTGGAAGGGTCGGTAGGGTAGATGTTGCTCGAGATCAAAGACCTCCGCGTCCATGCGGAGAACAAAGAGATCCTGAAAGGGCTCAGCCTGTCGGTCGACGCCGGCCAGGTGCACGCCATCATGGGGCCGAACGGCTCCGGCAAGAGCACGCTCGCGCGTGCGCTGGCCGGCCACCCGGGCTACGAGGTCACCGGCGGCTCGATCACCTACGCCGGGCAGGACCTGCTCGCGATGGACCCCGAAGTGCGCGCCTGCGAAGGCGTCTTCATGGCGTTCCAGTACCCGGTCGAAATCCCTGGCATCAACAACAGCTACTTCCTCAAGGCGGCCCTCAACGCCCTCCGGAAGCACCGTGGCGAGCCCGAACTGGACGCGGTCGAGTTCCTGAAGCTGGTCAAGGACAAGGGCCGGCTGCTCGACATGGATCCGGAGATGCTGAAGCGTTCGGTCAACGAGGGGTTCTCGGGCGGCGAGAAGAAGCGCAACGAGATCTTCCAGATGGCCGTGCTCGAGCCGCGGCTGTGCGTGCTCGACGAGACCGACTCGGGGCTGGACATCGACGCCCTGAAGATCGTCGCCAGCGGCGTCAACGGCCTCCGCTCGCCCGAGCGCGCGATGATCGTCGTCACGCACTACCAGCGGCTGCTCAACTACATCGTGCCCGACGTCGTGCACGTGCTGACCGACGGGCGCATCGTCCGGACCGGTGGCAAGGAGCTGGCGCTCGAGCTCGAGGCGAAGGGCTACGGCTGGATTGACGCCGGGCTGGCCGGCGCGAAGGCGTGATGGCGATGAGTCAGGTCGCCGAACGTCACGCGCCGCTCGCGTTGCTCTTCGAGGGCTTCAGGGCCGACGCGGCCTTCGGGCCGCCGGACCTGGCCGAGGTGCGCCAGGCCGCGTTCGCCCGGGTGCTCGATCGCGGCTTTCCAACCACGCGCGACGAAGAGTGGCGCTTCACCAACGTCGCGCCGGCCCTGGCGCCACCCTACGTGCGACCCGCCGCCGGCCGACCGGCCGACGCCGTGATTGCGCCGTTCCGCTTCGGCGACGCCGTGCCGCACGAGGCCGTCCTCGTCAATGGCCGGCTCGACGCCGGCCTGTCGTCGCTCGACCGGCTGCCGGCCGGGGTGACGGTCCGGTCGTTTGCCGAGGCGATTGCCGCCGGCCGGGTGAGTATCGACGAGTGCTACTCGGCGGTGCCGCCCACCATCTTCGCCGAGTTGAACGCCGCGCTCTTCGAAGGCGGCGTCGTTGTCGAGGTGGCCGAGGGCGCGGTCGTGGCCGAGCCGATTCACGTGCTGTCGGTCGTCACGACGGGCGCCGCGCCGGTGTTTGTCGCGCCGCGGCTGGTCGTGCGGATTGGCGAGCAGGCGCAGGCCAGCCTCGTCGAGAGCCACGTGAGTCTGGGTGAGGGCACGGCGCTGACCGTGCCGGTCGTGGACATCCGCGTCGCGCCGGGCGGCGTGCTGCGCCACGTGAAGCTCGAGTACGAGTCGGCGGCCGTGTTTCACCTGGCCGCGACGACGGTCGATGTGGCCCGCGCGGCCGTCCACGACTCGCGCGCGATCACGCTCGGCGGCCGGCTGGTGCGCAACGACATCGTCGCCACGCTCACCGGCGAAGGCGCCGAGTGCACGCTCGACGGCCTGTATGTGGCCGACGGCGACACGCTGGTCGACACCCACACGACCATCGACCACGCGCAGGCCCACTGCCCGAGCCACGAGGTCTACAAGGGCATTCTGACCGGACGGGCGCAGGCCGTCTTCAACGGCAAGATCATCGTCCGGCCGGACGCGCAGAAGACCGACGCGAAGCAGACGAACAAGGCGCTCCTGCTCTCCGACGACGCGCGCATCAACACGAAGCCGCAGCTCGAGATCTTCGCCGACGACGTCCGCTGCACGCATGGCGCGGCGATCGGCCAGCTCGACGAGGACGCGCTGTTCTACCTCCGCGCCCGCGGCGTGGCCGCGCATGATGCGCGCAACATGCTGATTCACGCGTTCGCCGGTGAGGTGATCGACGAGATCACGATTCCGGCCGTCCGCGAGACGGCCATGCGGCTGATGGAGCAGAAGCTGTCACTCGGGGAACTGGCGTAACCGGGCCGATGACCATGGACACCACCCTGTCTCACACCCCGTTCGATGTCGCCGCCATCCGGGCCCGGTTCCCGGCGCTCGATCAGCGCGTGCACGGCCGCCCGCTCGTCTACCTGGACAACGCCGCGACCACGCAGAAGCCCGACGTCGTGATCGCCGCGATCCGCCGGTACTACGAGGCCGATAACGCCAACGTCCATCGCGGCGTCCACGCGCTCAGCGAGCGCGCGACGGCCGCCTACGAGGGCGCGCGCGAAGACGTGCGCCGGTTCATCGGCGCCGCCTCGACCCGCGAGGTCGTCTTCACGCGCAACACGACCGAGGGCATCAACCTCGTCGCCCGGGCCTGGGGCGACGCCAACATCGGCCGCGACGACGAAGTGCTCATCACGGTGATGGAGCACCACTCGAACATCGTGCCCTGGCAGTTGCTGTCGGGCCGCACGGGCGCGCGCCTGCAGGTGGCGCCGATTGACGACCGCGGCGCGCTGGATCTCGAGGGATTCGCGGCCCTGTTGACGCCACGCACGAAGCTCGTGGCCGTCTCCCACCTGTCGAACGCGCTCGGGACGATCAATCCCGTGGCGCGGATCGCCGAGCTCGCGCACGCCGTCGGCGCGCGCGTGCTCATCGACGGGTCGCAGGCCGTCTATCACATGCCCGTCGACGTCCAGGCGCTCGGGGCCGACTTCTACGTGTTCACCGGCCACAAGCTGTACGGGCCCACGGGGATCGGCGTGCTCTACGGCCGCGAGCTGCTCCTCGAGGCGATGCCGCCGTTTCTCGGGGGCGGCGACATGATCGCGTCGGTGACCTTCGAGGGCAGCACGTGGAACGAGCTGCCCTACAAGTTCGAGGCCGGGACGCCGCACATTGCCGGCGCGGTCGGGCTGGGCGCCGCGATCCGGTTCGTCGAGTCGCTGGGCTTCGAGGCGATCGGCGCGCATGAGGCCGCGCTCCTGTCCTACGGCACGGGCGCGCTGACCGCCGTGCCGGGGCTCCAGCTCGTCGGGACGGCGCCCGAGAAGGCCAGCGTGCTGTCGTTCGTGATGGACGGCCTCCACCCCCACGACATCGGCACCATCGTCGACCGCGAAGGCGTGGCGATTCGCACCGGCCACCACTGCGCGCAGCCCGTCATGGATCGGTTCGGCGTCCCGGCCACGGCGCGGGCCTCGCTGGCCATGTACAACACCACCGAAGACATCGATGCGCTCGTCGCCGCCCTCGCGCGCGCGCGGGCGCTGCTGGGGTAGACCGTGGGCATTTTTTCCTTTCTGACCGGCGCGAAAGACGACGAGCGCGAGGCGACGACCGAGGCACGCCCGGCGACCGGTCCAGAGACCGGACCCCCGGAGGGCGAACGCCCGGTGCCCGACTTCGACGTCCCGTTCACGCCACCCGAAGCCTGGAACGTCGACGCGCTGACCGCGCCGCCGCCGGCGCCGTCGGGCGAACCGCCGCGCATCGGCGCGCCCGACGCGGCCCAGACCGCGGCCTTTCAGGGGCCGATCATCGAGGTCATCAAGACGGTGTACGACCCGGAGATTCCGGTCGACATCTACGAACTGGGGCTCATCTACGACATCATCGTCGACGCCGACCGGAACGTGCTCGTCAAGATGACGCTGACGAGCCCGGCGTGCCCGTCGGCCCAGCAGATTCCGAGCGAGGTCCGCTACAAGGTCAAGGCCGTTCCAGACGTCACCGATGCCTGGGTGGAGATCGTCTGGGAACCGCCGTGGGACAAGGACCGGATGTCCGAAGCGGCAAAGATGGCGCTGGGCATGTATTGAAGACGGATCATGTCTGACCTGTCCGACCTCTACCAGGAAGTCATCCTGGACCATAACCGGCGGCCGCGGAACTTCGGTGCGCTCGCCGGTGCCGATCGCACGGCCAAGGGGCACAACCCGCTCTGCGGCGACCGGCTGACGCTCTACCTGCAGATGAACGGCGACCGCATCGAGCAGGTGATGTTCGAAGGGTCTGGCTGTGCGATTTCCAAGGCGTCGGCGTCACTGATGACCGAGGCCGTCCGTGGCCGGACGGTCGACGACGCGACGGCCATCTTCGAGGAGTTCCACAAGCTCGTCACGGGCCGCCGCGAGGCCGACCTCGACGACGAGGTGCTCGGCAAGCTCGCGGTGTTCGGCGGCGTCCGCGAGTTCCCCGTCCGCGTCAAGTGCGCGTCACTCGCCTGGCACACTCTGAAGTCGGCGCTCGCCGGCGCCGACGCGGTGGCCAGGACCGAGTAGAGCAGCGGCCGGCGCCTCAGCGTGAGCCGAGGTGCGTCATGTCGAACCCAAACACCCCGCGCCCGTAGGTGGACGCGACCAGAACGAGGTCGCGCTCCTGGACCTGGAGATCCGACACCTGCACGGACGGCATGTTGCCGCCGAGCACCTCCCAGCGCGCGCCCCCGTTGGTCGAGATGAACACGCCGAAGTCGGTGCCGACGTAGAGCACGTTCCGATCGCGCGGGTCTTCCCGAATCACGTTCACCGGTCCGGCCGGGATGTTGTTGACGATGCTCTCGAAGGTCCGGCCGTTGTCGGTGGACCGGTAGACGTACGCCGCGAAGTCGTCGTCTTCGCGGCCGCGCTGCGTCAGGTACACCGTGCCCTCGACGTGCGCCGACGGGACGATCCGTGAGATCCAGCGCCGGACCGGCAACCGTGACGTGATGTCGGTCCACTCCTTGCCGCCGTCGAGGGTCGAGTGCAGCCGGCCGTCGTCGGTGCCGACGTAGAGCACGTCCTTCCGGAGGGGCGACTCGGCGACGGCGGCGATCGTCTGGTAGGGAATCGCCGACGGGTTCTCGCCCATCTGCACCCGGTCGTTGTCGGTCAGGTCGCCGCTGATCGCCGTCCAGTCGTCGCCCCGGTTGAGCGATCGAAACAGCAGTTGATAGCCGGCGTAGACGATGGCGAAGTCGTGCGGTGATATGACGAACGGCGCCATCCACTGGGCCCGCAGCTCGGCGTCGTCGAAGTCGGGCTGAATCGGCGTGCTCGCGCCACGCCCGCGGCCCCGGCCACGCCCGCCGGCCGGCGGCTCGGCGCCGAGATCGGTCCGCGTGAAGTTGCCGTAGAACCCGTGCGTGTAGACGATGTTCGGGTTGTCCGGATCGATGGCGTGGTGCGAGCCTTCGCCGCCGGGCGCGTTCTCCCACGCGACGGCCGCGAGGCTGCCACGGCCGCCCGAGATGTCGACCCGGCCGCGGCGACTGCCGTGGTCCTGAATGGACCCGTACGCCCAGAACGGCGTGTTCGTGTCGAGCGCGATGTTGTAGAACTGGGCACCGGCGGCCGACACGGCAAACGTCCACGACTCGCCACCGTTGGTCGTCGAGTAGAAGCCGCCGTCGTTGGCGTTGTAGATGATCCGCGGGTCGGCCGGATCGATCCAGAGGCCGTGGTGATCGACGTGCACACGCCCGGTGGGGCTGCCGTCGACGTTACTGACCGTCGGGCCGGCGTCGGCGCGCTGGAAGGTGCGGCCGCCGTCGGTCGACACGCTGAGCGGCACACCCATGATGAAGACCTTCTCGTGATTGGTCGGGTCCACACGGATCTGGCCGAACACCCAGCCGTAAGTGCCGGAGTGCCGCTCGAGGTACTCCGTGGTGTCGTTGTCGAACCGGCTCGTCTGCCGCCAGCGCTTGCCGCCGTCGTCGGACCGGTAGACGTCGGCGCCCTTGATGAAGCCGGCGCCCTGGGGCATCGGCCGGCCGTAGGCGTCGCGCGACCCGGGCGGCGGCACCCGGCCGATCTCGTAGTTGTCGACGAGCGCGTAGAGCGTGTCGGGACGCGAGGCGGCCAGGTCGAGGCCGATGCGGCCCCGGTGCTCGGCCGCCGGCAGACCCTCTCCGACGTCGGTCCACGTGCGGCCGCCGTCGGTCGTCTTGAAGACGCCACTCTCGTTGTAGCCCGGCTCGACGCGCGGGTCGCTCCACTTGCGGCGGATGCGCTGCCACGTCGCGACGTAGAGCACCTCGGGGTTACGCGGATCCATCACCAGATCGATCGCGCCGGTGCGCGGGCTCTTGTACAGGATCTTGTTCCACGTGCGGCCGCCATCGGTCGTCTTGAACAGGCCGCGCATCTCGTTGTCGGTCCACTCGTGCCCCGACGCGGCGACGTAGACGATGTCGGCATTCGACGGGTGGACGATGATGCGCGCGATCGTCTGCGTGTCGGTCAGGCCCATGTGCTGAAAGGCCTGGCCGGCGTCGGTGGACTTGTAGATGCCCACGCCGGCCATCGACGCGCGGAAGATGTTGGCCTCGCCCGTGCCCACCCACACGATGTCCGGGTTGGACGGCGCCACGGCCAGGTCGCCGATGCTCGTCGTCGCCTGGTCATCGAAGATCGGCTGCCAGGTCTTGCCGAGGTCGTCGGTCATCCAGACGCCGCTGGTCGCGTACCCCACGTAGATGCGGCGCCGCCCGTCCCTGTCGGCGACGGCGATGTCGGTGGCCCGGCCGCTGATGTTGGTCGGGCCGAGGTACGACCACGATTGGGCCCGGTACGGCGAGGCCTGTCGCATGGCCGCGTAGGTGTCCCAGGCGGCCAGCAGGAACCCGGCGTCGGCGTCCGGCGCCTGCCGGGCGGCGGGCCGGGCCAGGGTCAGGGTCAGGCCCAGGGTGAGCAGGGCCGCGGTCATCGTCGTTCTGGTGGTCATGGGTCGGGCCTCCAGCGAGCGTCGTCGTAGAATCTTCCCTGATGAGCCGGACGCCCGTCTACCTCGATAACCACGCCACGACCCCGGTGGACCCGCGGGTGCTCGCGGCCATGCTCCCGTTTTTCACCGAGACGTTCGGCAATCCGTCGTCGTCGAGCCACGCGTTCGGCTGGCACGCGCAGGAGGCGGTCGAGAAGGCCCGGCGCGACGTGGCCTCGCTCATCGGCGCCGCGGCCCGCGAGATCGTGTTCACGAGCGGCGCGACCGAGTCGAACAACCTGGCCATTCATGGTGCAGCCGAGCGGGCGCCCGAGGGCCGGCGTCACGTGGTCGTTTCGGCCATCGAGCACAAGTCGGTGCTCGAGCCGGCGCACGCCCTGGAGCGTGCCGGCTGGCGGCTGACCGTCGTGCCGGTCCGGCCGGACGGCCGGGTGGATCTCGACGTGCTCAGGGCTGCGGTCACGACGGAGACGGCGCTCGTGAGCGTCATGGTTGCCAACAACGAGATTGGCGTGATTCAGCCCACGGCCGCGATTGGCGCGATCGCGCACGCGGCCGGCGCGGTGTTTCACGTCGATGCGGCGCAGGCGGCCGGCAAGATCCCTTTGAACGTCGACGCGGCGCACATCGATCTGCTGTCGCTCACCGGGCACAAGTTCTACGGGCCGAAGGGCTGCGGGGCGCTCTACATCCGGAAGCGCACCGAGATCGCGACGCGGAACGCCGGCGGCGGACAGGAACGCGGGTTGCGGGCCGGGACGTTGAACGTCCCCGGCATCGTGGGCCTCGGCCGGGCGTGCGCCATCTGCGCGGCCGAGATGGCCGCCGAAGCGCCGCACATGTGCGCGCTCCGCGACCGGCTGCTCGAGGGTCTCCGCGCGGGGCTCGACGGCGTCGTCGTCAACGGGTGCCTGGACGACCGGCTGCCGCACAACCTGCACGTCACGTTCACGGGTGTCGACGGCGAGTCGCTCCTCATCGGCATCGGCGACATCGCCGTGTCGTCGGGATCGGCGTGCAGCTCGGCCTCGGCGACGCCGTCGCACGTCATGCAGGCCATCGGCGCGACCGATGCCGGCGCGGCCTCGATTCGCTTCGGTCTCGGCCGCTTCACGACCGACGAGGACATCGCCTACACGATCGAGAAGTTCACGACGGTCGTGCGGCACCTGCGTCAGACGGCGCCGGTGCCGGCGCGCTGAGACCGCCCGCGACTACTCGCTTCGCAGCACGGCCGCCGGGTCGACCGACGTGGCCTGGCGGACGGGCAGGAGCGTCGCCGCCAGTCCCGCGGCGACGACCACGCCAAGTGCCGCCCCGAGTGCCCGGGTCGGTGCACTACACTGAAGGCGATGAAGATCACCGTTGCCCACAGCCCCGATTCCGATGACGCGTTCATGTTCTACGGGTTGGCCAGCGGCGCCGTCAAAGTGGATGGCATTGAAGTCGAACAGGTGCTGTCCGACATCGAGTCGCTCAACCATGCCGCGTTCGAGGGCCGGTATGAGGTGACCGCCGTCTCGTTTCATGCCTACGCGCACCTGGTGGATCGCTATGCGCTCCTGCCACACGGCGCGAGCATGGGCGACCGCTACGGGCCGATCCTGGTGTCGCGCCAGCCGCTCGCGCAGCCCTCGCTGGCCGGCGTGAGGGTCGGGGTGCCGGGACGCCTGACGTCGGCGTTTCTGACCTTGCAGCTCTACGATCCGTCGTTCGACTACGAGATCATCCCGTTCGACCAGATCCAGGCGGCCGTGCTCGACGGCCGGGTCGATGCCGGCCTGCTCATCCACGAAGGTCAGCTCACCTACGCGGCTGACGGTCTCGAGAAGGTCGTGGATCTCGGCGAGTGGTGGTTCGACCGGACTGGCGGGCTGCCGCTGCCGCTTGGCGGCAACATCATCCGGCGCGATCTCGGGCCCGAGATGATGCAGACGATCTCGAAGATGCTGCGCGACAGCATCGCCTGTGCGCTCGAGAACCGCGAGGCCGCCGTCGATTACGCGCAACAGTTCGGGCGAGGTCTCGATCGCGAGGACACCGACACGTTCGTCGGCATGTACGTCAACCAGCTCACCCTCAACTACGGCGAGCGCGGCCGCCGCGCCGTCGAGCGGTTGCTCGGCGAGGCCTTCGAGCGGAAACTGATTCCGCAGCGGGTGCCAATCGAGTTCGTGGGGTAGCCCGCGACCGGCGCCCTGACAGTGCCGGTCTCAGCCGCCAAGGACGAGGTCGGTGAACACGTACCCGTCGCGCTCGACGATCTCGCCCGTCTCGACCGGCACCGGCGATCGGAACATCGGACCGGCGTAGCAGCAGGTGTGGAACTCGCCTCGTTCGGCGCAGGGGTCGACGTCCGGGGGAAGCGCGTCGAGGAACGACTCGTCGAACTCGTGGCCGGCGAGAGCGCGATCGACTTTGGTTGGGTCCAGGCACGTGATCCGCGCCCGCAAGCCGCCGGCGATCATCTCCCGCGCCAATTCGCGCGTGGGCCGTGCCCAGAGCGGGAAGGTCGGGGCGATGCCCGTGCCGGCCATCCGGCTCTCGCGGTACTGACGCACGTCCTCGAGGAACAGATCGCCGAACGCAACGGCATTGATGCCGGCCTCGTGCGCGCGCGTCATCAGCTCGCGCATGCGAGCCTCATAGACCTCGTTCGGACACGGTGAGGGAATCAGCACGGGCCACAGCGGCAGCCCCGCGGCCGCGGCCTGCGCGTCGACGACGCTCCGGCGAACGGCATGCATCGCCACGCGGTCGTACACTTCGTTGAATGTGGTGAGCAGGCCCACGATGCGGACCGACGGGTCCTGGCGCAGCATGTGCAACGCCCAGGCTGAGTCCTTGCCGGACGACCACGAGAGGAGGACGTTCATCTCGATCCGGTGCCGGCGTGCAGGGCGTCGGCCAGCAACCGGATGCCCTGGAGAACGCGCGGGCCCGGAACGGGCAGGGCGCTGTTGACCAGGATGTGCACGCGGTTGTGTCGAACGGCCGGAAGACCCGAGAGGGTGTTCCAGAGGGCGCGCTCCCGGGCGAGCCGTTCGGGCGTCCAGTCGCCGGCCGGCTGAAGCTCGATCACGACGTCGGGCGCCCGGGCCAGCAGTACCTCCATCGATACCTGCAGGCTCTGCCGGTCCACGTCGCCGAAGATGTTCTCGCCACCGGCCACGTCGAGCATGTCGTGCAGGAATCCGTGCCCGGCGCTCGCGAACATGCCACGGAGCGATCCCGGTTCGCGCTCGAAGACCAGGACGGTCCGCGGCCGCGGGCGTCCCGCCATCCGGCGGCGGACGGCCTCGATGCCCGCGTCGATGTCCGCGACCACGCGCAGCGCTTCGTCGCGACGGCCGATCCGGTCGCCGAGCCGCCTGATCGTCGCGGTGATGTCGGCGAGCCCGGCATGCTCGTAGCTGAACAGGGCGATGTCGGCTCGCGAGAGCCGCGCGATGAGGTCGTCCTGCGTGCCGTAGACCACGACGAGATCCGGCCGGAGCGACAGGATGCGCTCGACGTCCGGATCGACGAGCGCGCCGAGCCGTGTGCGCGTCAGCGCCTCGGGCGGGTAGCGGTCGAAGCTCGAGATGCCGATCACCTGGTCGCCGGCGCCAATGGCGAACAGCATCTCGGTGACCGCCGGCACGAGACTGATGATGCGCTGCGGGTGTTGATCCCGGGCATGGCCGGGCCCACCCTCGGGCCCGTCAACCCGAACGGCGAGCACCAGGACGACCGCGAGCAGCCAGGCCATCGACTTCATCGCTTCCTCACGAGCAGCCAGAGAAAGAACGGCCCGCCGATGACCGCCGTGACAATACCGACCGGCAGCTCGACCGGCGAGAGCGCGATGCGCGCCACCGCGTCGCAGGCGACCAGAAACGCCGCGCCCAGACCAATCGATGCCGGCAGGACGAGCCGATGGTCCGATCCGACGAGCAGCCGGACGAAGTGCGGCACGATGATGCCAATGAAGCCGATCGGTCCGCCGACCGAGACCGCCGCGCCGGTCGCGAGCGACGCGCCGAAGAACGCGGCGCGTTGCGCGCGTTCGACGTTGACGCCGCGCGTGGCGGCCGCATCGGCCCCCATGCTGAGCAGGTTGAGCGGGCGGGCGAGCCAGGCGAACACGCCGAGCGCGACGATCACGAGCGGCAGCGCCGTCAGGATCGGCCGGTAGCCGGCCACGTCGAGGTCGCCCATGAGCCACCGGAGCGCGCGGTACGTCTGTGCGAAGTCGCCGATGTACTGGACGAACAGGATGAGCGCCGAGAAGAACGCGTTCAGCGTCACCCCGGCCAGGAGCAGCACCGTCGTCGAAAACCCCCGGTGACGCATCGTCGCCAGCCAGTAGACGACGAGGACGGCCAGCGACGCGCCCGTCAGGGCGGCCGGCGCGACGCCGCCGATGGGCAGCGACAGGTCGAACGTGATGGCGACCATCGCGCCGAGCGAGGCGCCGGCCGACACGCCGAGGGTATAGGGCGTGGCGAGCGGATTGCGCAGCAGGCCCTGGAAGACCACGCCGGCGGCGGCAAGCGTTGCGCCGACGAGCGCTGCGGCCAGCGCCCGCGGCAGGCGCGCGATGAAGAAGATCTGCGCATCGACGTTGTCGGCGAAGGGCAGTGTGCGATCGAACGCGCGCACGAGGCTGATGGGTGTCGAGCCGATGAGCGGTGCCGTGAGCACCGCCACGGCCAACGCCGCGAAGCAGCCGGCCACGATGGGCACACCGCGCCGGAGAGGCGAGCCGCTCATGCGGGCACCAGGGGCGCGGCGATCGCTTCGTCGATCTCGTAAAGCGACGCGATGGCGCCGGCGGTGAGCACGTCACGGGGCGTGCCCGATCCGAGCACCGTGCCCCGGCCGAGCAGCACGATCGTCGTCGCGAGCGACGCGGCAAGCCGCAGGTCGTGGGTCGAGAAGATGATCGTCAGGCCCTGGTCGTGCAGCCGTCGCAACACCGAGGCAATCTCCAGCTGATAGCGGAGGTCGAGCGACGTCGTCGGTTCGTCGAGCAGAAGCAGCGCCTGCGGGTCGATGCCTCCGTCGTCTCGCGACAGTTGAGCCAGAGCCGATGCGATGACGACCCGTTGTTTCTCGCC